>DASUQB010000065.1:0-2416 GCA_036280835.1 Microbacterium sp. | reverse complement strand
CTGCCGCACACCGAGGCCGAGCCGGGTGCGCCGGTCGCGCAGCTGCTCCTCGACACCGGACTCGTCTCGAGCCTCAGCGAGGGCCGCCGGGCGATCGCGCAGGGCGGCGTCTCGCTCGACAACGTGCGCGTCGACGATGAGACGGCGACCATCTCCGACCGCGTGCCGTCCGGTGGCATGGCGGTCCTCCGGCGCGGCAAGAAGACCCTCGCGGGCGTCTTCGTCCGCTAGGCCGTGATGATGCGAGGAGCCGCCGACCGACTCCTCGCGCGCGTGTGGTCGGAGCTCGGGCGCGATGCCGCCGAGCTCGACCGCCTCGCGCCCCTCCCGACCGCGCCGCTGCCGGCCCGGCTCGACGTCTCCGCGCTCGCCGTGGCATCCGTCGCCGCCGCGAGCCTCGCCGGATGGGCCCCGAGCGCGAGCCCCGGCTCGATCCGCCTCGACGGCGATCGCATCGCCAACGCGTTCCGGAGCGAGCGCGTCGCCCGGTTCGACGGCGAGGCGCCGGACGTGTGGTCGCCCCTGTCCGGCTTCCGCCGGGCTCGCGACGGATGGGTGCGCACGCACGGCAACTACCCGCATCATGCGGCGGCGCTCCGCCGGGTGCTGGGGCTCACGGCGACGGACGCCGCGGTGCCGGCGCTCGTGGACGACGCCGTGTCGCGATGGCCCGCCGATGCCCTCGCCGCCCAGGTGACCGCGGCGGGCGGCATGTGCGTCGTGGTGGCGCCGGAGGATCCCGCCGTCGACGCACGGCTCGCCGCGGGTCCGCTCGTCGACGTCGCCCGGGTGACGGATGCCGCGCCGCCGCGCCGCGCACGTCCGGCTCCCGATCGAGGCCTCCCGCTCGCGGGCGTGCGGGTGCTCGACCTCACCCGGGTGATCGCCGGACCGGTCGCCACGCGCACGCTCGCGCTGCTCGGTGCGGACGTGCTGCGCGTGGACCCGCCGAGTCCTCCCGAGATCGGCTGGCAGCACCTCGAGGGCGGGCCGGGGAAGCGCACCGCGCTGGTCGACGCCAGGACCGTGGACGGGGCGCGCACCCTGCACGGACTCCTCGGCGACGCGCATGTCGTCGTGCTCGGATACCGCCCGGCGTCCCTCGCCCGGATCGGGCTCGACCCCGCGGGCCTCGCCGTGCGGTACCCCGGACTGGTCATCGCGCAGCTGTCGGCATGGGGATTCGACGACGCATCGGCCGCGCGCGGCGGGTTCGACAGCCTCGTGCAGGCCGAGAGCGGGATCGCGGTCGTCGAGGGCGGCGCCGACGCGCCCGGCGTGCTGCCCGCGCAGGCGCTCGACCACGCCACGGGCTACCTCCTCGCCGCCGCGGTCTGCACGCTCCACGAGCGGCGGCTGGCGGGGGGCGGGTCGTGGCTGGCACGGATGTCGCTGCGCCGGACGGCGGCCGAGCTCCTGCGTCTGCCGCGCACGCCCGACCCGACGCCGGCGCGGTCGCTCGGCGATGCCGTGGCTGCGGCGCACTCCACCGACCTCGCCGGAGTCGCCGGCACGCAGCGGATCGCACTCCCCGCGATCGCCTCGCCGACGGGTGCGATGACCTGGTCCGAGCCGCCGCATCCGTGGGGGTCGGATGCGCCCAGATGGGCGGAATGACGGGCGACACGCCCGGGATGCAGGGCCGAGTTGCAGGACCCCGCCGGGATCCGTAAAGTATTCATTCGTTGCCCCACAGGAGCGAGAGAAGCGAAAGAGCTTCTCCTCCTCAAGCGGCACGAGAATCCCGAACCTGATGACGACTCGATCGTCCGGGTTCGAAGCGTCCGGAACGGTCCTGCGAGGATCACCGGGCGGAGAACGAAACAGCTCCGGTTGATCGTCCGCTTCGCGCGGCCGTGACCCGGGTGCGTCCGTTCCTTGAGAACTCAACAGCGTGCACTATGTTCAATGCCAATTTTTTGAACCCTGGCCTCGTCTTCGGATGGGGTGGGATTCCTTTGATTGATGGACAATTTGATTTTCGAGTCAGTTGTTTCTCTGTCAGTGATTGAACTTCCTGGCGCCTTTTGGGGTGTTGGGGACCATTTTTTTTGGAGAGTTTGATCCTGGCTCAGGACGAACGCTGGCGGCGTGCTTAACACATGCAAGTCGAACGATGAACTCCAGCTTGCTGGGGGGATTAGTGGCGAACGGGTGAGTAACACGTGAGTAACCTGCCCTGGACTCTGGGATAACCCCGAGAAATCGGAGCTAATACCGGATAGGACCTTTCCTCGCATGAGGTTTGGTGGAAAGTTTTTCGGTCTGGGATGGACTCGCGGCCTATCAGCTTGTTGGTGAGGTAATGGCTCACCAAGGCGTCGACGGGTAGCCGGCCTGAGAGGGTGACCGGCCACACTGGGACTGAGACACGGCCCAGACTCCTACGGGAGGCAGCAGTGGGGAATATTGCACA
>DASUQB010000064.1:0-9416 GCA_036280835.1 Microbacterium sp. | reverse complement strand
TTGCGGCCGTGGACGCGGTCGTACCAGGAGATGACGATGTTGTCGAAGTCGAGGTAGACGGCCACGCGGGCGTTCTGCGAGTCGGGCATGCCCTCAGTCTGACAGGCGGTGCTGCCGGCCGGAGCCCCGAGAGTGCCGAGGTCAGCGCGCGCCGGGGTAGACCAGGCCGATCTGCCGGCGGATCTCGTCGAGGGTTCCCATGATTCCGACCGTCTCGTCGATGGGCAGGATGTCGCCGGCGAGGTTGCCCTCGGCGACCAGCCGCTCCGCGGCGAACGCCTGGTACTGCATGCCGCGGCCGGCGACATCCGACCGGTACGACTCGAGCACCGTGCCGTCGGATGCGACCACGCGGAACGACGTCGGTGCGTACCAGACGTCGTCGATGTCGATGCGTGCCTCGGTGCCGAGGATCGACGCGGCGTTCGGCCCGCGGGTGCGGGACGACGAGAGGGTCGTCGCCAGCTGACCGCCGGGATAGGTGAAGATCGTCGCGACGTCCGCATCGGCGCCGGTGTCCTGCATTCGGGCGGATGCCTGCACCGTCGCGGGCGCGCCCAGCACGTCCCATGTGAACGACACCGGGTAGATGCCGAGATCCAGCAGCGAACCGCCGCCGAGGTCGAGGGCGTTCAGGCGGTGCGCCGGGTCGTCGGTGATCCTCTGCGTGTGGTCGGCCATCACGGCGCGCACCTCGCCGAGCGCCCCCGAGGCGATGATCTCCCGGATGCGCACCATGTGCGGCAGGTACCGGGTCCACATCGCCTCCATGGCGAGCAGCCCCTTCGCGGCCGCCAGATCGCGGATCGCCGCGGCTTCGGCCGTGTTCAGCGTGAACGGCTTCTCCACCAGCACGTGGGTGTCGTTCTCCAGCGCGAGCGAGGCGTTCGCGACGTGCATGGGGTGGGGGGTGGAGACGTAGACGATGTCGACGTCGGGGTCGGCGACCAGATCCTCGTACGACGGGTACGCGCGAGGGATGTCGAACTCCGCCGCGAAGGCGTCGGCAGATGCCTGGGAGCGTGAGCCCACGGCGATGAGGTCGATGCCGACCGCCCGCAGGTCGGTGGCGAATGCGTGGGCGATGCCGCCCGTGGCCAGGATGCCCCAGCGAAGTCCGGTCATCGTGCGAGCGTAGCGTCCGCTCAGGGGAGGGGCCGCGGCGCCTCGTCCGAGACGCCGCAGATGAAGGCGAGGATGCGCAGCGCGGTGTCCTGCAGCACCGGGCCGTGACCGAACGACCACTCGGCATCCGTCGCCTGCAGGGTATGCCCCGTGAGCACCGCGCGGATCTCGAGGGGCGCCGCGCCGGTGCGATAGAGCACCACGGCGCCGATCGTCTTCGGATCCACCTGTGCCACGACGCCTAGATCTCGGGCGAGCTCCAGCTGCGCGGTCACCGCCCGGGAGAGGGCGCGAATCGGGCGCTTCTTCCCTGCGCGCACCTGTTCGGCGAGGAGGCGCAGATCGCCCGTGCCCGCTTCGGCTCCCAGGCCCGCGCGTTCGGCGAAGTCCCTGCCGAGGTCGCGGTCACCCAGCAGCATGGCCTCGGTGGCGAGGATCACGTCGGCAAGCGCGTTCCGCCGGTCGGAGGTGACGGCGGACTCGTCGACGTCGGGGCGTTGCGAGAGGGGGAAGTAGCGACCGAGGTCGGACATGCCGCCAGCCTATGCCGCGGGCGCCATGTGACGGGATGTGACAGCGACATTCTCATTCTCCGAAACCGGGACGCGCAGATGTGACGTCACATCCCGTGATAGGACGAGGAGCCGCTTGCCGCCATAATGGGCACGAACGGGATGTGACCGTGCACACGGACGTGGAGGCCCACATGAGCGACGCCGGGAATGGGAGACCGCCCAGCATCCGCGATGTGGCGCGCCTCGCCGGGGTGTCGCACCAGACCGTCTCGCGCGTGCTCAACGACCACCCGAGCATCCGGGATGCGACGCGGGAGCGCGTGCTCCAGGTCATGCAGGAGCTGCAGTACACGCCCAACCGGGCCGCTCGCGCCCTGGTCACGAGCCGGTCCCAGACCATCGGCGTGCTCTCCGCGTCGTCCACGCAGTACGGGCCGGCATCCAGCATCGCGGCCATCGAATCGGCCGCCCGCGACCAGGGGTACTGGGTGAGCGCCGCCAACATCGACGCCTCCGACCCGGGCTCGATCGCCGCCGCGCTCGCCCACCTGTCGGCGCAGTCGATCGAGGGGCTGGTGATCATCGCGCCGCAGGTGCGCGTCTTCCGGGCGATCGCCGCGATGCACATCGACGTGCCTTACGTGACCCTCCAGTCGACCGAGCTGGGGGAGGCGCGCGCCCTGTCCGTCGACCAGATCGCGGGCGCCCGCGCCGCGACGCGCCACCTCATCTCGTTGGGGCACCGCTCGATCTACCACATCGCGGGCCCCCAGGACTGGATCGAGGCGGAGGCGCGCATGCGCGGATTCCTCGAGGAGATGGGCGCCAACGACGTTCCCACCACCGCCCCGATCCTGGGGGACTGGACGGCGGACTTCGGCTATTACGCGGGGAGGGAGCTGCTGAGCGTGCGCGACTTCACGGCCATCTTCGCCTCGAACGACCAGATGGCGCTCGGCCTCATGCACGCCATCCGCGAAGAAGGGCTGGACGTGCCCCGCGACATCAGCGTGGTCGGATTCGACGACATCCCCGAAGCTGCGCACTTCTGGCCGCCACTCACCACGGTGCGACAGGACTGGACCGAGCTCGGCCGCAGGTGCGTCGCCCTGCTGCTCGGGGGCGCCGCGGGCGCGTCGGTCGGTGCGCGGCAGACCGTCGTGCCCGAGCTGATCGTGCGCGGTTCCGCAGCTCGCGTCGGTCTCTGACCGCTCGTTACGAATCCGAGACACATCAGGCTTGACACCGCGGCGGGGCACGCGAGTACGATGACCCAATGTGAACGGTCACATGGGAGGGTCCTCCCGGTGGTCGATTCGCCGCGAGACCTACCGGCCCATGAAGGAGTGATCCGTGCCCGTTCGCAACGACGCGCGACGCCGCAGTGCGATGCCCGACGCCGCCTCTTCGGCGATCCGCCGCCCGGCCTCCTCCGGGGCAGCTTCGTGAGCTCGTTCGGCCCCAAGGTGGAGGTCGCGATCGCTCGTGTGCGGGCGGATGTGGCTGGGTTGCATGCGGCGTTGGTGCGGTATGGGCTGGTGGTGTGGACGGGTGGGAATGTGTCGGGGCGGGTGCCGGGGGCTGATCTGTTCGTGATCAAGCCGTCCGGGGTGTCCTATGACGATCTGGCGCCGGAGAACATGATCCTGTGCGATCTGGATGGGGCTGTGGTGCCGGGGACGCCGGGCAGTGACCGGGCTCCGTCCAGTGATACGGCGGCGCACGCGTATGTGTATCGGAACATGCCGGAGGTCGGGGGTGTGGTGCACACGCATTCGACGTTCGCGGTGGCGTGGGCGGCGCGGGGTGAGGAGATCCCGTGTGTGATCACGGCGATGGCGGATGAGTTCGGGGGTCCGATCCCGGTGGGTCCGTTCGCGATCATCGGGGATGATTCGATCGGGCGGGGGATCGTGGAGACCCTGTCGGGGCATCGGTCTCGGGCGGTGCTGATGCGCAACCATGGTCCGTTCACGATCGGCACGTCGGCGAAGGATGCGGTGAAGGCGGCGGTGATGGTCGAGGATGTCGCCCGCACGGTGCATCACGCCCGTCAGGCCGGGCCGTTGGTCCCGATCCCGCAGGACGCGATCGACAGCCTCTACGACCGGTACCAGAACGTCTACGGACAGAGCGCGGACGAACGACGATGAAGCTGCTCGCCCCACAGATTTCCAACGGACACGCCGTTGGATCCAGGCCTCCGGCCGGCTCGCCTCAGGGCGCCGTCCGGTCAGGCCACAACCCGAACATCGCTACCAAGACGACGATGTCCGTTACACGAAAGGAAACACAGTGAAAGCCAAGAAGACACTGCTCGCGGTCGTTGCCGCGGGTGCGCTGTTCCTGTCCGCCTGCTCCGGCGGCGCCGGCGGCACGGGCGGCGAGGGTGGCGGCGACGGCGGCCTGATCGGCGTCGCGATGCCCACCAAGAGCTCGGAGCGCTGGATCCAGGACGGCAACGCCGTCAAGGAAGCGCTCGAGGAGCAGGGTTACACGGTCGACCTGCAGTACGCAGAGGACGACATCCCCACGCAGGTCTCGCAGATCGAGAACATGATCACCAAGGGCGCCGAGGCGCTGATCATCGCCTCGATCGATGGTACGACGCTCTCCCAGGTGATTCAGGATGCGGCCGACGCCGACATCCCCGTCATCGCCTACGACCGCCTCATCCGCGACAGCGAGAACGTCGACTACTACGCGTCGTTCGACAACTTCCTCGTCGGCCAGCAGCAGGCCTACTCGGTTCTGAACGGTCTCGGCCTCGCCGAGCTCGACGGCACGCCGATCGAGGGCGCTCCGGCCGGCCCGTTCAACATCGAGCTGTTCGCCGGTTCGCTCGACGACAACAACGCGTTCTTCTTCTTCGACGGCGCGATGGACGTGCTCCAGCCGCTGATCGACGACGGGACGCTCGTCGTCAAGTCGGGTCAGACCGACATCGAGCAGGTCGCGACGCTGCGCTGGGACGGCGAGACCGCTCAGAGCCGCATGGAGGACATCCTCACGGCGAACTACTCGGACGGCACCACGGTCAACGCCGTGCTCTCGCCTTACGACGGCATCTCGCGCGGCATCATCTCCGCCCTCACCGACGCCGGCTACAGCGTCGGCGAGGGATGGCCGACCATCTCGGGTCAGGATGCCGAGATCGACTCCGTCAAGGCGATCAACTCCGGCGAGCAGTTCGCCACCATCTTCAAGGACACCCGCGAGCTCGCCGCGGTGGCCGTGGACATGGCAGTCGCCCTGCTGAACGGCGAAGAGCCCGAGGTCAACAACACCGAGGACTACGACAACGGCGTGAAGAAGGTGCCCTCGTACCTGCTCGACCCCGTGATCGTCGTCAAGGACAACATCACCGAGGTCCTGGTCGACAGCGGCTACTGGACGCAGGAAGAGATCGACGGCTGAGACCCGTCCGTCATCGATGAGGGCCGGGCAGCGGTGACGCCGCGTGTCGGGGCCGTGCGGGGAGTACGCTCCCCCCACGACCCGGCATGCGGCGGATCCGCCGCCCGTCCCTCGTCACCCGCACTGAAGCAGGAGGCAGTATGACCGAGCACATCCTCGAGATGCGCGGCATCACCAAGACGTTCCCCGGCGTCAAGGCACTCTCGAACGTGAGCCTGGGAGTGGATCGGGGCGCCGTGCACGCCATCTGCGGCGAGAACGGCGCAGGCAAGTCCACGCTCATGAAGGTGCTCTCCGGCGTCTATCCGCACGGCACGTACGAGGGCGACATCCTCTTCGAGGACGAGATCGTCGAGTTCCGCAACCTCACCGACAGTGAGGCCAAGGGAATCGTGATCATCCATCAGGAGCTCGCCCTCAGCCCCCACCTCTCGATCGCCGAGAACATCTTCCTCAACAACGAGCTGAAGGGCCGCGGCGGCCTGATCGACTGGAACAAGACCAACTTCGAGGCGGGCAAGCTGCTGGCTCGCGTCGGCCTGCGCGAGAACCCGACCACGAAGATCCAGAACATCGGGGTGGGGAAGCAGCAGCTCGTCGAGATCGCCAAGGCGCTGTCCAAGCGCGTGAAGCTGCTGATCCTCGATGAGCCGACCGCCGCCCTCAACGACGAGGACTCCGACCACCTGCTCGAGCTGATCCTCAGCCTCAAGGAGCAGGGGATCACGTCGATCATCATCAGCCACAAGCTCAACGAGATCAAGAAGGTCGCGGACTCGGTCACGGTGATCCGCGACGGCAAGACGATCGAGACGATCCCGAAGGCGGAGGTCACGGAGGACCGCATCATCCGCGACATGGTGGGGCGCGACCTCGAGCACCGCTATCCGGACCACACGCCCGATATCGGCGAGGAGCTTCTCCGCGTCGAGGACTGGACCGCCTACCACCCCCAGGATTCGACGCGGGTCATGGTGGACAACGTCTCGATCAACGTGCGAGCCGGCGAGATCGTCGGCATCGCGGGCCTGATGGGGGCCGGCCGCACCGAGTTCGCGATGAGCCTGTTCGGCCGCAGCTACGGGTCGAAGATCTCGGGAAGGGTGTTCCTCCGGGGCAAGGAGATCAAGACGCGCACGGTCTCGGAGGCCATCGAGAACGGGCTGGCGTACGCCACCGAGGACCGCAAGACCTTCGGGCTCAACCTCATCGAGGACATCAAGCGCAACATCTCGATGGCTTCGCTGAAGAAGCTCGAGTCCGGCGGACTGGTGAACGACAACGAGGAGTTCAAGGTCGCGAACGAGTACCGCAAGGAGCTCAACATCAAGGCTCCGAACGTGCTGGTGAAGACGGGGAAGCTCTCCGGCGGCAACCAGCAGAAGGTGGTGCTGTCGAAGTGGATCTACTCCGACCCGGAGGTGCTCATCCTGGATGAGCCCACCCGCGGCATCGATGTCGGCGCCAAGTACGAGATCTACGGAATCATCAATCGGCTGGCGGCTTCCGGCAAGGGGATCATCGTGATCTCCTCCGAGCTGCCCGAGCTGCTGGGCATCTCGGATCGCGTCTACGCGCTCTCGGAGGGCCGCATCACCGGCGAGCTCCCGGTCGAGGAGGCCACCCCGGAAGCGGTCCTCAAGCTGATGACAATGGAAAAGCCCCGCTGAGCGGCGGAACGAGGAGCAACATGACCAATACAACCGAATCCACCGCCGTCGGATCCAACATCAATCCGACCGAGAACAAGTTCACCAGCTGGCTCAGCCATGTGCTGAGCGACCTCGGCAAGAACGGCATCTTCATCGCCCTGATAGTGGTGGTGCTGCTGTTCTCCGTGCTGACCAACGGCATCCTGCTGCGCCCGCAGAACATCTCGAACCTGGTCGTGCAGAACGGCTATATCCTCGTGCTCGCCATCGGCATGGTGATGGTCATCATCGCCGGGCACATCGACCTCTCGGTCGGGTCGGTCGCGGCCTTCGTCGGGGCGTGCTCGGGCGTCTTCGCGGTGAGCTGGGGGCTGCCCTGGTGGCTCGCGGTGCTGCTGTCGCTGCTCATCGGCGCGGCGGTGGGCGCCTGGCAGGGGTTCTGGATCGCCTATGTCGGCATACCGGCGTTCATCGTGACGCTGGCAGGCATGCTCATCTTCCGAGGCCTCGCTCTCGTCGTGCTCGGCAACGCGAACATCGGCTCGTTCCCCACCGAGTACCGTGCACTCGGCAACGGCTTCATCTCCGGATGGTTCGGTGAGACCGATCCCGACCTGTTCACGCTGGCCGTCGGGGCCGCCGCGATCGTGATGCTCATCATCCAGCAGCTCCGCACCCGCAACGGCCGCGCGAAGTACGGCCAGGAGGTCGAGCCCCTCACGTGGTTCGTCGTCAAGCTCGTGCTCGTCTCGGCCGCGATCGGGTTCTTCGCGTACGCCCTGGCCAGCTACAAGGGCATCCCGGTGACGCTCATCATCCTGGCCGTGCTCGTGCTCGTCTACGGCATCGTGATGAACCGCACCGTCTTCGGCCGGCACATCTACGCGATCGGCGGCAACCGCCACGCGGCCGAGCTGTCGGGCGTCAAGACCCGTCGGGTGGACTTCTGGCTGTTCGTCAACATGGGCTTCCTGGCGGCGCTCGCCGGCCTCATGTTCACGGCGCGCCTGAACCTCGCCGGCCCCAAGGCCGGCACCGGCTTCGAGCTGGAGGCCATCTCGGCGGCCTTCATCGGCGGGGCGGCCGTGCAGGGCGGCGTCGGCACCATCGGCGGCGCGATCATCGGTGGTCTGATCATCGGTGTGCTGAACAACGGCATGTCGATCATGGGCATCGGCATCGAGTGGCAGCAGGCCGTCAAGGGCCTCGTGCTGCTGCTGGCCGTCGCGTTCGACGTCTACAACAAGCGCCGCTCGGGCGGCCGCTGACCCGCCACGCGGACATGAGGAAGGGCCGAACGCATTCCCCTCGGCCCTTCTTCGTTCATCGAGCGCGGCTCGGCTAGGTGCGCATCGCGCCGCCGGAGCGCAGACGCGAGAGCGCATCCACTGTCGCGGCGAGGAGGAGGACGGCGCCCGTGACCAGCAGGTTGACGCCGGCCGGCAGATTGAGCAGGCCGAGCCCGTTCGTGATCACCGCGATGACGAGCGCGCCGATGGCGGCGTGCATGAGCCGCCCGCGCCCGCCGAAGAGGCTGACGCCTCCCACCACCGCCGCGGCCACGCCGCTCAGCACGATGTCGCGGCCGACGGTCGCGTCGACCGATCCCACGCGCGAAACGCTCAGCAGCGCGGAGAAGACGGCGAGGCTCGAGCAGATCACGAACGCCCACCACTTGATCCAGCGCACCTTGACGCCGGAGCGCCGTGCCGCCTCGGCATTGCCGCCGATGGCGTAGAGGTAACGACCGAATTTCGTGCGGTCCAGCACGAAGGTGCCGACCCAGAGGATCAGCAGCACGATGGGGACGACGTTCGGGACGCCCTGCACCGCGTTGACCGACTGGCCGCGATCCTGGTTGAGGATGAACACGACGGCGCCGCCGACCACGGCGATGACGCCGAGCTTGATGAACACCAGCGAGATCGCGCGGTTGGGCACGCCCGCCCGCTTCCGGCGCGCCCGGTCCCAGAACGACGTCCCCGCCGAGACGGCCAGGATCACGACCAGCATCAGCCAGCCCGCCCACACGGGCAGGTTGCCGTTCTGCAGCGCGATGAGTTCCGGCACCTCCAGACGGAACAGTCCGCCGGGGCCGATGATGACGAGCGCGAGGCCCTGCAGCCCGAGGAAGAGACCGAGCGTCACGACGAACGACGGGATGCCGACCCTCGCGACGAAGAAGCCTATGAGCGCGCCGATGAGGAAGCCGAAGCCGAAGCCGATGAGCAGCGCCAGCGGCCAGGGGACGTCGTACTGGGCGTTGAGCACCACGAAGATCGCCATGCCCACACCGCCGGTCACACCGGCCGAGAGGTCGATCTCCCCGAGGAGGAGCACGAACACGAGCGCCATCCCGAGCACGACGAGCGTCGCCGCCTGGTTGAGCAGGTTGGCGAAGTTGCGCTCGGTCAGGAAGAACGGACTCAAGATCGAGAAGAGCCCGCTCAGCACGATGAGCCCGCCGATCGCCGGCAGGGCTCCCATGTCGCCGCCACGGACGCGCTGCCACCACGCCTGGATCTGGTCACCGAGGCCGCCCTCGACCCCGCTTCCGATGAGGTCGGAGGCGAGCGGATCCGGCGCGGCCTCGGTCCTGGTCGTCGCGGTCATGCCGCTCCTCCTGTCACGATCGTCGACGTTCCCATGTGCTGTACGCCGTCAGGGGTCTTGGTGCCCGTGATGTAGCCGACGACATCGTCGCGCG
>DASUQB010000063.1:0-3850 GCA_036280835.1 Microbacterium sp. | reverse complement strand
GGCGCGGCATCCATCAGCGGATGCCGCGCCCGCGTCTTCGTTCGTGCGCTCAGCAGCCGAGTCGCTGCTGGGCCGACACCATCGCGTCGATCTCGCCCTGCTGCACGCTCGCCATCGAGCGCGCGACCGCGAGCACCCGCGGCTCATCGCCGCGCTCGAGGATCGCATCGACCATCTCGATCGCGCCCTCGTGGTGCCGGATCATGAGCTCGAGGAACATGCAGTCCGCCTCCGTGCCGGTCGCTGCGTCGAGGGCGGCCAGTTCGTCCGGGCCGGCCATCCCCATCGCGGCGCGGAGCTCGGCATCGGTGGCCGAAGGACCGGCGTCGTGGCCGTCGTGCGAGCCCGAGGCGTCCGCCATCCAGCCCATCAGCGGACCCCCCGACTGGGACAGGCCCCACTGGACGAGCCAGCCGTACATCTCCCCGGCCTGGCCGGCCTGCGCGGTCGCCATGTCGTAGGCGAGGGTGCGGATGCCCTCGTCTTCGGTCTTCTCGTAGATGGTCATGGCCATCTCGACCGCCTGGCCGTGATGCACCTGCATGTCGCGCGCGAACCCGGCCTCGGCCGAGTCTGTCGCCGGCATCACCGGGGCGGCGCTCGCGCCGAACGCCGAGAAGCGCCCGATCGCGAACGCGAGGGCCGCGACCGCCACGATGGCGAGGCCGATGAGCAGCCATCGCGGGGGCGACGAGCTGCGCTCGGCCTGCGTCACGGGAGGGACCTACTCCTTGCCGGGGCCGTCGA
This sequence comes from Microbacterium sp., assembly GCA_036280835.1. Classification (GTDB taxonomy): domain Bacteria; phylum Actinomycetota; class Actinomycetes; order Actinomycetales; family Microbacteriaceae; genus Microbacterium. The sequence continues at coordinate 3,103 of DASUQB010000063.1, read as the reverse complement.
TGGCACCGGAGCACGTCGCCGTCGGCTCGGGCACGTTCTGGTTGCGCCAGTACTCCTCGAAGAACTGCGGGATGCGCTCGTCTTCGGCGGAATCGAGCTTGAGCTGCGCGTTCCACGCGCTCATCACGATGGGGGAGTCCAGACCCTCGTACGGCGAGAGGATGACGTAGCTGGAGGGCATCTCCGCCTTCAGCGCATCGAGCTCCTCGCCGCTCACCTGGGACGCGTCGTAGGTGACCCAGACGGCGCCGTGCTCGAGCGAGTGCACGGCGTTCTCGTTCTGCTGGGGCTCGCTGTAGATGCCGCAGTTCAGCCACGCGGGGTTGTGCGCGCCGCCGGCCGGCGGGCTCTGCGGGTAGTCCACCGGATCCTCGACGTGCAGGGTCTCGTTGGTGAAGGTCTCGACGCCCTCGATCTCGGCGCCGTCGCCGCCCGCCTCGTACTGCACGGCGGGGGCGGGCGCGAACACGAACGACGCCACGATCACCGCGACCACCAGGAGCGCTCCGGTGACGCCGACGACCCACCAGACGAGCTTGCTGCGGCGCCGCTTGGCGAGCTGCTTCTGGTACTCGGCGAGTTTCTCCTGCCGCCGCTGCTCGCGCTGCTGCTTGACGGTGAGGTTGATCTCGGCCTGCTTGACGGGGTTGCCGCTCGCGCGCTTCTCGGTCGGGGTCACCCCTCGATCTTAAGTGATCCCGGCCGGGGGAATCCTGTGCGCGAGGCACGGGCCGTCTACCCTGGAGGCGTGAAGTACGCCGAGACGATCATCGACCTCGTCGGGGACACCCCGCTGGTCCGGCTCAACCGGGTGACAGACGGTCTCCGGTGCACGGTGCTGGTCAAGCTCGAGTACTTCAACCCCGGCGGATCGAGCAAGGACCGCATCGCCACGCGCATCATCGACGCGGCGGAGGAGGCGGGCCTGCTGAAGCCCGGCGGCACCATCGTCGAGCCCACGAGCGGCAACACGGGCGTCGGCCTCGCCCTCGTCGCCCAGCAGCGCGGCTACCGCTGCGTGTTCGTGCTGCCCGACAAGGTCGGCGAAGACAAGATCAACGTGCTGACCGCGTACGGCGCCGAGGTCGTGGTCACCCCGACATCCGTCGCGGCCGACAGCCCGGAGTCGTACTACAGCGTGAGCGACCGGCTGGCGCGCGAGATCCCCGGCGCCTTCAAACCCAACCAGTACGAGAACCCGAACGGCCCCCGCAGCCACTACGAGACGACCGGTCCGGAGATCTGGCGCGACACGGAGGGCCGGGTGACGCACTTCGTCGCCGGTGTGGGAACCGGCGGCACCATCACGGGCACCGGGCGCTACCTCCGCGACGTCTCCGGCGGGACGGTGCGCATCGTCGGCGTCGACCCGGTCGGGTCCGTCTACAGCGGCGGCACCGGCAGGCCCTACCTCGTGGAGGGCGGGGGGGAGGACATCTGGCCGGGGGCGTACGACCCGGCCGTTCCGCACGAGATCGTCGCCGTCTCCGACGCCGAGTCGTTCGCCATGACCCGCCGGCTCGCCCGCGAGGAGGGCATCCTCGTCGGCGGATCGAGCGGGATGGCCGTCGTGGGGGCGCTGCGGGCCGCCAGAGACCTGCCGGAGGACGCCGTCGTCGTCGTGCTGCTCCCGGATGGCGGGCGCGGCTACCTGGGCAAGATCTTCAACGAGCGGTGGATGCGCTCGTACGGCTTCACGGACGTCGGCGAGGGCGAGACGGTGGCCGACGTGGTCGCCACCCGGGGCCCCGACATCCCCGAACTGGTGCACGCCCACCCGAGCGACACGGTGCTCGAGGCCATCCAGATGATGACGGAGTTCGGCGTCTCGCAGCTCGTCGTGCTGAGCGCGGAGCCGCCCGTCGTGATGGGGGAGGTCGTCGGCACGATCGACGAGGGCGGGCTGCTGGACCGGGTGTTCCGCGGCGACGCGAAGGTGACGGATGCCGTGGGCCTCCACGTCGCGCCGACCCTGCCGCTCATCGGCATCCACGACTCCGTCGCCGAGGCCCGCGAGGCGCTCGCGCACGCCGACGCCCTGCTCGTGACGAGCGACGGCGCCCCGCACACTCTGCTGACACGCCAGGACCTGCTCGCCTACCTCTCCCGCTGAGCGCGCCTGCGGCCCCTGCCCACAACCACGCGCCCGCCCCGTAACCACGCGCCCGCCTCGTGCGGGCGCGGATAGGCTCGGGAACCATGACCGAGCAGCACTTCAACACCCGCGCCATCCATGCGGGCCAGCGTTTCGACCCGACGACCGGGGCCATCATCCCCCCGATCTTCCAGACCTCCACGTTCGTCCAGGACGGCATCGGGGGGCTGCGCGGCGGGTACGAGTACGCCCGGTCGGGGAACCCCACCCGCACGGCGCTCGAGGAGCAGATCGCCGCTCTGGAGGGCGGGGCCCACGCGCTCTCGTTCGCGTCGGGGCTCGCGGCGGAGGATGCGCTCCTGCGCGCCCTCCTGAAGCCCGGCGACCACGTCGTGCTCGGCAACGACGCGTACGGCGGCACGTACCGCCTGCTGACCCGGATCTTCGGGCCGTGGGGGATCGAGACGACGACCGTCGAGATGAGCGACGCGGATGCCGTGCGCGCGGCGCTTCGTCCCGGTGTCACGAAGGTGCTCTGGGTCGAGACGCCGAGCAACCCGCTGCTGAAGATCACCGACATCGCGGCCCTCGACGAGCTCGCGCACGAGGCCGGCGCGATCGCCGTCGTGGACAACACCTTCGCATCGCCCGCCCTGCAGCAGCCGCTCGCGCTCGGGGCGGACGTCGTCGTGCACTCGACCACCAAGTACCTCGGCGGCCACTCGGACGTCCTCGGCGGGGCGATCGTCGTCGACGACGACGAGATCCGGGACGCCGTGGCGTTCCACCAGTTCGCCGCGGGCGCGGTGTCGGGTCCCTTCGATGCCTGGCTCACGACGCGAGGCATCAAGACTCTCCCGCTGCGAATGCAGCGGCACAGCGAGAACGCCCAGGCGGTCGCCGAGTGGGCCTCCGGCCGCCCGGAGTTCGGCACGGTGTACTACCCGGGCCTCGAGTCGCACCCCGGCCACGACATCGCGGCGCGCCAGATGTCGGGGTTCGGCGGCA
>DASUQB010000062.1:0-9155 GCA_036280835.1 Microbacterium sp. | reverse complement strand
GGACCTGACGCCCGACGAGTTCCTGGCGCTCGACGCACAGTTCCATCTCGCCCTCGCGGAGGCATCGGGCAACGCCGTCGTCGCCGCCATGATGGCGGGGCTGCGCACCTCGATCGAGTCGTATGTGCGTGCCGCCGCCGCCTCGATCGCGGACTGGCCGGCCACCGCCGATCGACTTCGCGCGGAGCACAGGGGCATCGTCGAGGCGATCACCCTGCATGACGCGGATGGCTCCCGCGCGCTCATCCACGACCACATCACGGGGTACTACACCCAGGCGCGCCTCGGCGCGTGACGAGAGGAATCACCATGGTGAAACGCCAGCTGCCCAAGCCCGCCGAGCTGCTCGAGCTCATGCAGTTCAAGAGGCCCGAGCTCGATGGCCGCAAGCGCCGCCTGGATGCGGCCCTCACGATCGGCGACCTCCGCGCGATCGCCAAGCGCCGCACGCCGAAGGCGGCGTTCGATTACACGGACGGCGCCGCCGAGGGCGAGCTGTCGCTCTCCCGGGCGCGGCAGGCCTTCGAGGACGTCGAGTTCCACCCCGGCATCCTCCGAGGCGCCGCCGACATCGACACGTCGACCTCGATCCTGGGCGGCCCGAGCGCGCTGCCCTTCGGCATCGCCCCCACCGGCTTCACCCGCCTCATGCAGACCGAGGGGGAGAGCGCCGGCGCATCCGCGGCCGCGGCCGCCGGGATCCCGTTCACGCTCTCCACGCTCGGCACGACGTCGATCGAGGACGTCAAGAAGGCGAACCCGCACGGACGCAATTGGTTCCAGCTCTACGTCATGCGGGACCGGGAGATCTCGTACGGCCTTGTGCGGCGGGCGGCCGAAGCGGGATTCGACACCCTCCAGTTCACCGTCGACACCCCGATCGCCGGCGCACGACTGCGCGACAAGCGCAACGGCTTCTCGATCCCGCCGCAGCTCACTGTCGGAACGATCGTCAACGCCCTCCCGCGGCCGTGGTGGTGGTACGACTTCCTCACCACGCCGAAGCTGGAGTTCGCGTCACTGAGTACGACCGGAGGCACCGTCGGAGAGCTCTTGAACGCCGCCATGGACCCGACGATCAGCTTCGAGGACCTCGATGTGATCCGCGGCATGTGGCCCGGCAAGATCGTGGTGAAGGGCGTGCAGACGGTCGAGGACTCGGTGCGCCTCATCGACTCCGGAGTCGACGGCATCGTCCTCTCGAACCACGGAGGTCGCCAGCTCGACCGTGCCCCGATCCCTTTTCACCTCCTGCCGAAGGTCGTCCGCGAGGTCGGCAGGGACGCGACGGTCATGATCGACACGGGCATCATGAACGGCGCCGACATCGTGGCATCGGTCGCCCTCGGCGCCAAGTTCACGCTGGTCGGCCGTGCCTACCTCTACGGCCTCATGGCCGGTGGACGCGAGGGCGTCGACCGGATGATCGCGATCCTGCGCAGCGAGATCGAGCGGACCATGACGCTCCTCGGCGTGGCGTCGCTGGAAGAGCTGGGACCGCAGCACGTCACGCAGCTGGCGCGGCTCGCGCCGATCGCGACGCCGGCGCGCACACCGCGCCGGGTGCCGGCTGCGAAGGCCTAGACCCGGACGGGGAGGGTGGGCAGGAGCTGCTCCAGGTGAGCGGCCGTGTCCTCCCAGCCCTCGACTGCCTGGCACGGCACCCCGAGCGCGAGCACGGGGTAGTCGTTGCCGTCGGTGTCGAGCCGGTCGCCGTAGAAGAGCATGTCATCGAGCGCGATGCCGGTCTGCTCGGCGAGCTTCGTCATGCCGTAGGCCTTGTCGATGCCGCGGTGCGTGATGTCGACCGACGTAGACCCGCCGGAGCGGACTTCCAGATCCGGGATGCGGGCGGCCACGGCGTCGCGCAGGGATGACTTCTTGGAACCGGTGGGATCCCAGGCCGTCTTCGCGTCGAGGGGAGCGGCCTGCCCGAGCGCGGAGAATGTGATCTGCGAGCCGCGGTCCTCGAGGATCGGCCCCCAGGTCTGCTCGGCCCAGAGGCCGAGGCGACGGGCCTCCTCCTCGACCGCGGCGAGGGCGCGCGACTTCTCGTCCTCGGTGAGGTGATGCGCGTAGACCGGCGTGAATCCGCTGCCGTCGTAGCGGTAGTACTGCGTTCCGCAGGTCGGCATCAGGTGGATGCGCTCGAGGGTCTCGTCCGGGGCATCCGGGAGCCGGTCGACGACCTGCGCCCGGAACTGGCTGATCTGACCGCCGGAGATGATGGCGACTTCCACCCGCTCTGCGAGCGCGATCAGCAGCTCGCCGATGCGCGGGTCGATGGCACTCTTGGACGGAGCGAGCGTGTCATCGAGATCGAATGCGACGAGGCGGGGGATGCTCATGCGTCTCCTTCTACGGTGAAGGGGCTCCGCCTTCAGGCGGAGCCCCTTTGCTGGGTCGGGGTGACAGGATTTGAACCTGCGGCCTCGTCGTCCCGAACGACGCGCGCTACCAAGCTGCGCCACACCCCGTGGCAACCCTCCGAGTCTACCCGATGGTCGGACCGCTCTTGCGCACCCCGGTCACTCGCGGGGCGCCAGCGTGAGCAGCGATACCTCCGGGAGGCAGGCGAAGCGGACGGGGGCGTAGATCGAGTGACCGAGTCCCGCGCTGACGTTCAGCGGGATCTCTCGCCCATGCGCCCAAGAGCTCAGGCCGCGCGCCTGCGTGAGCGGGATGTCGCAGTTGGCCACGAGGGCACCGTATCCGGGGAGCCGTACCTGACCGCCGTGCGTGTGACCGGCGAAGATCATGTCCGCCCCCAGACCCGTGAAAGCATCGAGCACCCGGCGGTAGGGCGCGTGGGTGATGCCGAGCGTGAGGGGATGCCGGTCGACCCCTTCGTCGGCGAACCCGTCCCCGTCGAGATCCGTGTCGCCCTGGCGCAGTTCGTCGACGAGTCCGGGCAGCACGTCGAGGCGGTCCCACTCGCAGTGGGCGTCGCTGACGCCGAACAGGTCGATGCGGTGGCCGCGGACATCGACCGACGCCGCGGCGTTGTTCACGTCCTGCCACCCGAGCGTGTCGGACATGAAGGTGTCCAGCGCGTCGGTGTCGAGCGGTTCCGCCGTCGTGCGTCGCTTCGACGGGCCCGTGAAGTAGCGCAGCGGGTTGCGCGGGCCGGGAGCGACGTGGTCGTTGGACCCATGCACGAAGACGCCGGGTACGCCGCGGAAGGCGGAGAAGGCCGACCGGATGCCGCGCAGGCCGTCGGCATGCCCGAGGTTGTCCCCGGTGTTCACGATGAAGTCCGGGTCGAGATCGGTCAGCGACGCGATCCATGCCTGCTTCCGGCGCTGCCACGGGGCCATGTGCACATCCGAGATGTGCAGCACGCGGATCGTCTCGGATCCCGGTTCGAGGATCGGGACGGTCGCGCGGCGGACGGTGTAGAGCTGGCGCTCGATGCCGATCCCCCACACAGCGGCGGCCGCACCGAGCGCCCCCACCGCCGCGGCCGCAGCCAGGGCGGGGGAGCGCCGTGCGCGTGCCACTAGGGGCACTTGTCGCGCGAGTAGTTGACGGTGATCTGCGAATTGCGGTTGGTGACCGTTCCGGCGGCAGGGCTCGTCGAGGTCACGACACCCTGTCCCTTGGCTGCCTTGTCCTCGGTGCAGGTGCCGGGAACGGCGTTGCCGAAGCCCGCCCCTCGGATGGTGCTCAGCGCCTGCTCCGCGTTCTGTCCGCTCACATCGGGAACGGCCACGCCCTGGCCATTGCTGGGGTTGATCGTCACTGTCGAGTTGCTGGCGATCTTGCCGCCGGCCGGATCCTGTCGAACGATGATGCCCTCGGCCTCACCTGAGTCGGCAGCCTCTCCGACGAGCACGGTGAAGCCCGCGTCTTCGAGAGTCGCGCGAGCCTGGTCGACCGGCATGCCGACCGTGTTGGGCAGCTCCGTCAGCACCTGACGTGTCAGGTTGTTGTCGGGGCGGGGGAACGCCTCGCCCCCGTAGGCGGCGTTCGCCGCACGCTGAATGACGGGTGCGATCCTGTGCCTCAGCTGCGCGAGCTCCACGCCGTTGAAGTAGCGCCTGTAGAGCGTCGCCTCTTCCTTGGTGTTCCCGACCCAGACAGCAGTCGTCACCTTGGAGCTCGACTCCACCATCATGGTCTGGTAGGTGTTGTGCGTGCCGGTCTTGCCGATCATCGGCGTCCCGTCGCGGGGGTTGGATGCCACACCGGTGCCGTTGCCCGTCATGACTCCCTGCAGCGCGAAGGCTGCCGTGGCGGCGACCTCCGGCGCGATGACCTGCGTGCAGGTGTTCTGCGGCGGCGCGATCTCCTGGCCACTTGCATCCGTGACGCGGTCGATCGCCTTCGGGCTGCAGTAGATGCCGTTGTTGGCGACCGTCGCATACGCGCCGGCCATGGCGAGGGGCGCGATGTTCTTCGAGCCGAGCACGTCGAACGCGACGTTGGCGATATAGCCGGCGTCCGGGTTGCTCTCATACGTGAGGTTCCCGTCGCCGGTCTTCACGCCCATACGATCCGCGACCTTGTTGATGTCGCAGAGGTCGAGCTTCTCCGCCATGGCCAGGAACCCGCTGTTGAGCGAGTCCTTGGTGAACGTCATGACGCTCCCCTTGTAGCCGCCCTGCTTGTTGAAGTTGTCGATCTTGGTCTTCGTGGTGTTCACCCAGTCGCCCGAGCACGCGGCCTTCATCCGCGGGAACACCCGGTTCACGCCGTTGAGCGTCTCGTTGAGGGAATGGCCCTTCTCCAGCCAGTCGATCAATGTGAAGAGCTTGTACGTCGATCCGACGGGGAAGCCCTGCGACCCGCCGTGGGCCTTGTCCGAGGCGTAGACCAACGACGAGTACGCAGGGTCGGTGGCCGCGAGCGCGGAGTCTTCCGTGAATGTGGTGTTCTGGGCCATCGACAGCACGCGCCCGGTCGCGGCCTCCACGTTCACCGCGGCTGCGCCGAAGTACATCCCGTCGATCTTGCCCGGTGCCCAGTCCCGCATGGACTGCTCGGCCGGGTCCTGGAGGCGAATGTCGAGGGATGTGTAAACGTTGAGCCCGCCGCGCTTCAGGGCGTCGCGCCGCTCCTCGGGGGTGGCGCCGAAGGCCGGGTCGGACTCGATGATCGTCTTGACGTACTGGCAGAAGTAAGCCCTGCCTCCCGCGGCCGAGCAGCCCGTCTGGGGCTGCACGATGTTCGGGGTGATCGGCTCCGCCACCGCCGCGTCGTGCTGCTCCTGCGTGATCTTGCCCTCTTCGAGCATGCGGCCGAGGACATACGTCTGGCGTTGCTTGGCCTTGGAATAGCCGTCGGCCGCACCGTTGACCTCGTTGTTCGGCTGGTCGATGCGGAAGCTGTTGGGGTTCTGCACCATGCCGGCGAGCGTCGCTGCCTGCGCCAGGCTGAGCTGGCTGGCCGGAACACCGAAGTAGTACTGGGCCGCCGCACCGATCCCGTAGTTCGTACCGCCGAAGTTGGCGATGTCGAGGTAGCCGAGCAGGATCTGGTTCTTCGAGTACTGCTTCTCGAGCTGGATGGCGTAGCGCATTTCCTGCAGCTTGCGCTGGATGCCCTCGGTGCCGCTGGACTGCGTCGCCTCGACGAAGCAGGCGGCCTTCTCCTCGTCGCTCTCGGCGTCCGCCTCACAGCGCTGAATCAGCACGTTCTTGACGTACTGCTGGCTGATGGAGGACCCACCCTGGGTCTCGGATCCGCCGCGGATGTTGGTCAGGACGGCGCGGGTCGTGCCGATGAGGTCGACACCGCCATGCTCGTAGTAGCGCGGGTCCTCGCTGGAGAGGATCGCGTCGTACATGACCGGCGGCACCTCTTCGTAGGACACCGGGATGCGGTTCTGGTCCCAGAACTTCGTGAGCACGACGTCTTCACCGGTGTTCGGGTTCTTGTAGTAGAGCGTCGTCGGCAGCATGAGCGTGCCGATCTCCAGCACGCTCGGCAGCTTGTCGAACATGGTGATCGCGCTCGACGCCGCGGCGCCCGAAACGGCGATGGCGGGGGTGACGGTGGCGGTGATCAGAACACCGGCAACTGCACTCAGGCCTACGAGGCCGGCGAGACCGCCGAGCACACCCGTAGCCGTACGTTTCCTATCAGGCATAGGCTTGATCGTAGGGGAGATACCTGAGCGAACCCTTTACGGGCGCGGGGTTGCGCCACTTCGGCCCCCGGTTTCCGCCGATCCAGGAGCTCCATTGACGACTTGGGAATACCTCACCACGCCGCTGCTCATCCACAACACCGCGGCCATCCTGAACAACTGGGGAAAGCAGGGCTGGGAGCTCGTCCAGGTGGTCCCGGGGCCCGAGGGCGGACTGGTCGCCTACCTCAAGCGTCCCGTCGGCGGCGATTCTGCCGGCAACGCCGGGCTCGCGGCAGCGGCCCAGGCCTCCAGGCAGTTCGAGGGGGACGTGCGATGACCGTCTCGGCGCGCCTCGCCGAGCTCGGCATCCAGCTCCCCGCCGTGGTCCCGCCGGTCGCGGCATACGTGCCGGCGAAGGCGCACGGCGACCTCGTCTACACGTCGGGCCAGCTGCCGATGGTCTCGGGCGCGATGCCCGCGACCGGCAAGGTGGGGGAGGGCGACGGACTCGTCACGGCATCAGAGGCGAAGGACTGCGCTCGCCAGTGCGCGCTCAACGCCCTGGCGGCCGCCGCGGCCGCCGTGGGTGACGTCGATCGCCTGAGCGGCGTGCTCAAGCTCACCGGCTTCGTGGCCTCGGTGCCGGGGTTCACGGGGCAGCCCGGCGTCATCAACGGCGCCAGCGAGGTGCTGGGCGACATCTTCGGCGACGCCGGCAGGCACGCGCGTTCCGCCGTAGGCGTGACGGCGCTGCCCCTCGACAGCCCGGTCGAGGTCGAGGTCGTCTTCACCTTCGCCTGACCGGGCCCCCGCGCGGGGTCAGTGCACCTGCGCGGAGATGACGCTCATGACGGCCGTGTCGGCGAGGGTCGTGGTGTCGCCGATTTCGCGACCCTCCGCGACATCCCGCAGCAGGCGGCGCATGATCTTGCCCGAGCGCGTCTTCGGCAGCTCCTCGACGATGTAGACGTCGCGGGGGCGTGCGATGGGACCGATCTGCTCGGCGACCCACGCGCGCAGCGTGGCCGCGAGTCCGTCGGGAGAGTGCGACGAAAGGTAGCTCTGCTTGATGATCACGAAGGCGGCCACCGCCTGTCCGGTCGTCTCATCGGAGGCGCCGACCACCGCGGCCTCGGCGACGGCCTCGTTCGCCACGAGGGCGGACTCGATCTCGGCGGTCGAGAGCCGGTGCCCGGAGACGTTCATGACGTCATCCACGCGGCCGAGCAGCCAGACGTCGCCGTCCTCATCCAGCCGGGCCCCGTCGCCCGCGAAGTAGTAGCCCTTGTCGCGGAACTTCTCCCAGTAGGTCTCCACGAACCGGTCCGGGTCGCCCCAGATGCCGCGCAGCATGCTCGGCCAGGGCTTGGTGACGACCAGCAGCCCGCCGTTGCCCTCGCCGACCGGCTCGCCGCTCTCATCCACGACGTCGATCGCGACACCGGGCAGCGGAACCTGTGCGGAGCCGGGCTTCGTCTCGGTGATGCCGGGCAGCGCCGAGATCATGATCCCGCCGGTCTCCGTCTGCCACCACGTGTCGACGATCGGCGCCGTCTTGCCGCCGATGATCTTGCGGTACCACATCCATGCCTCGGGGTTGATGGGCTCTCCGACGGAGCCGAGCAGGCGGAGCGAGGAGAGGTCGAACTTCTTGGGGATCGCGCGACCGATCTTCATGAAGGAGCGGATCGCCGTGGGCGCGGTGTAGAAGATCGAGACCTTGTACTTCTCGATGATCTCCCACCAGCGGCCGGGGTGCGGGGTGTCGGGCGTGCCCTCGTACAGCACCTGGGTCGCTCCGTTGGCCAGGGGACCGTATGTCACGTAGGAGTGACCCGTGACCCAGCCGATGTCGGCCGTGCACCAGTAGACGTCGCTCTCCGGCTTCAGGTCGAAGACATTGCGGTGGGTGAACGCGACCTGCGTCAGGTAGCCGCCGGAGGTGTGCAGGATGCCCTTCGGCTTCCCCGTGGTGCCGGAGGTGTACAGGATGAAGAGCGGGTTCTCGGCGGGGAACGGCTGCGCCTCGTGCTCCGCGGATGCCGCCGGCACGACATCGTGCCACCAGATGTCGCGGCCCTCCTCCCATTCCACCTCGTTCTCGCCGCGACGCACGACGAGCACGTGCTCGACGGTGTCCTGCCTCCCGGAGCCGTTGCGGTCGGCGAGGGCCATGTCGACGGCCGGCTTGAGCGCCGAGACCTTGCCCTTGCGGTAGCCCCCGTCAGCGGTGATGACGAGCTTCGCGCCGGCGTCGTCGATGCGGGCGCGCAGGCTGTCGGCGGAGAAGCCGCCGAACACGACCGAGTGGATCGCACCGACCCGGGCCACCGCCAGCATCGCCGCGACCGCCTCGGGGATCATCGGAAGGTAGATCGCGACGCGGTCGCCGTGGCCGACGCCCAACCCGGTCAGCACGTTCGCGACGCGCTTGACCTCCTCCGTCAGCTCTGCGTAGGTGACGATGCGGGAATCGCCAGGCTCTCCCTCCCACAGCAGCGCGGGGCGGTCGCCGTTGCCGGCCTCGACGTGACGGTCGAGGCAGTTGAACGCCACGTTGAGCTCGCCGTCGTCGAACCATTTGGCGAAGGGAGGGTTCGACCAGTCCAGGGTGCGCTCGAACGGCGTGTGCCAGTGCAGCAGCGCACGTGCCTGCTCGGCCCAGAAGTCCTCGCTGCTCTCCGCGGCGCGCGCGTAGAGGTCCGCGGTGGCCACGGCCCCTGCCGCGAACTGTTCCGGCGGCGCGAACCGGCGGGTTTCATTGAGAAGGTGGTCGATCTGACTGCTCATGCGCTGCTCGCTCCCTTGCGGCGGATCCGGGCGCTGCCCGGGTCTTCTGACGACACCGTGAAATCTATCCCCGGGGTTCTCGGACGACTACCGCCGAAAGTCGGTGGATGCCGCTCAGCGCGACACGACCGATATACCGGTCCCGACGCCCGGGGGTTTGTTTGGCAGGTGAACGGAAGTTGCGTATGCTCATCACCGGCCGAACTTCGATTCTGGCATTGTGACACCCGATCACCCCCCGATCCTGTGTCGCGCGTGGCGGCATCCCATTCCCCCCATGGGATGCCGCCTT
>DASUQB010000061.1:0-9514 GCA_036280835.1 Microbacterium sp. | reverse complement strand
CACGGACCGCCGTGCCCATGGCCGTGCGAGTGAGAGACGGGGTCGTGACCATGTGCGCCGGGACCGTGTCCGTGAGGGCCCCACCCGCGGTGCTCGCCCGGACCGAATCCGGGCGGTCGGCTGGGACGAGGACCGCGCAGCTGCGACAGCGCGGCGGCGATCTGCTCGGCGATCCTGGCCGCCTCATCCGCATCACTCACGCACCAAGAATACATGCGACTTGACATGCACTTGCGAAGCATGTCACACTACATGCACATGCCATATGACATGGATACGACCGGCGCTACGTCGCCCCGGCGCGAAAGCGCCCCGAAAGGATTGCAATGAACAACCCTGAAGAGAACACAGAGAACATGAACGGCCCCGAAGAGATGGGTGCCGACACCGACCGAACCCGCGAGCAGAGCGGCGCCGAGCACAGCGGCAGGAACAGCACCGGCGCCGACAACCGCACCGAGAATCCGGATGCCGCCCCCGCGGGCGGCGGTGCCGACCGGCGGCCGCTGGGGTTCTGGCTGCGCGTCGTGGACGCCAGGCTCACCCGGGAATTCCACGGGCTGCTCGAGGCGGACGGTCTCGATCGCCGCGACTGGATGATCCTCAACGCCATCGCCGGCACCGTCGACCGCGGTCCGCTTGCCGCCCGGCTCGAACGGGGCGGACGCCGGCTCCGGGCGCTGGTGGACCGCGGATGGGTCACCGGCACGCCCGGCGCCTGGGCGCTGACCGACGAGGGCCGCGCGGCCTTCGAGCGCATCGGCGCTGATGTCGCCGGCTTCCGTGCCCGCGTCGCCGGCGCGGTCTCACCGGAGGACTTCGCGACCACCCTCTCGACCCTCGAGGCCATCGCGGCCGAACTGGGCGAGGGCGACGATGGTTTCGGCGGCTTCGGTCGTGGTCGCCGTGGGGGCCGCCGCCCCGGCCACGGGCACCACCCTCACCACGGCCACGCCGGCCACGGACACCACCCTCATCACGGTCACGCGGGCCACGGCTGCCACCACGGCGGGCCTGAGTCCGCCCACCGCGGTGCGCCGACGTCCGGCCACCGCCGCGGCCACGGGCACGACCGCGGGTCCGAGGGCGCTCCAACCCCGAGCGCCGAGGTCTAGCTCGCGCCCTTCGGGCGGAGCCCTTCCGTCCTGCAACCCGTGCGCACGGCTTCCCGCCGAACGCACGGGTTGCGGTCGTCTGGAGGCCGTCCGCTCGGCGCCGACCCGCGCACTCGGCATCCGACCTGCGAGGGGGCGCACTCCACATCCCCCTCGCTGGATCGGCGAGGGGGATGTGTCAGCATGAGGGGATGACCGTGCGCACCCCGGCCCTCGTCGCGATCTCCCACGGAACCTCGTCCGAAGAGGGCCGCGCGGCCGTGCGCGGGCTGCGCGATGCCGTCGAGGCGGCGCTGCACGGCGGCCCGACCGTGCGCCTCGGTCACGTCGACGTGGAGCAGCCCGACGTTCCTGCGACGCTCGGCTCGCTCGAGCCCGGTGAGCCCGCCGTGATCGTGCCCCTTCTGCTGTCCGCCGGCTACCACGTGCACGTCGACCTCACCGAGGCCGTCGAGGCGACCGAGGATCGACCCGTCGCTCTCGCGGGCGCACTCGGCCCCGACGATCGCCTCATCGAGGTGATGCGCACCCGCTGTGCCGAGGCCGGCGTGCGCGACGACGACGTGCTCGTGCTCGCCGTCGCCGGTTCGAGCGACGCCCGTGCTGTGCGCGACTGCCATGCGACCGCCGAGCGCTTCGCCGCGCTCCTCGGCCGGGACGTGCGCATCGGCTTCCTGTCGGCCGCCGCTCCGCGACTGGCGGACGCGATCGTCGACGCGCGCGCAGCCCACCCCGGCGCGCGCATCGCGGCCGTCAGCTACCTGCTCGCCGAGGGCTTCTTCCAGGGGCTGATCGAAAAGGCCGGCGCGGACCTCGTCACCGCCCCGCTGCTCATCGCGGGCCGGCCCTCGCCCGAGCCGCTCGTGCAGATCGTGCTCGACCGGTACGCGGCGGCATCCATCGCCTGACGAACCCGCCGGCCCGAACGCAGCCTGCGCGCTGACTGCGCCGACGCCTCCACCCTTACCGCACGGCCCGCGGTCGTCGGCCAATGTGACGCAGTATGGCGCTCTGCAACGTCCCGTGACCTCGGAGTTACGGAGCCCCGGAGCGGTCGCTTAGCGTCGCACAATCGGCGTGCCATCGCCGTGCCCGCCGCGGCGGGGAAACAGGACGCGCCGACCAGACCCCGGAGGGCACATCGTGACCCTGCATGAAACCACTCCCGCTCCCGCGGCCCGCCCCGCGGCGCGCGCCGGAGCGGCCGCGCGTCCCCCGCGTCCGTCGACCAGGCCCAACGGGCAGTGGAAGATCGACGGCACCGCGCCCCTGAACGGCAACGAGGAGTGGAAGCAGGTCGACAACGGCCTCGCCGTGCGCGAGCGGATCGAGAACATCTACTCCAAGGGCGGCTTCTCCTCGATCGACCCGACCGACCTGCACGGCCGCTTCCGGGTGTGGGGCCTCTATACGCAGCGCAAGCCCGGGATCGACGGGGGACGGACGGCGACCCTCGAACCGCACGAGCTCGAGGACGAGTTCTTCATGCTGCGGGTGCGCATCGACGGCGGCCAGCTGACGACCGAGCAGCTCCGCGTCGTCGCGGAGATCTCCAACGACTTCGGCCGCGGCACCGCCGACCTCACCGACCGTCAGAACATCCAGCTGCACTGGGTCGAGGTCGAGTCCATGCCGGAGATCTGGCGGCGCCTCGAGGCGGTCGGCCTCGGCACCACCGAAGCGTGCGGCGACGTGCCGCGCGTCGTGCTCGGCTCACCGGTCGCCGGGATCGCCGCCGACGAGCTGCTCGACCCGACCCCGCAGATCGACGAGATCACCTCGCGCTTCATCGGCGACGCGTCCCTCGCGAACCTGCCCCGCAAGTTCAAGTCCGCGATCACCGGCCACCCGAGCCAGGACGTCGTGCACGAGATCAACGACGTCGCCTTCGTCGCCGTCGAGCACCCCGAGCTGGGCATCGGCTACGACCTGTGGGTCGGCGGCGGCCTCTCTGCCACCCCGCGCCTCGGCGAGCGCCTCGGCGCGTTCGTGGCGCCCGACCAGGTGGCGGATGCCTGGCACGGCGTCGCACAGATCTTCCGCGACTACGGCTACCGGCGGCTGCGCAACAAGGCGCGCCTCAAGTTCCTGCTCGCGGAGTGGGGCACCGAGAAATTCCGCCAGGTGCTGCAGGACGAGTACCTCGGCTACGCCCTCCCCGACGGTCCCCCCGCGCCGAAGCCGAAGACCCAGGGCGACCACGTCGGCGTGCACCGCCAGAAGGACGGCCGCTTCTACGTGGGCGTGACGCCCATCGTCGGCCGCGTGTCGGGCCCGATCCTCGGGCAGCTCGCCGACCTCGTCGAGGCGCACGGCTCGACCCGCCTGCGCACGACGCCGCACCAGAAGTTCGTGATCCTCGACATCCCGGAAGAACGGGTCGAGTCGCTCATCGCCGGCCTCGACGAGCTCGGTCTCTCGGCGCGGCCGAGCCTGATCCGCCGCGGCACCATCGCGTGCACGGGCATCGAGTTCTGCAAGCTGGCGATCGTCGAGACCAAGGCGTACGCGACGGCCGCGGTGCTCGACCTCGAGCAGCGCCTCGAGCAGTTCGAGCTGCCGCATCCGATCAGCCTGCACGTGAACGGCTGCCCCAACTCGTGCGCGCGCATCCAGACGGCCGACATCGGGCTCAAGGGTCAGCTCGTCACGATCGACGGCGAGCAGGTGCCCGGCTATCAGGTGCACCTCGGCGGCGGACTCGTGAACGCCGACCGCGACGAGGCCGGTCTCGGCCGCACCGTGCGGGGACTGAAGGTCGCCGCCGACGGCATCGCCGACTACGTCGACCGGGTCGTCAAGCGCTTCCTCGCCGACCGCGACGCGGCATCCGACGAGACGTTCGCGCAGTGGGCGCACCGCGCCGAAGAGGAGAGTCTGCTGTGATCGCGTCGCCGACGGCCGCCGCCGCACCGGTCGGGGGCCACGCATGACCGTCTCCCTCGCCCCTCGTGCCGCGACGAAGCGCCCCGCCGCGGAGCTCGAGGCCCTCGCGGAGCGAGGCAACATCGAGCTGGGCAGCCTCACCGACCACGAGGCGTCCCCCGCGCAGGTCGTGGCGTGGGTGGCCGAGAACTTCGGGGCGGATGCCGCGGCGGTGGCCTGCTCGATGGCCGATGCGGCGCTGCCGCACCTCGTCGCCGAGCAGCTGCCGGGGGTCGACGTGCTCTTCCTCGACACCGGGTATCACTTCGCCGAGACGCGCTTCACGCGCGACGAGGTCGGCCGTGCGCTCGACGTGCGCATCGTCGACGTGCTGCCGGAGCAGACCGTCGCCGAGCAGGATGCCGAATTCGGCGCCCAGCTGTACTCCCGCGACCCCGCCCTGTGCTGCGCGCGACGCAAGGTCGCGCCCCTTCAGGACGCGCTCCGCGGGTACGAGGTGTGGTTCACCGGCGTCCGCCGCGAGGAGGCGCCGACCCGCGCCCTGACCCCGCTCGTGCAGTGGGATGCGCGGAACGGGCTCGTGAAGATCAACCCGGTCGCCGCGTGGACGTTCGACGACCTGCTCGACTACGCCGGCGAGCACCGGGTGCCGGTCAACCTCCTCGTGAGCAACGGCTATCCCTCCATCGGCTGCGAGCCGTGCACCAAGCCGGTCGCCGCCGGCGAAGACCCTCGGTCGGGCCGCTGGGCCGGCCTCTCGAAGACGGAATGCGGGTTGCACGTATGAGCGACACGATCACCACCGACGCCCCCGCAGGCCCGGTCCCCGAGCGGGCGAAGCCAGACGGAGGGCGCCGCCCCGCGCGCCTGGACGCCCTCGACGTGCTGGAGTCCGAGGCGATCCACATCATCCGCGAGGTCGTGGCCGAATTCGAGCGCCCCGTGCTGCTGTTCTCCGGCGGCAAGGACTCCGTCGTCGTGCTGCACCTCGCCGCCAAGGCCTTCTGGCCCGGCAAGGTGCCCTTCCCCGTGCTGCACGTCGATACGGGTCACAACTTCCCCGAGGTCCTGGCCTTCCGCGACGAGACGGTGGAGCGCCTCGGCATCCGCCTCGAAGTGGCGCGGGTGCAGGACTACATCGACGACGGCCGCCTGCACGAGCGCGCCGACGGCACGCGCAACCCGCTGCAGACGCTCCCGCTGCTCGACGCCATCGCCGCCGGCCGGCACGATGCGGTCTTCGGCGGCGCCCGCCGCGACGAGGACAAGGCCCGGGCCAAAGAGCGCATCATCTCGCTGCGCGACGAGTTCGGCCAGTGGGACCCGCGCAACCAGCGCCCCGAGCTCTGGAGCCTCTACAACGGCCGGCACACTCCTGGCCAGCACGTGCGCGCGTTCCCGATCTCGAACTGGACCGAGCTCGACGTGTGGAGCTACATCGAGCGGGAGCGCATCCCGCTGCCGCCGCTCTACTTCGCTCACCAGCGGCCCGTCTTCCGCCGCGACGGCATGTGGCGCGCGGTCGGGGACGTGTCCGAGCCGCGCGCCGACGAGGCCGTCGAGCTGCGCAGCGTGCGCTACCGCACGGTGGGTGACATGAGCTGCACCGGCGCCGTCGAATCGGATGCCGTGGACGTCGCCGCCGTCGTGCGCGAGGTCGCCCAGTCCACCCTCACCGAGCGCGGCGCGACCCGCGCCGATGACCGCATCTCGGAAGCGGCCATGGAAGACCGCAAGAAGGACGGGTACTTCTGATGACCCTTCAGCAGCAGTCCGCCCCGTCGCTGACCGAGAGGGCCGGCACCCTCTTCCGCTTCGCCACGGCCGGCTCGGTCGACGACGGCAAGTCCACGCTCGTCGGCCGTCTTCTGCACGACTCGAAGGCCATCCTCGCCGACCAGCTCGAGTCGGTCGCGCGCACCTCGGCCGAGCGGGGCTTCGGCGCCGGCACCGGGTTCGACTTCGCGCTGCTGACCGACGGACTTCGCGCCGAGCGCGAGCAGGGCATCACGATCGACGTGGCCTACCGCTACTTCTCCACGGGTGCGCGCAGCTTCATCCTCGCCGACTGCCCCGGCCACGTGCAGTACACGCGCAACATGGTCACGGGCGCGACCACCGCGGATGCCGTGATCGTGCTGATCGATGGACGCAAGGGCGTCCTCGAGCAGACCCGCCGGCACCTCTCGGTGGTCGCCCTGCTGCGCGTGCCCCACGTCATCGTCGCGGTCAACAAGATCGATCTGCTCGGCTTCGACGAGGGCCGGTTCGCGGATGTCGCCGCCGACGTGCGCCGCGTGACGGCCGAGCTCGGCATCGGCGACGTGCACGTGCTGCCGGTCTCCGCACTCGAGGGCGACAACATCGTCGAGCGCTCCGGCCGCACGCCCTGGTACGACGGCCCGGCGCTGCTCGAGCTGCTCGAGTCGCTCCCGTCGCAGGACGAGCTCGACACCGACTTCGACCCGTTCCGGCTGCCCGTGCAGCTCGTGCTGCGCCCGCAGGGCGGGCTCTCCCCCGAGCTCGCGAAAGACGACGCCGTGGCCGAGGCCTACCGCGACTACCGCGCCGTGGCCGGCCGCATCGGCTCCGGACGCGTGCGCGTCGGCGACCGCGTGACGGTGTTCCCCGCCGGCATCGAGACGACCGTCACGGGCATCGACCAGGCCGGGCTGAGCCTCGACGAGGCCATCGCCCCGCAGTCGGTCGCCCTGCGCCTGGCCGACGACATCGACGTCGCCCGCGGCGCCGTAATCGCCGCGGCCCAGACCCTCCCGGTCGCCCGCCGCGACGTGGACGCCGAGCTGTTCTGGCTCGACCCGCGGCCCCTGAACGCAGGCGCCCGCGTGCTCGTCAAGCACGGCACCGCGACCGTGCAGGCGATCGTCTCGTCGGTGGAGTCGAAGCGCGACCTCGACACCCTCGCCCACACGGCGGCCGAGTCGCTCAGCGCCAACGACATCGGACGCGCCCGCCTGCGGCTCGCCGCCGACCTGCCCCTCGAGCCGTACGGCGAGAACCGTCACGCCGGCTCGTTCCTCGTCATCCACCCCGCCGACGGCCAGACCCTCGCCGCGGCGATCACACACGACTGATCCCCACGACCGACCGACCGCAGCACTCCCGGCTCCCGCCGGAGAGGCTGCATCCACTGAAACACCTACTGAAGGAGGCGACACCGTGAACACACTGCGCATTGCGACGACACTCACAACCCTGGGACTTGTGGCAGGCATGATGGCGGGCTGCGCCTCCGCCGCCGCGAGCACGCCGGATGCCTCCGCCGGGGGCGGCTCGACCGTCGACGAGCTGCGGCTCGGGTACTTCGCGAACGTCACCCACGCGCCGGCCCTCGTCGGCCTCGAGGAGGGCCTGTTCGAGGACGCGCTCGGCGATGTCGACGTGACGACCCAGGTCTTCAACGCCGGCCCCGCCGCGATCGAGGCGCTGTCGGCCGGCGCAATCGACGCCACCTACATCGGGCCCAACCCGTCGATCAACACGTTCATCCAGTCCGGTGGGGAGTCCGCGCACATCATCGCGGGCGCCGCCACCGGGGGGGCCGCTCTCGTCGTGCGCGAGGGCATCGACGACCCGTCCGACCTCGAGGGCACCACCCTGGCGTCGCCGCAGCTCGGCAACACCCAGGATGTGTCGCTGCGCACCTGGCTCGCCGACGAGGGCTTCGAGACCGACACCTCGGGCGGGGGCGATGTCAGCATCACCCCGACCGAGAACGCCCAGACGCTCACCCTCTTCCAGCAGGGCACGATCGACGGCGCGTGGCTCCCCGAGCCGTGGGTGTCGCGGCTGATCGACGAGGCCGGTGCCCACGTGCTGATCGACGAAGCCGAGCTGTGGGAGGACGGGGAGTTCCCGACCACCGTGCTGCTCGTGCGTGCGGAGTTCCTCGAGGCGCACCCGGACGTCGTCGAGGACCTGCTCGAGGGTCACGTCGCCGCCGTCCAGTGGATCGCCGACAACCCGGACACCGCGGGGGACGTCATCAACGGCGCCATCGAGGCGGAGACGGGCAAACCGCTGGCCGACGCCGTCATCACCCGGGCGCTCGAGCACGTCACCTTCTCGGTCGACCCGCATGCCGACACGTTCGAGACCCTGGTGGCGAACGGCCTCGCGGCGGGCACGCAGAAGGACGGCTCGATCGAGGGCCTCTTCGACCTGCGGCTGCTGAACGGCATCCTCGAGTCGGCCGGCGACGGTTCGGTCTCCGCCGCCGGATTGGGTGAGGACTGAGCATGACCACCCCGTCCGCACCGACCGGCGCCGCCTCGAAGGGGGCTCCGCCCCTGACTCCCGGCGCGCTGACGCCCGGCGCGCCGACGCCCGGCGCGCTGACGCACGACGCCGCGGCGGCGCCGGCGGTGCGCCCCCCGAACCTGCTCGGGCCGAGTTTCGACGAGAGCGCGCCGGTTCGGCCCGCGGCCCCGCCGGCCGCCCCCGCCGTGCGCATCCAAGGCGTCGGCAAGCGCTTCGGCGCCGGACCCCTCGTGCTCGACGGCATCGACCTCGACATCGCTCCCGGCGAGTTCGTGTGCCTCATCGGGGCCTCCGGCTGCGGCAAGTCCACGCTGCTCAACCTCGTCGCGGGTCTCGACAAGCCCTCGACGGGGCACATCGACACTCCGGGCGAGGGCTCCGCGGTGATGTTCCAGGAGTCGGCCCTCATGCCGTGGCTCAGCGCGCGCCGCAACGTCGAGCTCGCGCTCCGCCTGCGCGGCGTCCCGCGCGGCGAGCGGCGAGAGAAGGCCCTCGCGCTGCTCGACACGGTCAACCTCGCGGATGCCGCCGAGAAGCGCCCGCACGAGCTGTCGGGCGGCATGCGACAGCGCGTGGCGCTCGCGCGCGCCCTCGCCCAGGACCGGCCCGTGCTCCTGATGGACGAGCCGTTCGCCGCGCTCGACGCCATCACGCGCGACCTGCTGCACGAAGAGCTCGAGCGGGTCTGGCGGGCCACCGGCCGCACGATCGTGTTCGTCACCCACAACGTGCGTGAAGCCGCCCGACTCGGGCAGCGCGTCGTGCTGCTCTCGAGCCGCCCCGGCCGGGTCGTCGAGGAGTGGCGCATCTCGCGGACCGTCGGCCGGCGCATCGAGTCCCCGGAGGTCGCGGCGCTGTCGGTGGAGATCACCGACAAGCTCCGGAAGGAGATCCGCCGAAATGCCGCATGACACCACGCTGATCGGCGACGACACGACGACGGATGCCGCGGCATCCGCTCGCCCGTCGCACCGCGACGACTTCCGCAGCCTCGAAGCGGGCCTCGACCGCCTGCAGACCGACCCGGAGCGCCCGACCAGCCGCTGGCGCGTCTTCGTCACGAGCGTGCTGCCCCCGATCCTCTTCGTCGTGGCGCTGCTCGTGATCTGGCAGCTCTACGTGCTCATCGCACAGCCGCGCCCCGACATCGTGCCGAGCCCCCTCGACGTGGTTGCGGCGCTCGGGGACGCGTGGGAGTCCGGCCGCCTGCAGCAGGCGGTGGCGACGAGCCT
>DASUQB010000060.1:0-10768 GCA_036280835.1 Microbacterium sp. | reverse complement strand
GTGTTCAGCGCCAAGAAGCGCATGGTCGAGCTGCTGCAGGAGTCCGGTGAGCTGAGCGGCGACCCGAAGCCCTTCACGCACGTCGTGAAGTTCTACGAGAAGGGCGACCGACCGCTCGAGATCGTCTCGACGCGCCAGTGGTACATCCGAAACGGCGCGCGCGACGAGAGCCTCCGCGACACGCTGATCGCCCTCGGCCGCGACGTCGCGTGGCACCCAGAGTTCATGCGCGTGCGGTACGAGAACTGGGTGAACGGCCTCACCGGAGACTGGCTCGTCTCGCGCCAGCGCTTCTTCGGCGTGCCGATCCCTGTCTGGTACGCGCTCGACGAGAACGGCGAGCGGGATCACTCGCGGGTGCTCGTGCCCGACGCGTCGCAGCTGCCGGTCGATCCGTCGACCGACGTGCCGCCGAGCTTCACCGAGGCCCAGCGCGGCGTGCCGGGGGGCTTCGAGCCCGAGCTCGACATCTTCGACACCTGGGCGACATCGTCGCTCACCCCGCAGCTCGCCGGCGGCTGGGAGCGCGACGAGGAGCTGTGGAACCTCGTGGCGCCCTTCGACCTGCGACCGCAGGGTCAGGACATCATCCGCACGTGGCTCTTCTCCACGATGCTGCGGAGCGCGCTCGAGGACGGCCGCGCGCCGTGGACGGATGCCGCGATCTCGGGGTTCATCGTCGACCCCGACCGCAAGAAGATGTCGAAGTCGAAGGGCAACGTGGTCACGCCCGCCGACATCCTGCAGCAGCACGGCTCGGACGCGGTGCGGTACTGGTCGGCATCCTCGCGCCTGGGCACGGACGCCGCCTTCGACCCCCAGAACCCGACGCAGATCAAGATCGGCCGCCGGCTGGCGATCAAGGTGCTGAACGCGGCGAAGTTCGTGCTCTCGTTCCCCGCCGCCGAAGACGCCGAGATCACCCACGCGGTCGATGCGAGCATGCTCGCGACCCTCGATGGCGTCATCGTCGAGGCGACGAAGGCCCTCGAGAACTACGACCACGCGCGGGCGCTGGAAGTCACCGAGCAGTTCTTCTGGACGTTCTGCGACGACTACCTCGAGCTGGTCAAGGAGCGCGCCTACGACCGCACCGACGTGGGCCAGGCATCCGCCGCCCTTGCGCTGCGCATCGCTCTGTCATCGCTCCTGCGACTGCTCGCGCCCGTGCTCGTGTTCGCCGCCGAGGAGTCCTGGTCGTGGTTCAACGAGGGCTCGGTGCACACCGCCCCCTGGCCGACGCCGCTCGGCTCGCAGGGCGATCCGGCCGTGCTCGCCGCAGCGAGCGCCGCGCTCATCGGGATCCGCCGGGCGAAGACCGAGGCCAAGGCCTCGCAGAAGACCCCGGTCGACACGGCGACCGTGGCGGCCCCGGCCGACACCCTGGCGGCGCTCCGGCTGGCGGAGGGCGACCTGCGGGCCGTCGGCCGCATCGCGGAGCTCACCCTCGTCGAGGGCGACGCCCTCGCCGTCACATCGATCGAACTGTCGCAGGAGGCATGATGCAGCTCGGAACCCGCTGGACCTCGGGAGAGGAACCGCCCACGGCCGTGCCGGCCGCGCTCCGCGCCTCGATCGCCCAGGTGGATGACACCTACGTCCTGACATCGGACGGCGCTCCCCGACCGCGCTGGACCCTGACCTGGCTGGAGGGCCGTCCGGTCGCCGAGCTCGACAGCGGCGTCATCGTGCGGCTCACCGCCGATGGCGAGGCGGTCGTCGAACACGACCCCGACACCGGCTTCGGCGGTCACTGACGCTCGTCAGTCCTCGAGGGGTCCCGTGAACGTCGAGGCCCGCAGGATCAGCCGGAAGGCCACGGCCACGGCGGCGAGCGTCACTCCGGCGGCGATCAGGTACGGCAGTCGCAGGTCGTAGCGCGCGACGAATCCTCCGAGGAGCGTCGCGAACGGGAAGACTCCCCACGTGAACATCCGGATGATGCCGAGCACGCGACCGAAGATCTGGTTCGGCACGATGGTCTGGCGAAGCGCTCCCCAGGGGACGTTCCAGGTCGACACCGCGAACGCCATCCCCGCGTACGCGATCACGGCGGTGATCACCTCGGGGGCGAGACCCACGCCGACGAGGAACACGCCCGCGCCGATGTTGGCCCCGAGCATCACGGCGCCGCGACCGAAGCGCTCCACGAGCAGCGGAGCGACGAGCGATCCGGCGAGGGCGCCGAGGCCGATGCCGGCGGTGACGAAGCCGATCGCGATCGGCTGCACGCGCATCTCGTCGAGGAAGTAGAGGATCGTCGGGGCCTGCGCGAAGGAGAACGCGCAGCCCACCACCGAGGTGAAGACCACCATGGCGCGCAGGTAGCGGTGGCGCCAGAGGTACGCGGCGGCCTCCTTGGCCGACACCCGCGGCTCGGCCTCCTCGCCCTGCTGCTCCCCTCCCGGCGCGGGCGCGGCGACCGGTGTGGCCGGCGACAGGCCCACCGCAGCGGCATCCGTCGACCCGTCCGGGGCATCGGCGACGACGCGGCCGCCGCGCAGGGGCCACGCGGCCGACAGCGGCAGAAGGAGGGCGAGCACGACGGGGATGACGTAGGCCGCGGTGCCTACCCAGAGGGGCAGTGCGAGCGACACGGCGAAGAGCACGCCCGCGATCGGCGTGGCGACGAAGCTGTCGATGGTGACCTGTGCGGCCTGCATGAAGCCGTTCGCGCGGTCGCGTCCGCGATCTTCGACGATCGCGGGGACGATCGCGTTCGTGGCGTTGTCGAACAGGGTCTCGCCGAGTCCGAAGACGAGGGTGGCGACCAGGAGACTCCAGATGTCGAGCGCACCGCTCACCGTCATGATCGCGAGCACGAGCGCGGTGCCACCGCGGATCGTGTTGGCGATCGCCATGATCCAGCGGCGGTCGAACCGGTCGACGAGCATGCCCGCGGGGAGACCGAAGATGAGCCACGGAAGAAAGGCGAGGGCGCCGATCGCGGCGATCGCGAGCGGATCGCGCGTGAGGGTCGTCGCGATCAGCGGAACGGCGGTGCGGCCGATCCCGTCGGCGAGGTTGCTGAAGGCGGCCGCGGTCCAGAGCTTGCCGAAGTCGCGTCCGAGCCGAGGGCGACCGGGGCGCGACTTCGGGGCGTGCACGGTCGGGGTGGCGCTCATCGCGGAAGCAGGCCCAGGTGCACGGCGGCCGCGTGGTCCGGGCGGGAGCCGTCCAGGGTCGGCGGCTGCACGGGGCGCCGCGCAGCGCGACGCTCGATGCGGGCCTCGGTCAGCGAGGTCAGCGCCGCCGCGGTCGTCAGCAGAACCCGTTCCAGCCGGGTGGCGCAGGCGGCGCGGACGGAGTCGCTCGACGAGCGGCTGATGGTGAGGGTGCTCATGGTGCTTCTCCTTCTTCGGGGAGGGGGAACACGTCGGCGCGGATGGTCACGGGCCGCACGCCCTCCCCCTGCTGGTCGCGGTACTCATCGGTGGCGGCATCGATGAGGTCCTGGATGCCCTTGGCGAGCTTCTGCGTCTGCTCGGCCGTCATGCGCGCGGTCGCGGTGGAGAGGAGGCTGCCCTCCTGCCATTCATCCGGCTCGTTGTTGATCCCGCGATTGATGAACTCGACGAGCTGCTCCTGCCGGCGGCGGAAGAACTCCGCCATCACCAGCTGCGTGGCGGCTCGTCCCGATGGGGTCTTCATCGCCTCCGGGTTGGCGAACGACACCCCGCCCGCCGGACGCTCCCACCACCGCTCGCGGCCGGTGCCGCGGCCCTCGACCTCGCGGATGAGGTCATGCGCCGCGAGTGCGCGCAGGTGGTAGCTGGTCGCACCGGAGGACTCCCCCAGGCGGCCCGCGAGGGAGCTGGCCGTCTGCGGGCCGTACTGGCTCAGGATGTCGTAGATCTGCACGCGCATGGGGTGTGCGAGGGCTCGGAGAGCGCCCGCGTCGAGGACCCGATAGTCCTTCTCCCCGTGCTTGGGCTCGGCCTGCTCGGCTGCCGTGGGCCGCTCGTTCTCGCTCATGATGCAAAGATACCCTTGCAAAGAATGCTTTGCAAGCATTTCTTTGCCCGAACTTCTTTGCATCGCATGGCGCCGATCGCCGGTCGCTGATTAGGGTTGGTGGATGCCCGACCACGCGAACCCGCTCCTGACCGCTTCGACGCTCCCCTACGCGCTGCCGCCCTATGCCGACATCCGCCCCCCGCACTACCTCCCCGCGTTCGAACAGGCGTTCGCGGATCATGCGGCGGAGATCGCGGCGATCACCCGGGTGCGGTCCATGCCCACGTTCGAGAACACGATGGTCCCGCTCGAGCGGAGCGGCGAGCTGCTCGGCCGGGTGTCCCGCACGTTCTACACCGTGAGCTCGGCCGACGCCACGCCGGAGATCCAGGAGATCGAGGAGGCCCTCGCTCCGCTGATGTCCGCGCACCAGGACTCCATCCAGCTCGACGGGATGCTGTACTGGCGCATCAAGACGCTCCACGAGCAGCTCGACGACCTCGATCTCGACGCCGAGCAGCGGTACCTCGTGCAGCGTCACTTCCGCGAGATGACGCACGCCGGCGCGGCCCTCGATGACGACGCGAAGGCGCGCCTGACCGAGCTCAATCAGCGGCTCTCGACGCTGACGACGACGTTCGAGAAGAATCTCCTCTCCGACACCAACGACCTCGCGGTGATCTTCGACGATGCGAGCGAGCTCGACGGTCTCACGGAGGGCGAGCTCTCCGCCACGGCGCAGGCGGCGGCCGATCGGGGCGAGAACGGCAAGCACGCCGTCACGCTCACCCTCTTCACGGGGCATCCGTACCTCTCGACCCTCACCAGCCGCGAGAGCCGCAAGCGCATCATGGACGCCTCGCGCGCGCGTGGATGCCGCGGCGGCGCCAACGACAACACCGAGGTGCTGACCCAGATCGTCCGGCTGCGCGCCGAGCGCGCGGCGCTCCTGGGGTACGCGTCCCACGCCGCCTACGTCACGGCGGATCAGACCGCGGGGACGCCGGACGCCGTCCACTCGCTCCTCCGTGAGCTCGCCGCCCCCGCCGCCCGCAACGCCGCGCGCGAGCAGCAGGCCCTCCAGGCCATCATCGACACGTCCGAGCAGGAGCCGTTCCCGCTCCAGGCCCACGACTGGGCGTTCTACACCGAGAAGGTCCGTCAGGCGGAGTACGACATCGACACCACGGCGCTGCGACCGTGGTTCGAGGCCGAGCGCGTCCTTCAGGACGGCGTGTTCGCGGCCGCCCAGCAGCTGTACGGCGTGACCTTCAGCGAGCGCACCGATCTGTCGGCCTACCATCCGGACAACCGCGTCTTCGAGCTGCACAACGGCGACGGCTCCGCCCTCGGCCTGTTCGTGCTCGACCTCTACACGCGCGACACGAAGCGCGGCGGAGCATGGATGAACTCGATCGTGAGCCAGTCCCGCCTCCGCGGCACCTCACCCGTCGTCGTCAACAACCTCAACGTGTCCAAGCCCGCCCCGGGTCAGCCGACGCTGCTGACGCTCGATGAGGTCACGACGCTCTTCCACGAGTTCGGCCACGCCCTGCACGGACTCTTCGCCACCGTGACGTATCCGCACTTCGCCGGCACCGCGGTCTTCCGCGACTTCGTCGAGTTCCCGAGCCAGGTGAACGAGATGTGGATCATGTGGCCGGAGATCCTCGACAACTACGCCAAGCACGTCGAGACGGGCGAGCCTCTCCCCCGCGATGTCGTCGACCGGCTGCGCGCCTCGGACGCCTTCAATCAGGGCTTCAAGACCAGCGAGTACCTGGCCGCGTCGTGGCTCGACCAGGCATGGCATTCGCTGGGCGTCGGCGAGGCGGCCGCCGTGACGGATGTCGCGGCCTTCGAGGCGGCGGCGCTGGCCGACGTCGGGCTCGACAACCCCGCGGTCCCGACGAGGTACTCGTCCACCTACTTCGCCCACGTGTTCTCGGGTGGATACAGCGCCGGCTACTACTCCTACATCTGGAGCGAGGTTCTCGACGCCGACACGGTCGAGTGGTTCCGCGAGAACGGCGGCCTGACGCGAGAGAACGGCGAACGCTTCCGCACCAGGCTGCTCGGCGTGGGCGGGTCGAAGGATCCGCTCGAGGCCTACCGCGACTTCCGCGGGCGGGATGCCGAGATCCAGCCGCTCCTCGAGCGTCGGGGCCTCGCCGCCTGAGCCGGGCGCCCTATGGACTGAGGCGGTAGAACGACCAGAAGTCGTGGTCGATGGCGAGGCGCTCGAAGCCGCTCAGCCCCGCGCCCTTCGCCCAGCGCTCCAGAGTGGGCGCACGCAGCACGGTGCCGTTGGCGTCGCCCTCCCCCTCGGCGATGGTGGCGGGCAGGCAGTGCAGCACGCTGAAGGCGTAGTTGAGCCGGTCGAGGAACTCGGCGGGCGCGGTGAACTCGTCGGCGACCTGCTCGTCTCCCACGAGGATGACGCCGCCCTCGTCGAGCAGCGACGCCAGCGCGCCGAGCACGCGCTCGGGGTCGAGCATGTCGTGCAGCGCCTCGAAGATCGTGACGAGCTGAGCGGGACCGCCGACCGCCGCTCGCAGCGCATCGGCGTCGCCGGCGTCGGCGCGGACGAAGTGCACCCGTGCCCGCACACCGGCCTCCTCCGCGTGCTCCTGGGCTTCCGCGATGGAAGCCGCGTCGAGGTCGATCCCGATCACCTCGGCGAGGGGGAACGCCTCCGCGAGCGCGACCGTCGACCAGCCCGTCCCGCAGCCGGCGTCGACGATGCGGCCGCCGCCTGCCAGTCGCTCGCTGACGTCGGGCACGTGCGTCATCCAGTCCGCGAGGTCGTTGGCGTACGCCGGCCTGTTGAAGATCTCCAGTCCGTGACGAACTCCCGGGCCGAACTTCGCGAACGCCACGCCTGTCCCGCTCGCGAACGCGTCGACGACCGCGTCGAAGGTCGTGGCGACGCCCGTGAACATCGTCGGGGCACCCATCGTGTGCAGGGGGTTCCTCACGTCCAGCATCACGGGGACGTGCGCGGCGGGAAGCGCGTAGCGTCGGGCGTCCCCGGCCCCGCCGTCCACCGCGAGGATGCCGGCGGCCGCCTGCTGCTCGAGCCACTCCCGCGCGTAGCGCGGCGAGGTCCCCGACAGCGCGGCCAGCTCGCCCGCGCTCACGTCGCCGGCTTCCTGGATGCGCGCGTAGAAGCCGAGCCGCCGGCCCAGCTCGATCGTCAGGAGCTCGAGCGCCGGCACGAGGGACGTGAAGAGCCGTTCCGCGAGCGCCTCGCCCGGGTCAGGGCCGGTGCCGCTGTGCAGCTCGCCGACGTCAGGGCCGCTGCCGCCGTAGGCCGCGGGGGCATCGCTGCCGGGAGAGGCATCGCCGTCGATCGTCATCGGAGAACCTTCCTGCGTCTCGGCGACCGACGGCAGGCCCGCTACAGCAGCCCCAGCTCTCGGGCGAACGCGCGGGTGCGTTCGGCCATCGCCTCGGGGACCTCGCCCACCGCGAAGTGGCCGCCCCGGTCGAGGCGCTCGAAGACCCTGAGATCCCGATAGTACGCGCGCGCGATCGACTCCGGATAGCCGCCCTCGTGCCGCTGGATGAACACCGCCGCGGGGACGTCCACCCGCGGCATCGGGCCGGGCTGGTCGGCGCCTTCGTAGTACGGCCGGAACGATGTGCCGATCGTCTGCGTCGCCCAATAGATCATCGCCTCCGTGAGGATGCGATCGCGCGAGATGAGCCGCTCCACCTGCGCGGGATCGCCCGCCGTTGTGTCGCTCCATTCGACGAGCTTCTCCGCCACCCAGGCGACGAGGCCCGCCGGGGAGTCGTTCAGCGCAGCGGCAAGCGTGTCGGGCCTGGTCGCCTGGATGTGCCCGTACCCGCCGTCGGACGAATGGGCGGCGGCGAGTCCGTCGAAGAACGCCCGCTCGGCCGGCTCGGTGAGTGCCGCCCTCTCGTCGGAAGAGGGGAAGTGCGCGTGCGTGGCGATGATGCCGGCGACCGCCTCACCATGCGTGGCCGCGAGCAGATCGTTCACGTTGGCGGAGACATCCTCGCCATAGGTCAGGTAGCGCTCGTACCCCAGCACGTCGGTCATGAGCTCGTGCATCGTCTGGACCAGGCGCTGCTCGGTCGCGGGACCCTCGGCATACGGCGTCGAGAACGCGAATCCGGGAAGGCTCGGCACCACGACATGGAAGTCCGGCAGCAGGTCGGCGAAATCGAGCTGCAGGGAGAACAGGTGCGGCCACCCGTGCATCACGAGCAGCGCGGGAGCGTGTGGGTCGGAGGCGCGCGCGTGAACGAAGTGGATGCGGGCGTCGCCGACCTCCGCGATGAACTGGGGATGCGCGTTGAGCCATTCCTCGCGGGCACGCCAGTCGAACTCGCGCCACGACTGGATCAGCTGTCGCAGGTAGCCGGCCGACATCCCCGACGGCGGCTTCCGGGGCGAGTCGGGAAGGAGCCGCGCCCGGTCGAGGCGGGCGTGGAGGTCATCGAGCACGTCATCGGGCACGGCGATGCGGAAGGGCTGCATCGCCCGAGGCTACGCGGGGCCTCCGACAGCCTCGAGCGCCGCGGCCATGACCGATCGGGTCCTGCGCAGGATCGGCACCTCCGCGTTGGCGAGGGACGTCGCGGTGATGCCGGTGCCCGGGTCGTGCAGGCTCAGCGCCGACGCTCCGTAGTCCATGCCCGCCAGCGACACGAAGGGGCCGTCGAGCCAGAGTCCGCGGCCGTAGCCGCGGCCGTCGTCGGCATCCGGGGTGACCGGCTCCCGCATCGCGTCCCACAGCGCGGGAGACAGCACCTCGCCGCTCGTCAGGGCGCGCCAGAGGCGGTGCACATCGGCGGCGGTGGTGTATGCGCCGCCGTCCCCCGACGGCACGACCGGGAGGTCGAAGACGTTCGTGCGGCCGTCATCCTTGTAACCCGTGGCGGTGTGGGGCGGCAGCTCGTCCGAGCGCGGGAAGCCGCTGTCCCCCATCCCCGCGGGATCGAAGACGCGCTGCCTCACGAGCTCGGCGAAGGGGAGGCCGCTCGCCCGCTCGGCGAGCAGCGCCAGCACCACGAAGCCGCCGTTGCAGTAGGAGAAGCGCTCCCCCGCGCGGAACTTCGTCGGGTACCCGTCGAGTACCGCGAGAAAGGCCGGCGTCGAATCGAGCGCCTGCACCGGCACGGACATCGGCGCGTACGCGTCCTCATCCTCGTCGAGGTAGTCGCCGATGCCGGAGCGATGCGTGAGGAGGTGGTCGATCGTCACGTCGTCGGCGATGAGCGGCAGGTCCCCACCGAGGATGTCGCGGGCCTTGGTGTCGAGCGCGAGCGAGCCGTCGGCGACGAGCGAGAGCACCGCCGCCGCGGTGAAGGTCTTGCTCCCGCTGGCGATGGCGAAGCGAGTGGCGGGGACGTTGGGCACGGAGTGCACCCGCTCCGCGAGCCCCACGGCCCACTCCCCCAGCACGCGATCGCCCTGGCGGACGCTGACCACCCCGCTGAATTCGTCCAGCGCGCCGGCGGGCAGGTCCATGGTCGCGACGGCGCCGACTACGCGCTCTTCTTGGTGCGCGCCAGCACGACGGTCGGGGCCGCACCGTCCTCGACGGATGCGCGCGTGATGACGACCTTCGCGACGTCATCGGCCGAGGGCACGTCGAACATGATCGGACCGAGGACGTCCTCGAGGATCGCGCGCAGTCCTCGGGCACCCGTCTTGCGCAGCACGGCGAGGTCGGCGATCGCGCGCAGCGCGTCCTCCTCGAACTCCAGCGTGACCCCGTCGAGTTCGAACATGCGCTGGTACTGCTTGACGAGCGCGTTGCGGGGTTCCGTGAGGATCTCCATCAGCGCGTCCTGGTCGAGCGGCGTGACCGAGGCCACGACGGGGAGGCGGCCGATGAATTCAGGGATGAGCCCGAACTTGTGGAGGTCTTCCGGCAGCACGTCGGCGAAGAGGCTCTGGTCGTCGTCCTTGTCGTGCAGCGGGGCGCCGAAGCCGATGCCGTGCTTGCCGACGCGGGAGGAGATGATGTCCTCCAGCCCGGAGAAGGCACCCGCCACGATGAACAGGACGTTCGTCGTGTCGATCTGGATGAACTCCTGGTGCGGGTGCTTGCGTCCGCCCTGCGGCGGTACGGAGGCGACGGTGCCCTCGAGGATCTTCAGCAGCGCCTGCTGCACGCCCTCGCCGGAGACATCGCGTGTGATCGAGGGGTTCTCGGCCTTGCGGGCGATCTTGTCGACCTCGTCGATGTAGATGATGCCGGTCTCGGCGCGCTTCGTGTCGAAGTCGGCGGCCTGGATCAGCTTGAGCAGGATGTTCTCGACGTCTTCGCCGACGTAGCCCGCCTCCGTGAGCGCGGTGGCATCGGCGACGGCGAACGGCACGTTGAGCCGCTTCGCAAGGGTCTGTGCGAGATAGGTCTTGCCGCAGCCCGTCGGGCCGATCAGCAGGATGTTGCTCTTGGCGATCTCGACCTCGTCGGCGCGCTGTTCGGCGCTCTGGATCGTGCCGTGCGCCCGGATGCGCTTGTAGTGGTTGTAGACGGCAACCGACAGGGCGCGCTTCGCGGCCTCCTGTCCGACGACGTACTCCTCGAGGAACGAGAAGATCTCGCGCGGCTTGGGAAGGTCGAAGTCGGACACGACGCCGGTCGCGGACTCCGCCATGCGCTCTTCGATGATCTCGTTGCAGAGCTCGACGCACTCGTCGCAGATGTAGACCCCGGGGCCGGCGATCAGCTGCTGGACCTGCTTCTGGCTCTTGCCGCAGAACGAGCACTTGAACAGGTCGGCGCTCTCACCGATGCGAGCCATGTGCTTCCTCCTCGTGGTCCCC
>DASUQB010000059.1:0-35382 GCA_036280835.1 Microbacterium sp. | reverse complement strand
CGTCGACGGCCAGCACATCACGACGCTGCTGCTCACCCTCCTGTTCCGCTACATGCGGGGCCTGATCGAGGCCGGCTTCGTCTACCTGGCGCAGCCGCCCCTGTTCCGCCTCAAGTGGGCGAATGCCCCGCACGAGTACGTCTACAGCGACCGCGAGCGCGATGCGCTCCTGGTCGAGGGCGTCGCCGGGGGCAAGAGGATCCCGAAGGACAACGGCATCCAGCGCTACAAGGGTCTGGGCGAGATGAACGACAAGGAACTGTGGGAGACCACCATGGATCCCGAGACGCGGACCCTCCGTCAGGTGACGATCGACGATGCGGCCGCCGCCGACGAGATCTTCACGATCCTGATGGGCGAAGACGTCGAATCCCGCCGCGGCTTCATCCAGCGCAACGCCAAGGACGTCCGGTTCCTTGACATCTGACCTTCCACTCCCACCCCTCGCGAGGCGAACGCCGGGTCGCCCCCCGGCCACCTCCGCATCGCACGGCGCGCACGCCGGCGCAGCGATGCTCTCGCTGAGGCAAGCGGGGTAGGGGCCCCGCTCTTGCCTCAGCAGGAGCATCGCGGAGCCGGCCCCCAGCCACGTACGAACTGAAAGACGAGAATGACCGACGCAGAACGACCCGCCGTCCCCGAGCACAACCATGGCCGGATCGACCAGATCGACCTCCAGGCCGAGATGCAGCGGAGCTACCTCGACTACGCGATGAGCGTGATCATCGGCCGCGCTCTGCCGCGCGTCGAAGACGGCTTGAAGCCCGTGCACCGCCGGGTCATCTACGCGATGTACGACGGAGGCTTCCGTCCCGACAAGTCGTTCTCCAAGTGCGCCCGCGTGGTCGGCGAGGTCATGGGGCACTACCACCCGCACGGCGACGCCCCGATCTACGACGCCCTCGTGCGCCTCGTTCAGCCGTGGTCGCTTCGCTACCCGCTGGCGCTCGGCCAGGGCAACTTCGGGTCGCCCGGCAACCAGGGCGCGGCAGCCCCGCGCTACACCGAGACCAAGATGGCCCCGCTCGCGCTCGAGATGGTGCGCGACATCGAAGAAGACACCGTCGACTTCCAGGACAACTACGACGGCCAGACCCAGGAACCCGTCGTCCTTCCCGCGCGCTTCCCCAACCTGCTGGTGAACGGCTCCGTCGGCATCGCGGTCGGCATGGCCACCAACATCCCGCCGCACAACCTGCGCGAGGTGTCCAACGGCGCGCTCTGGGCGCTCGAGAACCCCGATGCTTCGCGCGAAGAGCTGCTCGAGGCGCTCATGGAGCGGATCCCCGGGCCGGACTTCCCGACGCACGCGCAGATCCTGGGAACCCGCGGCATCAAGGACGCGTACCGCACCGGCCGCGGCTCGATCACGATGCGGGCCGTCGTCAATGTCGAAGAAGTGCAGGGTCGCACGTGCCTCGTCATCACCGAGCTGCCGTATCAGGTGAATCCCGACAACGTCGCGGTCAAGATCAGCGACCTCGCGCGCGAGGGCAGGATCACGGGCATCGCCGACATCCGTGACGAGTCCTCCGGCCGCACCGGTCAGCGGCTCGTCATCGTGCTGAAGCGGGATGCCGTCGCCAAGGTCGTGCTCAACAACCTGTACAAGCACACCCAGCTGCAGGAGAACTTCGGCGCGAACATGCTCGCGATCGTCGACGGAGTGCCCCGCACGCTGCCGCTCGACGGGTTCATCACGCACTGGATCGACCATCAGATCGAGGTCATCGTCCGGCGCACCCGCTTCCGCCTGCGCAAGGCAGAGGAGCGCATGCACATCCTGCGCGGCTACCTCAAGGCGCTCGATGCGCTCGACGAGGTCATCGCGCTCATCCGCCGCTCGCCCACCGTGCAGGAGGCGAACGAGGGACTGCAGAAGCTGCTCGAGATCGACGACGTGCAGGCCCAGGCGATCCTCGACATGCAGCTGCGCCGCCTCGCGGCGCTCGAGCGTCAGAAGATCATCGACGAGGCCACCGAGCTCGAGGCGAAGATCGCGGACTTCAAGGCGATCCTGGCCGACCCCGCCCGCCAGCGGACGATCATCCGCGACGAGCTCATCGCCATCGTCGACCGGTTCGGCGACGACCGCCGCACCGAGATCCTCGCCGGATACGACGGCGACATGTCGCACGAGGACCTGATCCCCGAAGAGGAGATGGTCATCACCGTCACCCGCGACGGGTACATCAAGCGCACGCGGAGCGACAACTACCGCTCGCAGCACCGCGGCGGCAAGGGCGTGAAGGGCGCGCAACTGCGCGCCGACGACGTCGTCGAGCACTTCTTCGTCACGACGACGCACCACTGGCTGCTGTTCTTCACGACGAAGGGACGCGTCTACCGCATCAAGGCGTACGAGGTCGGCGAGGCCGGCCGCGACGCCAAGGGTCAGCACGTCGCGAACCTCCTCGCGCTGCAGCCGGGTGAGGAGATCGCCCAGATCCTCGACATCCGGGACTACGCGGTCGCCACGTACCTCGTGCTCGCGACGCGGGGCGGCCTCGTCAAGAAGACGCGCCTCGCCGAGTACGACACGAACCGCCAGGGCGGGGTCATCGCGATCAAGCTGCGCGAAGACGACGAGGTCACCAGCGCCATGCTCGTCGAGGAGGGTGACGGCATCCTGCTGATCAGCCGCCACGGGATGTCGCTGCGCTTCACGGCGTCCGACGAGTCGCTGCGCCCGATGGGCCGCTCGACCGAGGGTGTGAAGGGGATGTCGTTCCGTGGGCACGACAGCCTGCTGTCCGCATCGGTCGTCCGCGACCAGGGCTACGTCTTCGTCGTCACCGAGGGCGGCTACGCGAAGCGCACCTCCGTCGACCAGTACCGCAGTCAGAGCCGCGGCGGAATCGGCATCAAGGTCGCCCGCCTGAGCGATGATCGGGGGGTGCTCGCGGGCGGTCTGATCGTCGGTGAGGACGACGAGGTCTTGGTGGTTCTTGCCAGCGGCAAGGTGGTACGCTCTGCCGTGGCCGAGGTCCCCGCCAAAGGCCGCGACACCATGGGCGTCGTGTTCGCACGCGCCGGCGACGAGGATCGCATCATCGCGATCGCTCGAAATGGAGAGCGCGGCCTGACCGAAGCAGCCGAGACTGCCGACGATGCAGCCGCCGAGGCGGAAGCCTCCACCGACATCCCCGAGGAAAGCACTGACGCATGAGTACCGTAGCCGACAAGCTCGCAAAGAAATCCACCAGCAAGTCCAGCTCCAAGCAGGTGCGCCTGCGCCTCGTCTACATCGACTTCTGGTCGGCCGTGAAGCTGTCGTTCCTCGCGGCGGTCGCCCTCGCGATCGTCACGGTCGTCTCGTTCTTCCTGGTCTACACCGTCGTACAGACGACAGGGCTGATCGCCCAGGTCGATGAGTTCTTCCAGAGCTTCTCCGACGGCGGCATCTCGATCACGGCATTCGTCGGACTCCCCCAGGTGATGGCGTTCGCGGCCGTGGTCGCGATCCTCAACCTCATCGTCGTGACGGTGCTCGGGGCCGTCGTCGCGGGCATCTACAACCTCGCGGTGAAGATCACCGGCGGGCTGCTGGTCGGGTTCACCTCGAACTAGCCCCGGTTTCACGAAACCGGGAACCTTCAGGTAAAGTCTTGGAGGTTGACGGGGGTATAGCTCAGGCGGTTAGAGCGCTTCACTGATAATGAAGAGGTCCCAGGTTCAAGTCCTGGTACCCCCACCGAATTGCCCGAGGGGCCTTAGCTCAGTTGGTAGAGCGCCTGCTTTGCAAGCAGGATGTCAGGAGTTCGATTCTCCTAGGCTCCACATGCAGTCCACTCCCGCGTTCGACTGGGCCGCACGTCAGGTCGAGCGGGGAGTGCTTCCCACCGCGGTGCTCGGTATCGCGACGGTCGATGGAATCGTCGACATCCGCGCGTACGGCGCCGACGGCTCGCGGCGCACCCGCCCGGACGACGTGTACCCGCTGTTCTCGGTGACCAAGCCCCTCGTCGGGCTCGTCGCGCTGCGCGCGGTCGAACGAGGGATGCTCTCCCTGGAGGCGCCACTGGACCGAGTGGTTCCGGAGCTGAGGGATGTGGGCCGGGCGCGCGTGCGCCTGCATCACCTTCTCACCCACACGAGCGGCCTCTCGGAGCCGCCGCTGGACGCGCAGGGTCCCCTGAGCGCCGTGCTGCGGCGGGCCGGCTCCGACTTCGCCGCCGGATCCGCGACGCGCTACTCGTCGCTCGCCTTCGAGGGCGTGCGCCTGCTGGTCGAGGACGCCACAGGCACCTCATTGGATGACGGGCTTCGTCAGGCGCTGGCCGCCGTGCCGGCGAGCGGCATCGGCTTCGATCCCGTCGCCGAGCCGCATCGCGTGCACGGCGGTGGCGACTTCGATCCGCAGCGCTTCGCGTCCCTGCGGCATCCGGGCGCCGGGCTGTATGGGCGGGCCGTCGACCTGCTCGAGATCGGCCGGTCGCTGCTCGCCGACGACGGCGCCATCGTGACATCGCTCGCGCTTGCCGCCTCGCTCGAGCCGCGCACGGTCGGACTGCCCAAGCTGGAGCCGTACCCGGCGGAGCGCGGTCAGGAGTGGGGCCTGGCGTGGAATCTCCTCCGCCGGGCGCCCGGCATGCTCGCTCGGGACGTCTACGGCCACGCCGGCTGGGCGGGCGCCGAGTTCTGGATGCTGCCGGGCGCGGGCTCGTGCGTGGTGCTGCTCACCAATCGAGTCGATGCCCCCGCCGCGGGTCTCGATGTCGCCGAGCTGCTCAACGCGGTGTCGTCCGGAGCCTGATTTCTGTCCCCCAAGCGGTGGACACGCGAGGAATTGTAGGTGTGGTCCACCTTATGGGGGACAGCATGTAGCTACCTCACAAAAAAGGCCATATCTCGTGCTTGCATTCTCGGCGATCGACAATAGAATTCGCGCCGCCCGGCACGGGGAGGACTAAACCTGCCTCACAGACGTCGAACAACGGTGTTCGACGGGAGGGGAATCTCATGTTCTGGTCATGGTTCAGGCTCGGGGCTGCGGCCGTCGGGCTGTCGGGGGTCGCGGCGGGGTTCATCGTGAATGTGGATCGCGCCACACGGCAGGGACAGGATCTCTCGCTCGTGCTCGCCAACTACTTCAGTATGTTCACGATCGTGTCGACCCTTCTGAGTGCCGTCGCGCTGACCGCCGCTGCGGCGTGGGCGCACGTGCATCCCGCCGCGGCGCGGGAGCCGCGCGTGATCGCGCTGGGCATGGCGGTGGTCACGGGCCCCATGCTGCTGCTCGGCGTCGTGTACAACGTGCTCCTGCGCGGGGGGCCCTCTGGCGCCGCTCTCGGCGATTCCCCCGGGATCGCGATTCTGGACGCGTACGCCATCGAGGTGCTGCATGTCGTGCTGCCGCTGTACTTCCTCATCGATCTCCTGTTCGCCGCGCAGCGGCGGGGTCTGTCGTGGCCGAGCCTCGCGGTGCTGGCCGGCTATCCCCTGCTCTGGCTGGTGCACACGATGATCCGCGGCGAGCTCGTGGTCGACCCGGCCGGCGTCACGGCGTGGTGGTACCCGTACCCGTTCCTCGACCCCCACGGGGCGGGCGGCTGGGGTTCGGCGCTCCTGTACATCTCCGCGATCTTCGTCGCGTTCGTGGCGATCGGCGCCGGCATCATCGCCATCGGCAGGTACCGGGAGCGCCGGGCGGCACGACGTGCCACGACGGCGCACAAGGTCGGCGCGCTGCACGCCTGACGGCTGTTCCGCCGGCGGCCCCTCTCGTCCGCGAGGGGGGCCGCCGATAGGGTGAACCATGGATATGCGCGTCGCGGCCTACGCGGTCATCACGGATGACGAAGGTCGCGTCCTCCTCGCCCATTGGAACGAGGGGCGTCGCGCCGCGTGGACGCTGCCCGGAGGTGGGCTCGAGCCCGGGGAGGACCCGGAGGTCGCCGCCCGCCGCGAGGTGCGGGAGGAGACCGGCTACCGGGTCACGGTCGGCGACCTGATCGGCATCCACTCGCGGGTGATCCCCGCGACCCGCCGGGTACAGGAGGGTGCCACGGAGCCCCTGCACGCGCTGCGCATCGTCTACCGGGCGCGGATCACCGGCGGGCGCCTGCGCAACGAGGTCTCGGGTTCCACCGATCGAGCGGAGTGGTTCACCCACGAGCAGGTGTCGACGCTTCAGCGGGTCAAGCTCGTCGACGTGGCCCTCAAGATGGCCGGTCTTCTGTGATCTCCTGCGAGATGTCGGCCACCGTCGCGCCATAGGCGCGAACGAGATCGTCGGCGTCGACGAAGAGGCTGTACCCGTGCGCACCGGCTCCCATGGCGATCCGCTCGCCGACGATGCGCTCGTCGGCGAAGATCGGCCAGTCCGTCGAGCTGCCGATGGGGACGATCGTGCCGCGCTCGTAGCCGGTCGCGGCCAGGGCGCGTTCCGGGTCAGGCAGCTGGAGCTTGTTGACGCCGACGACCGACCGCAGCTTCGGCCATGAGATCGCCCGATCGCCGGGGACGAGCGCGAACAGATACGTGTCGTCGGCGCGTTTGACGACCAGCGTCTTGACGATGTCCGCCGGACGGAGGCCGAGGATCTCGGCCGCCTCCGGCAGACTGCGAGCGGCCGGCCGCTCGCGGATCTCGATCGTCAGCCCTCGCTCTGCGGCCGCTCGGCGGACGCGGGACGTGGCCGATTCAGCGTCTTCCGGGTCCGCCGTCACGCGTCGGGCGCGCGCAGCGGGTCATCCGCCACCCACAGCTCGTCATCCGCCCGCAGCGTCTGCCATGCGGCGTAGATCACTCCGGCTGCAGCGGCGACTCCGAGCACGATCGCGACGACCCCGCCCACGCCGATGCCCTTGGGGGCGGGTGCGACCACGGGGGTCACCTTCCTGAACGGCGCGAGGTCGATTCCGCGACCGGCGGCGGCGCGCTGGCGCACCTCGTTCGCGGCATCCCAGACAGAGAGGGCCGAGCCCCACGCTCCGCCCATCGTCGGGATGACCCGCTCGTCGATGACGTTCTTGGTCTTGGTGACAACGGGTGCCAGCGTCTCGGCGTACTTTGCCTGCACGGTCGGCACGACCTGCTCGCGGCGGTAGTTGCCCAGCTGACGGCCTGCCTCACGCGCGATGCCGGCAGCTTCGCCTACGAGGACCTGCTGCGTCTCCCACAGTTTGTTCGCAGAATCCTGCAGCTTGCGGAGTTCCTTCTTACGCTTCCGGCTGAGGCTCACGGGGCCCT
Organism: Microbacterium sp.; assembly: GCA_036280835.1. Taxonomy (GTDB): domain Bacteria; phylum Actinomycetota; class Actinomycetes; order Actinomycetales; family Microbacteriaceae; genus Microbacterium. The sequence continues at coordinate 28,188 of DASUQB010000059.1, read as the reverse complement.
CCCTAATCGATGAGGATCTGAATGTCCCATCTTGCCAGACCGCGACCTTCACGCGAGGGGTTGCACAGAACTCTGAGAGAATGTACGTATGCCTCAGCACACCGCCGTTGCCACCCTGCACACCAACCACGGCGACATCGTCGTCAATCTCTTCGGGGATCACGCGCCGCGAACGGTGCAGAACTTCGTCGGCCTCGCCGACGGCACCGGGGAGTGGACCGACCCCGCGACGGGCAAGAAGGGCGAGGGCCCGCTGTACAAGGACGTGGTCTTCCACCGCATCATCCCGAACTTCATGATCCAGGGCGGCGACCCGCTCGGACAGGGCGTCGGCGGTCCCGGCTACACCTTCAACGACGAGATCAACGGCGAGCTGGACTTCCGTGCCCCCTACAAGCTCGCGATGGCCAACGCCGGCCTGCGGCGGAACGCCATCACCGGTCAGGCCGAGGGCACCAACGGGTCGCAGTTCTTCATCACGACCGACCCGACGCCGTGGCTGCAGGGCAAGCACACGATCTTCGGCGAGGTGGCGGACGACGAGTCGCGGGCCGTCGTCGACGAGATCGCCGCGGTGCCGACGGCAGCCGGCGACCGCCCCATCGAGCCCGTCGTGCTGCAGTCGATCGAGATCTCGCAGGTCTAGCGACCGCGCGCCCGTGACGCCGACCACCCCGTGACATCGCCCGATTTCACCCGCAACAGCGACAACTTCTGCTACCGGCATCCCGACCGGCAGAGCTTCGTGCTCTGCCAGCGCTGCTTGCGCACGATCTGCCCGGAGTGCCAGACGCAGGCGGCGGTCGGCGTCATCTGCCCCGAGTGCCTGCGCGATCAGCAGAAGGCGCAGACGCCGGCGCAGGCCAAGGCGGAGCGCCGGTGGTCGCGACGTCCCGCGACGGCGACGCTCTCGAGCGAACGACCGGTCGTCACGTACTCGATCATCGCGCTGACGGTGCTCGTCTTCATCGCGCAGCTGATCCCGAACTCGCCGGTGCAGGAGTGGCTGTTCTTCTACGCGCCCTACCTGTATCCCGATCTGACGGGCACGTTCCAGCCCTGGCGGCTGCTCACCGGACTGCTCGTGCACGGCGGATTCTGGCACGTGGGACTCAACATGCTCGCCGTCTGGATGATCGGGCGCAGCCTCGAGCCGCTGCTCGGGCACACCCGGTTCCTGGCGCTCTACCTGATCAGCGGGCTCGGCGGCTCGGTCGCCGTCGCGCTGCTGTCCTTCGGGACCCCGGTCGTGGGCGCCTCGGGCGCGGTGTTCGGACTGCTCGGCGCCCTGCTCGTCATCGGCCGCCACATCGGGGCCAACATCACCGGCATCCTGATCATCCTCGGCATCAACCTCGTGATCGGGTTCATCCCCGGCATGGGCGTCTCCTGGCAGGCGCACGTCGGCGGGTTGATCGTCGGCGCGCTCATCGGCCTGATCTACGCCCGCACGCGCTCGCGCCGGCTGCGGGCGCTGCAGATCGTGCTGCTCGCCGCGGTCGTCATCGCGCTGTTCCTGCTGCTGCTGGTGCCGCTCGCGATCTACGGCTGATCGGACCGCGTCGCGGTTCTGCAGGGGAAGTTATCCACAGATCCATCCACACTTGGGGATGAATCACACCGGTGTAATTCCCGCTATCGCCAGCGTGTGGTCATCAGGAAGCCGATGAACGCGATGCCGAAGCCGATGACGAGGTTCCAGCCCTCGATGCCGGGGATCGGGTACGCCATGCCGCTCAGGTAGAACACCAGCACCCACACGAGACCCAGAAGCATGAAGCCGATCATCACCGGCTTGAACCACACCGGGTTGGGTGCGACATCCGCTTCGCTGCGTTCGATTTGCTCGTCACCCTTGCCAGATCGTGCCATGCGCCCATTCTACTGCCAGCCGCCGCGCAGACGCGCTCGGTACACTCAGCCTGTGGATGGGGGAACCGCCGCCTCGCAGGGGGCCACTCCGGGACGTGCCCGTCGGCGCACGTCCTTCACCGGCGTGCTCGGCGAACTCCTCATCACCGTGGGCGTGATCGTGATGCTCTACGTCGTCTGGCAGATGTGGGTGGGCGACATCATCTACGGGGCGCAGAACAACGCGGCCGGGGCCGAGCTCTCGGAGCAGTGGGACTCCTCCGCCGATGCCCTGCCGGCGCCAGAGCCGACGCCCGTTCCCGATCCGACCGTGACGGATGCCGCCGCTCCGCCGGTGCCGGGTCAGGTGTGGGAGCCGGTCGTGCTCGACGAGCCGGGCAACACCGAGGTCTTCGGCATCATGCGCATTCCGCGCTTCGGCGCCGACTACGCCACGAAGGTCGCGGGCGGTGTCACCCGCAAGGGCACGCTCGACACCATCGGCATCGGCCACTATCCGGGAACCGAGATGCCCGGTCAGGTCGGCAACGTCGCCCTCGCCGCGCACCGCACGACATTCGGCGCCCCCTTCGCCCGCATCGCCGAGCTGCACGTCGGCGACGCCATCGTCATCGAGACGGAGGTGGGCTGGTACACCTATCGGTTCCGCACGCTCGAGTACGTGACGCCCTCCGAGATCGAGGTGCTGGCCGATGTGCCTCAGGCCCCGGAGACTCCGGCGGGCGAGAGATACCTGACGATGACGAGCTGCTCCCCCAAGTTCTCGCTCGCTGAGCGGATCATCGGCTACAGCGTGTTCGAGTCGTTCCAGCCGCGCTCCGAGGGTCCGCCCGCGTCGCTCACCGAGGGCGTGGACGCCTGATGTACGCCGCTCTCTGGCGCGTGCTGCCCGGACCCTGGTGGGTGCGCGTCGTGATCCTGCTGATCGTCGCCGCCCTCGTGCTGTACGCCCTGTTCTTCTACGCCTTCCCGTACGTCAGCCAGTTCGTGAATCCCCAGGAAGTGACCGTCGAGTGAGTGCGGGTGACGCGCGGATGCCGCGGCGATGACGGCACGCATCCTCGTGGTCGACAACCACGACAGCTTCGTGTACACGCTCGTCGGCTACGTCGAGCAGCTGGGAGCCGAGACGGTCGTCGTCGAGTCCGACGAGATCGACGACCCCGCGCGATCCATCGCCGGCTACGCCGGCGTGCTCGTCTCTCCCGGGCCCGGGACGCCGGCCGATGCGGGTGCCTCCATCGCGGTCGTCCGGGCCGCGGCCGAATCCGGGATGCCGCTGCTCGGAGTGTGCCTCGGCCATCAGGCGATCGGCGAGGCCTTCGGGGCCACCGTCGCGCACGCGCCGGAGCTGATGCACGGCATGACATCGCTCGTGCGCCACGATGGGACCCCGCTGTACGCCGGCCTGCCGAACCCGTTCACCGCCACCCGGTATCACTCGCTCGCCATCGAGCCGGCGACGCTCCCGCTCGAGCTCGACGTGACGAGCCGCACGGACGCCGGCGTGATCATGGGCGTCTCGCACCGGACGCTCCCGATCCGGGGCGTGCAGTTCCACCCCGAGTCGGTGCTCACCGAGGGCGGGTACCGGCTGCTGGCGAACTGGCTCGCCGAGATCGGAATGCCGGAGGCGGTGCGCACCTCTGCGGGCCTGCACCCCGGCGGACCCGCGCCGTCGGATCGGGCGGGCGTTCAGGAGCCGGTCCCGGCCCCGCGCGCCTCAGGGGCCTGAGCAGAACGTCAGGGTGACGGTGGCGTGCACCTCCGCCTCGCCGGGAGGGATCGACTGGGCGATCACCGTCGGCGGGTCGGTGGCCGTGCACGACGCATCTTCGAGCGTCTCGACGAAGAGCTGCGAATCGTCGGCCTCGAGCGCCCGGGTGGCCGCTTCGACGGTGAAGCCGCGGTAGTCGAGGATCACGACGCGACCCGTCGCCACCACCAGGTTCACCGAGGTGCCGAGTTCGACCTCTGTGCCGGGTTCGGGGTCGGCCGAGATGACGGTGCCCGCGGCCAGGGCGGGATCGTTGCGCTGGGTGATCGTGCCGATCGCGAGGCCGGCTCCCGTGATGGCGTCCCGGGCAGGGCCCTCGAGCAGGCCGTCCAGGGGCGGCACCGCGGCGGTCTCCGCGCCGCGCGAGATGAAGAGCTGCACCGTCTGGCCGAGCGAGACGGACGAGCCCGAGGCGGGCTCACTGCGGATGACGAGGCCCGCCTCGACCTCGCTGCTGGGCTCCTCGACCCGGTAGGCGATCAGATCCTCGGCCTGCAGGGCGGCGTTCGCCTCGTCGTAGGTCATGCCGGCGACGTCGGGCACCTCGCGCGCCCCGGCGGGCGCCTCGGAGGCCGGGCGGATCGTGACGACCCAGAACAGCACCGAGATGAGCAGCACGGCCAGGATCGCGACCCCGGCCCAGATCCAGGCGACCGGCGGGCCGCTCTGGGTGCGGGTCATCGTCGTGTCGGTCGTGAGCTGGCGCAGTGACCGCGCGGTCTCCGCGGCCTGCCGGGGATTCGGACCGTAGAGCTCGCTGGTGAGGGAGCCGAGCTGGCGCTTCGACGGCGCCTTGCCGTCGACCGCCGCATCGACGGCCTCGCGGAAGGAGGCCGCGTCCTGGTAGCGCTGGAACGGGTCCTTCGCGAGGGCGCGCAGCACGACGGCGTCGAGCGCGCGCGGGACGGTGGCGATCACCTCGGACGGCGCGACCGGCGTCTCGCTGACGTGCTGGTACGCGACGGCGACGGGAGAGTCGCCTCGGAAGGGTGTGCGGCCCGTGAGGAGCTCGTAGAGCACGACCCCCGTGGAGTACAGGTCGGCGCGCGCGTCGACGGACTCGCCCTTGGCCTGCTCCGGTGAGAAGTAGGCCGCGGTGCCGATGATCGCCGTCGTCTCGGCGACGGTGGATGACGAGTCGGAGACCGCCCGTGCGATCCCGAAGTCCATCACTTTGACCTGACCGGAGTCGGTCACCATCACATTGCCCGGCTTGATGTCGCGGTGCACGACGCCGGCGCGGTGCGAGTACTCGAGCGCCTCGAGGATGCCGTCGACGTAGCGCACGGCATCCGCCACCGGCACCGGCCCCGACGAGATGATGTCCTTGAGCAGCGCGCCGTGCACGAGCTCCATCACGATGTACGGAGCCGGATGCGTGCCGGAGGCATCCGTCACGGTGTCTTCGCCGGCGTCGAAGACGCGCACGATCGTGGGGTTGGCCATCCGCGATGCGGCCTGCGCCTCGAGGCGGAAACGCGTGCGGAACGCGTTGTCGTTCGCCAGATCGCGCCGCAGGATCTTGATGGCGACGCTGCGCCCGAGCGTCAGGTCATAGCCCCGGTAGACGCTCGCCATGCCGCCACGGCCGATGAGCTCATCGATCCGATACCTCCCCGAAAGGACGCGCGGTTCGCTCGACACGGATCGACTCCCAGGGTGGTGGAACAAGCTGTAAGCCTAGCCTAAGCGCCTCGCTCGGCCCGCTTCCCCTCAGCCTTCGTCGTCGCCCTCGGAGGGCGCGGGAGCGGGAGTCGAGGAGATGATCGGCACGTCCATCGGCGGCGACGATCCGGAGTCCCGCGGGCCGCCGTTGCAGGTCGCGAGGTACGTCGCGGTGACGTTCTGACCGACCGAGTCGCCGACCAGGACCTCTGCCTGGCGCACGTTCGGCGCGAACACCTGCTCGTTGGCCGGGCCCGACGTGAACGTCGCGTTGGAGATGACCACCTTGTACTGGCTGAGCGTTCCCGTGCCCGAGGGGCACGTGAAGTTCTGCCAGTTCAGCTGCGCCGTCGAGCCGGCCGGAACCTGCGTGACGCCGACCCCGCCCACGGAGAGGGTCGGGGCGCTCTCGGGCGAGCCGACCGCCGTGACGGGACCGTACACGGTCAGGTTGACGGGCGTTCCCTCCGCGAGGCGGCCGCGCGGATCGAAGGCGTAGACGATGCCCACCTGATCGTCGGATTCGGCCGGATTGCCCTCGGTGCAGCCGTTGGCCACGAGGTCCGAGTCGACGAGGATGTTCTGCGCCTCGTCGCATGTCTTGCCCGCGAGGGCGAGGGCATCGACGTCGACCACGGCGGTGGTCGGGGCCTGCGTCGGTGTGACGGACGGCTGGGCCGAAGTGGGGGGCGGGCTCGACGTGCTCGGAGCGGCCTCGGGCGTCTGGTTGGCCAGCACCGCCCACAGCGTTCCGCCGAGCACGAGCAGCAGCAGCACGATGAGGGCGATCAGCGGCCAGGTCCAGGGACTGCGCTTCTTCTTCTCGGGCTCGTCGTCGAGGGGAACGGCGGCCGCGGCGGGCAGGAGACGTGTGGTGTCCTCACCCGCTGCCCCGAGCAGCTGCGTGGTGTCGTCGGCGCCCATGACCCCGCCGGCAACGGCGGGGACCGCAGCGGCGGCCGCGGCGACATCCCCGCGCCGGAGAGCGGTCGCGGCCCGGGCGACGGCGGCGGCGGAGGCCGGCCGGTCCTCGGGCTTCTTGGCGATCATCGCCATCACGAGGTTCTGCACGGGAACAGCCACCGTGGGCGGCAGCGGCGGCGGCTGCTCGTTGATCTGCGCCATCGCGATCGCGACCTGCGACTCGCCCGTGAAGGGACGCTTGCCGGCGAGGCACTCGTACGCGACGATGCCCAGCGAGTACGTGTCGGTCGCGGGTGTCGCCGCGTGCCCGGACGCCTGCTCGGGGGAGAGGTACTGCACCGTGCCCATGACCTGGCCGGTCGCCGTGAGCGGGACCTGGTCGGCGATGCGCGCGATGCCGAAGTCGGTGATCTTCACGCGCCCGTCGGGGGTGATCAGGAGGTTTCCGGGCTTGATGTCGCGGTGCACGAGGCCTGCCGCGTGGGCGGCCTGGAGGGCCGCGGATGTCTGGGCGACGATGTCGAGCGTCTTGTCGGCGCCGAGCGATCCATCGCGCTCGATGATCGTCGACAGCGCTTCGCCGGGGACGAGCTCCATGACGAGGAAGGCGCTGCCGTTCTCCTCGCCGTAGTCGAAGACGCTGGCGATCCCCTCGTGGTTGACGAGAGCGGCGTGCCGGGCCTCGGCGCGGAACCGCTCGAGGAAGCCCGGGTCGCCCATGTACTCGTCTTTGAGGATCTTGATGGCGACCGTGCGGCCGATGACGTGGTCTGTGGCCTCCCACACCTCGCCCATGCCGCCGATCGCGATCCGCGAGATCAGCTCGTAGCGGCCGCCGAAAGACACACCCTGTGTTGGCCTCATCTGTTCAGCACCGCCTCCATGACCTTCTTCGCGATCGGGGCCGCGATGGTGTCACCGCTTCCCGACTGCCCTTGACCGCCGCCGTTCTCCACCACGACGGCGACGGCGACCTGCGGGTTCTCAGCGGGGGCGAACCCCGTGAACCACAAGGTATACGGTTCGCGGTCGCCGTTCTCCGCCGTGCCCGTCTTTCCGGCCACATCGACTCCTTCTATTCTTGCACCCGAGGCCGCGCCGTCACTGACATTGCGGACCATGAGCGTCACCATCTCCCGGGCGATGCCTGCGTCGAGCGCACGCCCGAACTCGGTGTCATCGAACGTCTGCTGCACCGCGAGATCGGGGCCGATGACGCGATCGACCATGCGCGGGTTCATCACGACGCCCTCGTTCGCGATGCCCGCCGAGACCATCGCCATCTGCAGCGGCGTGGCGATGACCTGCCCCTGGCCGAACCCGCTGAGCGCGGTCTGCGCGTCATCGAGGGCCCGCGGGTAGACCGAGGCCGTCGAGAGCAGCGGCATCTCGAACGTGCGGTTGAAGCCGAACAGATCCGACATCTCGAGAAGCGCCTGGTCGCCGAGCTCGACGGCGAGCTCCGCGAACGGGATGTTGCAGCTCAGCCGCAGCGCCTCGGCGATCGTCACGACGTCTCCCGGGCCGCACGTTCCGCCCCAGGCGTTCTGCACCGTGCTGGATGACTGGGGCAGCTGATAGACGGCGGGGTTCGGAAGCGTCGACTCCGGCGTCCATTCACCGGACGCGAAGGCGGTCGCCGCGGTGACGAGCTTGAACGTCGATCCGGGAGGGTTGAGGTCGCCCGCGATCGCGCGGTTCGACAGCGGGTCGCCGGGATCGGCGTCGAGCGCGTCGTAGGTGGCGAGGGCGTCGCCCGTGTTGTGCGTGGCCAGCAGGTTCGTGTCGAAGCTCGGGGAGCTCGCCATCGCGAGGATGCGCCCGGTCGCCGGCTCGATGGCGAGCACCGCGCCCTGCAGCCCCTGGAGGGCGTCATGCGCCGCGCGCTGCGCCGCGGAATCGAGGGAGAGCAGCACATTCGAGCCGCGGGGGGCCTGGCCGGACACGATCCGCTCGATGCGCGACAGGAACTGGGATCCGTCGGTGCCCGAGAGCTCCGGGTTCATGGCCTGCTCGATGCCCGTGGCGGCTCCGAGGGCGGGGTTGATGTACCCCGTCACCTGCGCCCACATGTCGGCATCCGTGTAGACGCGCTGGAAGGAGTAGACGTCGTCGGAGGGGACGGATGTCGCGATCGCGACGCCGTCGACGATGATCGAGCCGCGCTGCACCTCGTAGCTGTCGTAGAGCGCCCGGGTGTTGCGCGGGTTCTCGGCGAGCGTCTCGGCCTGGACCACCTGGATCCAGCTCGTCGCGCCGAACAGCGCGAGGAACATCGCGAGCATCACGATGCTCAGCCGTCTCAGTTCCTTAGTCACGATGGCCACCTTCGGGCCGACCGCACACTCGTTCGGTCATCCGATCACCACCCGCGGCTGACGGCGGACGCCGTCCGATATGCGCAGGAGGAGCGCGACGATGAGCCAGTTCGCGATCAGCGACGAGCCGCCGGCCGTCAGGAACGGGGTCGTCAGGCCCGTCAGGGGGATGAGGCGCGTGACGCCGCCGACCATGATGAACACCTGCAGAGCGATGGTGAACGAGAGGCCGGTCGCGAGCAGCTTGCCGAAGTCGTCCTGGCCGGCCAGCCCGATGCGCATGCCGCGGCTCGCGAACACCATGTAGAGGCAGAGGATCGCGAACACGCCCACGAGACCGAGCTCCTCGCCGAGGCTCGGCAAAATGTAGTCGCTCTGCGACAGCGGCGTCAGGTAGGGGCGGCCCTGGCCGAGGCCGGTGCCGATGAGCCCGCCCTGGGCGAGCCCGAAGATGCCCTGCACCAGCTGGAAGCTGCCGCCGGTGCGGTCGATGATCTCCGGGTTGAAGGCATCCAGCCAGTTCGCGAACCGGCCGCCGACATAGCTGAGCACCTGCGAGGCGAGCAGGGCGCCCGCGACCGCGAGGGTCACGCCGATGACCACCCAGCTGGTCTTGCCGGTCGCGACGTAGAGCATCGCGACGAACATGCCGAAGATCAGCAGGCCGGTGCCCAGGTCGCGCTGCAGCACGATGATGCCGAGCGAGATGAGCCAGATCACGAGCAGCGGGCCGAACTCGCGCGCGCGGGGCCACGTCATCCCGAGGAACCGCGTGCCCGTCGAGGCGAGGCTCTCGCGCGTGCGCACCAGGTAGCCCGCGAAGAAGATCGCGAGCAGGATCTTCGCGAGCTCACCGGGCTGGAACGAGAACACGCCGGCGATCGTGACCCAGACGTCCGCGCCCGCCTCCTCGACGCCGAGGCCGGGGACGAAGGGAAGGAGCAGCAGCAGGATGCCGGCGAGGCCGGACACGTAGGTGTACCGGAAGAGCACGCGATAGTTGCGCAGGAAGAGCACGACGGCGATGGCGCCCACCACCGCGAGCCCGGTCCACGCCAGCTGCTTCGTCGAGTACGCGTCCCAGCCCTGCAGCTCCACGGCGATGTCGATGCGGTAGATCATGGCGATGCCGAGGCCCGTGAGCAGCGTGGCGATCGGCACCACGAAGGGGTCGGCATCCGCCGCCCGCAGCCGCAGCAGGATGTGCAGCGCGAACACCAGGGCGGTGAGTCCGCCGCCGTAGATGAGGAAGGTCCACTCGATCTCGCCGAGGGCGCCGAGCTGCACGAGCGCGACCGCGCCCGCATTGATCGCGCAGGCGAAGAGCAGAAGGCCGAGTTCGCGGTTGCGCTGCGTCTGCGGCAGCCGCATCCTGCGCAGCGCGCGGATCACGGTCGTGTCGGCCGAGACCTCGGGTGTCGTCGTCATCAGCGGGCCTCCGCCGTCTCGCGCAGCCGGTCGACGATCTCCTGGGCGTTCGCGAGCGAGCGTGCGCTGATCGTCTCCTCGACGGCGCTCCGCTGGAACGCCGGGAGGTCGTCGAGCTGGATGCCGGTGTCCTCGTAGGGCGTCGAGAGCGAGATCGGCCCGATCCCCTGCTGGATGCCGCGGAACACGACGACGGTGTCGTCGTCGGCGCCGACGTAGAAGAGGGTCTGGGTCCAGTTGTACGCGCCGAGCACGGCGGCCGCCAGCAGCCCGAGCACGACGACGAGCCCGATGATCCAGCCGATGCGGCGGTTGCGGGAGCGGCGGCGGTCTTCCTCGATGAGCTCCTCGAGGAACTCGGCGGCCGGCTCGAAGTGGGTGGGCTCGTTGGCCGCCTGGCGGTTCGGGTGCAGCCACCCGCCGCGACCGGATCGGGCGGCGGGAACCGCGACGCCGATGGGGTTGGATGCCGAGCCGACGATCGTGGGCGTGCCCGATGTGACGGGATGCTGACCGCCGACATCGACGATGACGATCGTCACGTTGTCGGGCGCGCCGCCGTCGAGCGCCTGCTTGAGCAGGTTGTCGGCGGTGCGGCCCGGCGCGATGCCCATGCCGAGCGCCTTCGCGGTGTGCGCGTCGTCGACGACGCCTGAGAGGCCGTCGGAGCACAGCATCCACCGGTCGCCGTCCTGCGTCGGCATGATGAAGGTGTCGACCTCGGGGTCGGACGACATGTCGCCGAGCACCCGCATCAGCACCGAGCGGCGCGGGTGGTAGCGCGCCTCCTCCTCGGTGATGCGGCCGGATTCGACCAGCCGCTGGACGAAGGTGTGGTCGGTCGTGATCTGGGTGAGCTGCTCGTCCCGGTAGAGGTAGATGCGCGAATCGCCGATGTGCGCGATGACGGCGTAGCCGTCGACCATCACGAGCGCGCTGACGGTGGTTCCCATGCCGGCCAGCTCGGGCCGCTCACGGACCATGTCGATCAGGTCGGCCGCGGCATCCGCTATCGCGTGCTGCAGTTCGCGCTCGGCCTCGGCCGTGGAGGCGTACGCGCGGTCGAGGGCCTCGAGGCGGGTCACGGCGAGGCTCGAGGCGACGTCGCCGCCGGCGTGGCCGCCCATGCCGTCGGCGACGACGAACAGGTTCGAGCCCGCGTAGCCCGAATCCTGGTTGTTGGAGCGCACCTTCCCCGTGTGGGAGATGGCGGCGCTGGAGCCCTCGAAGACCATGGCTCCTTTACTTCCGCAGCTCGAACGTCGTCGCGCCGACCTTGATCGGGGCGCCGACCAGGATGGGTGCGGGAGCCGAGACGCGCTGGCCGTTGTGCCAGGTGCCGTTCGTGGAGTCGAGGTCCTGGATCATCCACTGGTCGCCCCACAGCACGAGGCGGGCGTGGTGGCTGGAGGTGTAGTCGTCGCGGATGACGAGGCCGGACTCGCTGGAGCGCCCGATGGTCAGCGGCTCGGATCCGAGAGGCAGCTCGAGGCCCGCCTTCGGGCCGGAGGTGATGACGATGCGGGAGACGGCGTCGCGGGTGGCCTTGCCGCCGGGCCGCGATGTGGGCGCCACCGGCTTGGCGGCCACGGCGGCCGTCGCGGCCTGTGATGCCGACGGCCCACGCGTCGCGACCGGCGCCGGGGCGGCCGCTGCGGCCTCCGGGAGCTTGCGCACCTTGACGCCGAAGAGGTCGGCGCGCAGCGAATAGATCACCGCGAAGACGAAGAACCAGAGGAGGACGAGGAAGCCGATGCGCAGCAGGAGGAGGGTCAGTTCGCTCACGGGGCGAATCCCCCGTCCCGCACGTCGAAGGCCCGGGTCGCATCGGCGGCCGGCGTCGACGGGCGCGGCGGCGTGCTCTGCGCGACGACGCGGAACACGATCTCGGTGCGCCCGATGCGCACCGTCGAGTCGGGACTGAGCGGCGCTTCGCCGACCTTGATGCCGTCGAGGAAGGATCCGTTGGTCGAGCCGAGGTCTCGGACCATCGCGCGCTCGCCGTCCCACAGGATCTCGACGTGCTTCCGGCTGGTGCCGGGGTCGGCGATCGTGATGTCGGCGTCGCTGCCGCGGCCGATGACCGTGCGACCCTTCGTGAGCGGATGCCGCTTGCCGTCGACGTCGACCACCGCGCGCCACGAGACCTGACCGGCCGCGGTGCCGGAGTCGACGCCGATCGTGCCGGTGGGAACGCCCTCGTCGCGGCGGATCGTGATCGACACCGGACCGGCGAAGCTGTAGCCCTGCGCCTTGGCGTGCTTCTGCACGAGGGTGTCGAGCTCCTGGACGAGCGTCGACCCGAGGGCGCTCATCTTCTCGTCGTCGGCGGGCGACAGGCGCACCGTCAGCGAGTTCGGGGCGAGGATGCGGTCGCGGCTCACGACGGCGGCCTTGGTGTCGAGTTCGCGCCGCAGCGCGGCGGCGATCTCGACCGGTTGGATGCCACTGCGGAAGGTCTTGGCGAACGCGCTGTTCACGGCGCGCTCGAGACCCTTCTCGAAGCTGTCAAGTAGTCCCACGCGACTCCTCAGGCAGGCTGGCAGGTATCGACATCGTAGTTGCACAGGCTGTGGGGGTGCAGAACGCCTGTGCACGACATGGCCCGCGACCGGGGCGTGATATCCTCGGGAGGTTGATGTGTGCGGGAAACCGCGTGCGTCGCGAACTGCGCGAGTGGCGGAATAGGCAGACGCGCTGGCTTCAGGTGCCAGTGTCCGAAAGGACGTGGGGGTTCAACTCCCCCCTCGCGCACGGTTCGGTGAAGGGGTCCCGGAAGGGGCCCCTTCGCCGTTTCCGGGCAAGTCGTCGCCGGTTCTCCTCGGGAAGCGGCTGATAGGGCTAACGTGGAACACCGTGACCACCCCGCTCTCCGGCACCCAGCACACGATCCGCTCAGGCGACTACTCCGCCGTCATCGCCAGCGTCGGCGCGACGCTGCGCAGCCTGACGCACGGCGACCGCGACCTCGTCGTCCCCTTCGACGCGGATGAGGTGAGGCCCGCCTCGCGCGGCGTCACGCTCGCACCGTGGCCGAACCGCGTCGCCGACGGCAAGTACTCCTTCGGGGGCGCGGACTACCAGCTGCCCCTGAGCGAACCGGCGCGTCACAACGCGATCCACGGCCTGGTCGCATGGCTGGACTTCGACCCGATCGACAAGGCGCCCGACTCGGTGACGCTGTCGGCCGTCATCCAGGCCCAGACCTGGTACCCGTTCCCCGTGCGCATCGACGTCTCCTTCTCCCTCGACGCGTCGGGGCTCACGCAGACGGTGACCGCGACCAACCTCGGGACCGTCCCGGCGCCGTACGGCACCGGCCCGCACCCCTACCTGGTGGCCGGCGCGGGAAAGGTCGACGACTGGCTGCTCGAGCACCCGGCCGACGAGGTGCTCACCGTCACCCCCGACCGGCTCCTCCCGGTCGCGCTCGAGTCCGTCGACGCGCACCCCGACTTCGACTTCCGCACCCAGGGCAGGATCGGCACGGTCGAGATCGACCACGCCTTCACCGGCCTGCGGCGCTCGCCGGACGGCCTCGCGACCGTGCGCGTGCTGACGGCCGGCGGCTCCGGGGTCGAGATGTCGTGGGGCGCTGCGTGCACGTGGGTGCAGATCCACACGGCCGACCGCCCCGGCAACCCGGGCAACCGGATCGGCCTCGCCGTCGAGCCGATGACCTGCCCGCCGGACGCCTTCAACTCGGGCACCGACCTCATCGTGCTCGAACCGGGCGCCTCGCACTCGGCGTCGTGGACGATCGCGGCCGTGCCGGGCGAGGAGAGCGCGGCGTAGACTCCGGGCCATGTCGTTCCAGGTGGCGGCGGAGGCCTACGACCGGTTCATGGGGCGGTTCTCGCGGCCGCTCGCCACGGCGTTCGCCGACTGGGCTCTCGCCCGTCCGGACGGGGATGCCGCGGCGACCGCGGTCGACGTGGGCTGCGGTCCCGGGGCGTTGACCGAGGTGCTGGCCGACCGGCTCGGCCAGGCATCGGTCACCGCCGCCGACCCCTCGCCTCCCGTCGTCGCGGCGGCGCGTGAGCGGATGCCCGGTGTGGAGGTCGTCGAGGCTCGGGCCGAGGCCCTGCCCTTCGCCGACGCCGCGTTCGACGCGGCGCTCGCGCAGCTGGTGGTGCACTTCATGACCGATCCCCCGGCCGGGGTCGCCGAGATGCGCCGCGTGACGCGGCCGGGCGGCGTCGTGGCCCTCAACGTGTGGGACTTCGACAGCCACCGGGCGCCGCAGTCGCTCTTCTTCGAGGCCCTGCTCGAGGTGATGCCCGGCGCCGACGACGAGGTGGCGCGTGCCGGCGCCCGACGCGGGCAGCTCGCGACCCTCCTGACCGGCGCCGGATGCGCCGACGTGGAGGAGTCGGAGCTGGCGGTGTCGGTCGAGTTCGCATCGTTCGCGGAGTGGTGGGAGCCGTACACGCTGGGGGTCGGACCCGCGGGGGCGCAGCTCGCACGGCTGGATGCCGAGGGCCGGGAGTCCGTGCGCCGCCGCTGCGAGCGGCTGCTGCCGCCCGCGCCGTTCCGGATCGACGCGGTGGCGTGGTCGGCGAAGGGCACCGCCTGAGGCCCTCGTTCGCCGGCGGTCGGTCCGCGCCGCGGGCGGTGCCTATTCGAGCGTCGGCACGAGGGTGAAGACGATCTCCTCGATCTCGCTGCCGACGCCCGGGGCGAACGCGCGGTCGCGCGAGACCTCCGTGAAGCCGATCTTGCGCAGCACCTCCTGCGATCGCACGTTGTGGGCGGCGGCGCGCGCGAAGAGCGGGCGGACGGGCTCCCGTGAGACGAGCAGCTTGAGCGCGGCGGTGGCCACGCCGCGTCCCCAGGCGTGCCTCGCGACCCAGTAGGTCACTTCGCGGTCGCCCTCGATCGTGAATGCCGCCGCCGTGCCGGCGAAGCCGCCGCGCTCGGTGATGGTGAACATGGCGACATCCGGCGAAGCGCGGTGCCGCGTCATCCACTCGTCGAAGGCCTCGCGGTCGTCGGGATCATCGGCCGTGAAGGCGGCCATCTCGACGGCCTCGCGGTCGCGCATCATCTCGAAGATGGCGTCGAGATCATCGTCGTCGACGGCTCGGAGTTCGACGTGGGCCACACCGCCACGATACGCGGTTCAGTGGATGTCGTGCTGGGCGCGCATCACGCGCTCGGCCTCGGCGCCGTCGCGCGCGACGACCGCCTCACGCAGCCGGCGATACGACTCCGTGCGCTCCCGCGGGTCGGCACGCGCCGGGCGCCAGGTGTCGATGTTGCGTTGGAACGCGGGACCCGCCTCTCGCATGATCGCCTCGTAGACCGTGTTGCCGGTCGTCAGGCTGACCTGCTGGTAGAAGGCGGCGCTGGCGCGCGCGAGGTCCTCGTCGCTTCCCTGCGCGGAAGCCTCGATCATGCGGTCGGCGAGGGCCGCGGCTTCGGCGAGCTCCTCGTCGGTGCACCGCGCGAGCGACATCCGCAGCCCGAACCCCACCGAGTACACGACGTATTCGTAGGTGTCGGCCAGCACCCGCTCGTCGGGCACGGACACGCGGGTGTAGCGATTCGCCGACACCTCTACGAGGCCGATGCGCGCCAGCCGCTGGAGCGCTTCCCGCACGGGCGTGCGGGAGACCCCGAGTGCGGTGGCCAGCTCTATGTCCCGCAGACGCTGGCCCGGAGTCAGTGTTCCGTCGCGGATCGCCTGCCCGAGCATCGTGTAGATCTCGTCGCCGAGGATGCCTGCGCGCGCTTCGCGGGGAGAGGGAACGTCATCGGTGCTCATGGCCGGGGAAAGTCTACGTCTCGGAAACTCCGCGAAAGCACGGATATTCTCATCCATTCCCGGGCTGGGACGCACTGATATATCGGTAGAGTAGGCCGGTCACGCCTGGCGTGACCTATCCGGGGGGATACGTCGACGCCCGGGCTTCGCAGTGCTCGCACTCGGCCCGGGCGTCGAACGGAAGTCCGGCGTGCAACGTTTGTGTCACCATCTTTCGTCCGGCCGTTCCCGCACCGCACCGGCTCCACTACCGTGGGTCTCGTTGATGTACCGCGCGCGGCGAGGCCTCGCGCACCCTTATAGAACGGCATGGAATGACTCAGGGAACTGTCAAGTGGTTCAACGCGGAGAAGGGCTTCGGCTTCATCTCCCCCGACGAGGGCGGGGCTGACGTCTTCGCTCACTACACCGCCATCACGACGAGCGGCTACCGCTCGCTCGAAGAGAACCAGCGCGTCGAGTTCGACACGGCTCAGGGCCCCAAGGGCCTTCAGGCCGAGAACATCCGCCCCCTCTAGGGCTCCTGTTCTCCTGCCGCCAGGCCGGGGAACTCTCCGCTTCACGACGCAGCGGCGCAGCCGCCCGTCCGGACGATTCGTCGACCGGGGCACGGGCGGCTTTCGCGCGCCCGCGATCTGCCGTCTCAGCGGCCGCGCAGCAGGTCCACCCCGGCGGCGGCGAACTGCCGCAGCGTGGCATCGGGGAGGAAGGCCCTCGTGAGCGCGGCCGCGATGCGTGAGAGATCTCCCTCGTCCCGATACAGCAGGTAGATCGGCTCGTAGCGCGGATTGAACTTCGTCTTGAACTGGTGGAGGCTCTTGAAGCCGTAGACCGGCTCCAGCGACGACGACAGCTGCCCGAGCAGCGACGCGATCGCCCCCGCATCCGGTTCCGCCTGGTGGGCGAGCGGGGCGCCCGAGAGCGACATGATCTGCGCTCCCTCGTCGCGGAACGTGCGCGCGGACGTGCCGATCAGGAACTCCATCACCGCCGGGAAGCCGCCGTCGCGGCGACGCATGAGGTCCAGCGTCCACCCGCGGTGCGCGCCGCCGGGTCCGAATACCGGGAGCCAGCTCAGGAATCCGTCGACATCCCCCTGCGGCGAGATGGCGAGGGCGAGCCGCACCTCGGGGTCCTCGGCCTCCTGCAGTGTGCCCAGCGTGAAGCGCATCTCGGGGAGCCCCTTGTCGCCCACCCACGACTCCGAGATGGCCCGCAGCTGCTGCCGGATGCCCCACGGCTCGGCGGCCAGCGTCGTGACGCGGAAGGTCATGCCCTCCCGTTCCGCCCTGCTGAACGCCTGCCGCACCTTCGACCACGCCTTTCCCTGGAACGTCAGGCCGGGCAGGTCGACGATCGTGTCGTCGGCCACGACGAGGTCGCGCCACCCGGGCGGCACGGCGTCTCGGGTCGCCCCGCTCGCGCTGAAGAAGCACGGGATGAGCCCCTGCGCCTCCGTGGCGGTGACGAACTCCGCGACGGATGCCGGGATGCCCTCGGGCGGTCCGAGCGGATCGGCCAGCACGATCGCCACCGTGGCATGCGTCTGGAAGGGCACGATCCCTGTGGAGGTGCGGAGGTACTCCATCCCCTCCCATGTGGACATCCACGAGAGGGTGCCGCCGCCGGCCGACGTGATGAGCGCGCGCACCTCCTCGACGGTGGGCGCGGCGGTCGTGGTGAGCGCCCGACGGCGCCGCGCCCCGAAGGCCCGGCGCGTGGCGAGCAGATAGAAGAAGAACGCGACGCTCAGCATGGTGCTGCTGAGCGTGACGTCGACATCGCCGAGCGCGTCGGCGACCCCGGCCGCATCGGCGACCACGAGCACGAGGACGAGGAGCACCACGAGCACGCTGAGCGACATCCACACGAGCGAGGCCACCCACGCCCACCTGCGTCCTCGTCGCAGCCCGCGCGCCACGAGCAGGATCACCACGGTGTCGATGGCCA
The DNA here is from genome assembly GCA_036280835.1 of Microbacterium sp. Classification (GTDB taxonomy): domain Bacteria; phylum Actinomycetota; class Actinomycetes; order Actinomycetales; family Microbacteriaceae; genus Microbacterium. Next base: position 10,487 of record DASUQB010000059.1, on the reverse strand, counting down.
CATCGACCCAGGGACCCTCCAGCGGCTCCGTGGAGCCGAAGGGTCCGTCGGTCGGGATGAGCAGCGTGAGGATCTGGATCGCACCGAGCGCGATGATGCCCGCGAAGGCCAGCAGGCGCTGCTCGCGGATGGTCGTCCGCTGGATGCGGAAGGACCGGTCGACGGCCAGCACGAGCACGATCGCGACGGCGTGCTCGAGATCGGCGAGGTCGCCGAGGAACAGCAGGCTGATCGCGCCGTACACGAACACGAGCACCCAGCCGCGCTGGCGCCACGGAGCCGCGAGCAGGCCCACCGCGGCGGCGATGCAGGCCATCGTGCCGCCGGACGGTCCCACATCCAGCGCCTGCGCGAGCTCGATCGCCCATGGCCACGGCAGCAGGCGCGCGAACATCAGGAAGGCGGCGGACGCGAAGATCGCGAAGAGCTGGCCGAGCCCGAAGTAGAGCAGTGCGACGCGGGAGCCCCGTCGGTGCTCGAGGTAGGCCATTCCGACGAAGCTCAGGAGGGTCGGCACGAACACCCACGGCTGCACGACGAAGAAGGTGCCGGTCACCGGCGTCCACCACCGGCCCGCCTCGAACGCGGGAAGGCCGTAGGCGACGGCGTCGAAGGCCGGCGTCTGCTCGAACGGGCGCCAGAGGCCCTGACTGACGACACCCACGGCGAGCAGCACGGCGATGAGCGCCAGGGTGGCGGGGATCCGGCGGACCACGGCGCCGGCGCGGTTCGCGGGTCGGGCGGCCGGTGTCTCCGTCTCGGTGGCTCCGGGTGCCGTCATCGCACCAGGCTAGCGGCGTGCGCAGGTCGGCCGTATGCCGCCGGCACCACGCGCGGGGGCTGTCGGCACCGCCTCAGCGGCCGCCCCCGCGGGCGAAGTCGGCCAGTGCCTTGGCGTCCTCGGCCTGCCGGATCGCCCGGCGCGCGGCATCCAGCGCCTCGACCGGATCACCGCTCTGCCGCGCGGACGCCAGCGCGTCCTGCGCCGAGGCGAGGCGCACCCGCGCGTCCGCGCCGGCGGAGGAGTGGGAGACGGATGCCTCGGCCTGGGCGATCGCACCGCGGGCGGCGGCAAGGGTTCCTGGCAGGGCGGTGCGCGCTCCGCGCAGGCGCTGCTGCGCCGTCCGGGCATCTCCGAGCGCGAGGTCGAGGCGGTCGCGCATGCGGGCGAGCGCGGCTATCGTCGCGGTGGGCCGCCGGGCCGCATCCCTCTCGATCGTGGCGAGGGACCCCTCCGCCTCGCGCAGCGCAGCGCCCAGCCGATCAGCGGATGCCGGCTCGAGACCCTCCCGGACGGCGACGGCCTGGCGCACGGCGGAGCGCGCCGAGTCGAGCTCCTCTGGCACGGCGGCCGAGGCCTGGGTGATGAGGCGGTGCGCCTCCTCGAGCGCCGCCGACTCGGACTGCGCCGTGCGGAGCGCCCTTTCGGCGGCGGCGAGCTCGGGCAGCGCGGACCGGGTGGGATCCTGCGCGCGGGCCGCGGCGGAGGAGAGCAGTCGCTGGGCCTCGTCGAGGCCGGAGAGGGCCGCGCGCGCGGCATCCGCGGCCGGGCGCCACTCCGACTCCTCGTAGCGGGTGGACAGCTGCTGCACGAGCGCCGCGGGGTCGCCCATGGTCTCGCGCAGCGCCTCGAGCCTCGCCGTCGCGGAGGCGACCTGCGCGGGCGCCGACACGTGCGCCCTCATCCACTCCGCGTGGGCCGCCCGCGCCGCCGCGATGCCGGCGAGGGCCTTCTCGGAGCGGGCGCGGATGCGGTCGGCCGTGCGGGCGACGACCGACGGGTGCACCCCGAGCGCGGAGATGTCGCGGTACTCCTGGAAGGCCTCGTCGCGGGCGTGCTGGGCGCTCATGCGGGCGCGACGGAGGCCCGCGGCATCCTCGCCCCCATAGAGCGCGCCGGACAGGCCGACCTCGAGGTCGAGTTCGGCGACGGCGTCGTCGAGCGCGACGAGGGCCGTGCCGGCGCCGACGCGATGCGCCTCCGCCGCGGCCCGGGCCCGCGGACCGCGGCGGGCGCGGCGCACGAACCACACCACCAGCGCCAGCACGAGGGCCGTCGAACCGAACACCACCAGCGCCGGCACGAGGGGGACGAGCGCGGCGAGGGCCTCGTTCATCCGGAGTTTCCGACCAGCAGCACCGCGGCCAGCTCGTCGGCGTCATCGACGGCCTTCTGCGCGGCATCCGCCTCGTGGGGCCAGCTGAAGCCCCACCGGACGAAGATCGTCGGCAGGCCGTTGGCGGCGGCCCCTTCGATGTCGTGGTGGCGGTCGCCGACCATGACGCCGCGGTCGGTGTCGACGTCCGCCTCGCGCAGCTGCCGGAGGGCCTCGGCGACGATGTCGGTCTTCGCGCTCAGCGTCTTCTCGTCGAGCGTCGCCCCGACGATCGCGGTGAAATACGGAGTCAGCTCGAAGTGATCCATGAGCGCGCGCACCTGCACCTCGGGCTTGGAGCTCGCGGTGGCCTGCGGGACTCCGGCGGCGTGCAGGCGCGCGATCAGGTCGCCGACGCCGGGATAGAGCTTCGCGCCGGTGGTGTACCCGTCGCCCCGTCCGAGCACGCGATAGAAGCCCACCGCCTCGGTCGCCTCGTCGGGCGTCATGCCGCCCTGCGCCTGGAAGGACTCGAACATCGGGGGTCCGATCCAGTGCACGAGCTCGGCGCGGGTGGGCGCGGGACGCCCGAAGTGCTGGAGGGTGATGCTCAGCCGGCGGAGGATGCCGTCCGAGGCATCCACGATGGTGCCGTCGACGTCCCAGAGGACGGCGGACCAGGGTGAGCGCGACGACATGCGTCTACCCTAAGCGCGCAGCGCCTGCGCGAAACTTCACATCCGCACCCTCCCCGGCGCCGGGAAGGTGCGGATGTGAAGTCTCGCGCAGAGGGCGGCGGGGCGGGTCAGAAGAGGCGGGGCACGCCGGAGTCGATGCCCTTCATCTCGTCGTAGTCGAGGGTGACGCACCGGATGCCGCGATCCGCGGCCAGCACGCGGGCCTGGGGCTTGATCTCCTGGGCGGCGAAGACGCCGGTCACCGGGGCGAGGTGCGGGTCGCGGCCGAGCAGCTCGAGGTAGCGCGTCAGCTGCTCGACGCCGTCGATGTCGCCCCGGCGCTTCACCTCGACGGCGATGGCCGCGCCCGCGGCATCCCGCACCAGCAGGTCGACAGGCCCGATCGCCGTCGGATACTCGCGCCGCACCAGGGTCACGCCGTCGCCCAGCAGGTCGACCTGCTCGGCGAGCAGGCGCTGAAGGTCGGCCTCCACGCCGTCCTTCTGCAGGCCGGGATCGAGTCCGAGCTCGTGGGCGGAATCGTGCAGCACCTCGTGCAGGCGCACGGTCAGGGCGTCGCCGGTCTTCTGGTGCACGACCTTCCAGACCTCGATCACGCCGGCGCCGACGAGGTCGTCGTCCGGCTGCTCGACCGTCAACCGGCACGGCGGGCTCATCCAGTTGAGGGGCTTGTAGCTGCCGCCGTCGGAGTGCACGAGCAGACTGCCGTCGCCCTTGTGCACGAGCAGCCGGGTGGCCAGCGGCAAGTGCGCGTTGAGACGTCCGGCGTAGTCGACGGAGCAGCGGGCAATGACGAGACGCACGGCGACGAGCCTACCCGCGCGACGGCGGACCGGGAGGCCGGGCTAGTGCGACGAGGAGCGCTCCCGCGGGTGACCGGCCCCGACGTTCGAGCCGGGCAGCGGCTTCGCCGCGCCCGACGCGAGGCCGGATGCCACGATCAGCACGACGAGGATGTACAGCGTGTTCAGCAGCCCGATCTGCTCGCTGATGAAGCCGAGGATCGGCGGGCCGCAGAGGAACGAGATGTAGCCGATCGTCGCGGCCGCGCTGACGCGGGCGGCGGCCTTCAGCGGGTCATCGGCGGCGGCCGACATCCCGAGCGGGAAGCCCAGCGAGACCCCGGCACCCCACAGCGCAGCGCCGACGAAGACGAGCGGCAGGCTCGGGGCGAGGATGAACAGCAGCAGGCCGACGGCGGCGGTCGCGGCCAGGACGCGGAGCGTCGCGACGCGGCCGAACCGGTCGACGAGCGGGCCGCCGAGCACGCGCACGATCGTCATGCTCACCGAGAAGACCGTGAGGCCCAGCGCGCCGATGGCCTGATCCGACCCGTGACCCTCGACCATGCCGAGCGCCAGCCAGTCGTTCGCGCCGCCCTCGGCGAACGCCATCCCGAGCATGATGACGCCGAGCGCGTACGTGCGGGGCTCGCGCCATGCGGAGAGCGACGTGTGGAGGCGATCGCGCCAGTGCGGCCTGTCGGCGGCGGCGTCCACGTCCCCGGTCATCTCCCGTGCCGGCACGTTGGCATAGGTGGCGAGCGCGATGACGGCGATGACGACGGCCATGACCGACGTGTGCACGAGCACGTTCAGTCCCCACGCCGCGGCGAGGGCCCCGAGCCCTGCGCCGATGACCGTGCCGAAGCTGAAGAAGGCGTGGAAGAGCGGAAGGATCGTCTTGCCCGTCTGCTTCTCGATGGCCGCGCCCTCGACGTTCATCATGACGTCGACCGCACCGTTGCCCATGCCGAAGAGCACGAGGCCGGCCACGACGACCACGTACGAGTACGCCACATCGGTGCCGATGCCGATGATGGCGACGCCCACCGCGAACACGAGGATCGCGACCAGCATCCCGCGGCGCGCGCCGAAGCGGCTGAGCACGATGGGTGCGAGCGACAGGCCGACGATCGACGCGATGCCGGCGCCCAGCAGCATGAGGCCGATCTGGATATTGTCCACGTCGAGGGTCACCTTGATCGCCGGCACCCGCGACGCCCACGTCGCGATGCTCAGGCCGCTCGCGAGGAAGATGGCGAATACGGCGAGGCGCCAGCGCGAGAGCTGGGTCGGGGTGAGAACGACGTCCATGGAAGCCATGGTATCGAATCGATTCGATGATTTGTGACCGACCGCGTAGGATTCCCTCGGACGAAAGGTTTCGCATGGGCCACAGGCGGGCAACGATCGCCGACGTCGCGCGCACCGCGAGCGTCTCGCCGTCGACCGCGTCGGTGGTCTTCAGCGGCAAGACGGCGGTGTCGGACGAGACGCGCCGCCGCGTGCTGGACGCGGCGGCCGAGCTCGGCTACACCGGCCCCGATCCGCGGGCGGCCTCGCTGCGCACGGGTCGCAGCGGCATCGTGGGCGTCGTGTTCGAGGAGCACCTCCGCGCCGCGTTCCTCGACCCGGTCAAGACCGCGCTGATGGACGGCCTGACCGACGCCGTCGCGCCGCTCGGCGCCGGGCTCCTGCTGCTGCGGGACGACCGCGGTGTCGGCGCCGAGGGCGGCGGCACGAGCCTGGGCACCGCGCCGCTCGACGCCGTCGTGCTCGTCGGCTGCAGCGGGCGCCTGCGCGAATCCCTCGACATCGTGCAGTCCCGCGGCATCCCGGTCGTCGTCATCGAAGGGGATGCCGGGCCCGGCATCCCGCAGATCCGCCTCGACAACCGCGAGGCCCAGCGACAGGCTGCGAGCCATCTGCGCTCGCTCGGACACGACGACGTGGGCATCGTCGCGCTGCCCCTGGACGCCGGTCTCGAGCGCGGGCCCGTGACGGCCGAGCGGCTCGAGCGCGCGACGGTCGCCGTCACGATCGAGCGGCTCGCGGGAGCGCGGGACGTGTTCCCGGATGCCGCGGCCGTCTCCGCCGCGGCGAGCTCGATCGACGAGGGGCTCGGCGCCGCGCGCGTGCTGCTGGCCGCGAACCCCCGCCCGACGGCGATCATCGCGCAGAGCGATCTGCTGGCCGCCGGCGTCATCCGCGCGGCCGAAGAGGCGGGGCTGCGCGTTCCCGAAGAGCTGAGCGTCACCGGCTTCGACGGCATCCAGGTCGACGGTCTCGCCCCCTACGAGCTGACCACCCTCGTGCAGCCGGCCGTCGAGAAGGGCCGCGCCGCGGGGGAGGCGGTCGCGCGGATGCTCGCCGGCGAGGACGTCGAGACCATCCGGTTCACGTGCGTCTTCCGGGCGGGCAACACGAGCGGCCCGGTGCCCCGATGAGGCCCCGGTAGACTAGGGGAGACAACCGCCCGCCTGTGCCGCACCCCGGCCGACGAGCCAGAGGAGACGCTGATACTTCTCCTCCTCGGTGCGTTCACGCTCCTTCCGCTGGCCCTTCCGTGGCTGGTCTCGAAGCTGGGCGCCCGGGCCTTCTACGTCGCCGCCGTGCTGCCGATCGCGGCCTTCGGCTACACGGCGGCCCAGTCATCGGCCGTCCTCGCCGGCGACATCCCGTTCGAGTCCTTCGACTGGATCCCGCCGCTGGGCATCGCGCTCTCGATGCGCATGGACACGCTCGGGTGGCTCATGGCCCTCATCGTGACCGGCGTCGGCGCCCTGGTCATGCTCTACTGCCGCTGGTACTTCCGCGACAAGTACGAGGGACTCGGGCAGTTCTCGGCGGTGCTGCTGGCCTTCGCCGGTGCGATGTACGGGCTCGTGCTCACCGACGACCTTGTCGTGCTGGTCATGTTCTGGGAAGTCACGAGCGTCCTGTCGTACCTGCTGATCGGGTACTACCACCGCCGCTCGGCCAGCCGCCGTGCCGCGTTGCAGGCCCTGCTGGTCACGACCCTCGGTGGGCTGGTCATGCTGATCGGCGTCGTGCTGATGGTGGTCGCGGCCGGCACCTCGAGCATCTCGACCATCCTCGCGGATCCGCCCACCGGGGCGATCGTCGACGCCGCCCTCGTGCTGCTGCTGGTGGGCGCGCTCAGCAAGTCGGCGATCTTCCCGTTCCACTTCTGGCTCCCGGGCGCGATGGCCGCGCCGACGCCCGTCAGCGCCTACTTGCACGCGGCGGCGATGGTGAAGGCCGGCATCTACCTGCTCGCCCGGCTCGCGCCGGCGTTCGCCGATGCGGGGCCGTGGCGGCCGATCGTGATCGGCCTGGGCGTCTTCACGATGCTGCTCGCCGGTGTGCAGGCCCTGCGCGAGACCGACCTCAAGCGCGTGCTCGCGTTCGGCACGGTCAGCCAGCTGGGCTTCCTCACGGTGATGCTCGGCTTCGGCACGCGCGACGCCGCGCTCGCGGGCCTGGCGCTGCTCCTCAGCCACGCCCTCTTCAAGTCCGCCCTCTTCCTCGTGGTCGGCGTGATCGACCGCCAGCTGTCCACGCGAGACATCGACGAGCTCAGCGGGGTGGGCCGGCAGGCGCCGGTCATGATGACGTTCTCGATCATCGCGATCGCCTCGATGGTGGGGCTGCCGCCCACGGTCGGCTTCGTCGCCAAGGAGGGCGCCTTCACCGCCCTGCTGCACGAGACGATGGGCGGCTCGGTGTGGGGTCTCGTCGCGCTGATCGGGATCGCCATCGGCTCCGCGCTCACCATGGCCTACGGCATCCGCTTCATCTGGGGCGCCTTCGCGACGAAGAAGGATGCCGAGGGCGAACCCATGCCCGTGACGGCATGGCCGGATCCGCCCATCGGATTCCTCGGCGCCCCGGTCGCGCTCGCCGGTCTCACGGTCGTCGCCGGCCTCGCCGCACCGCTGCTCGACACGGTCTTCGTGCCTTACGCCGACACCGCCCCGGCGTCGACGCCGGGCGTCGCGCCCCCGGCGGAGACCTACCACCTGGCCCTGTGGCACGGGATCGAGCCGGCCCTGCTCATCTCGCTCATCACCCTCCTGCTGGGCGCGTCGACCTTCTGGCTCACCCGGGCGACGGGCTGGGACAGGAAGCCCCGGATGCTGCGCTTCACCGCGGCGGATGCCTACAACCTCACACTCAAGGGCGTGGACCGGCTCTCGGTGCTCACCACGACCTTCACGCAGCGGGGGTCACTGCCCGTCTACGTCGGCACGATCTTCGTCGTGCTCGTCGCGGCCGAGGCGACGGCGCTCGTGGCCGGGGGCCAGTGGATCGCCGACCTCGATCCGTGGCAGACGCCGATGCAGCTGGTCGTCGCACCGCTCATGATCGCCGCGGGGATCTTCGCCGTGCGCGCGACCAAGCGCTACACCGGCGTGGTGCTCGTCTCGGTCACGGGCGTGGGCATGGTGCTGCTTTTCGCCACGAGCGGCGCCCCGGACCTCGCGCTGACCCAGGTGCTCGTCGAGACCGTGACCCTCGTGGCCTTCGCCCTCGTGCTGCGCCGGCTCCCGGCGCGGATGGGTGAGCACAACGCCTCGGTGTGGCCGATCGCCCGCGCCGTGCTCGGCATCGGCGTCGGCGTGACCATGGCACTCGTCGCGATCGTCGCCACCGGGGCGCGGGTCGCCGACCCGATCTCCGGCCGGTTCCCGGAGCTCGCCTATGAGCTCGGTCACGGCCGGAACGTCGTCAACGTCGCCCTCGTCGACCTCCGCGGCTGGGACACGATGGGCGAGCTGTCGGTGCTGATCCTCGCCGCGACCGGCGTGGCCTCGCTCGTGTTCGTGACCCACCGGTCCGGCAGCATGGCGACCGCGACGCAGCCGATGCCGAAGACCAAGAGCCGCACGACGCGGCGCCGGCCGCTCGTCGAGACGACCGACGGCGTGCGCCTGGAGACCTCCGACAACAGCGACAGCCCCCGCGCGTGGCTGCTGGGCGGCCAGCGGATGCGGCCGGAGAACCGCTCGATCATCCTCGAGGTGATCGTGCGCGTGCTCTTCCACACGATCATCGTGGTCTCGATCTACCTGCTCTTCGCCGGGCACAACCTTCCGGGCGGCGGGTTCGCCGGCGGACTCGTCGCGGGCATGGCCCTCGTCATGCGCTACATCGCCGGCGGCCGCTACGAGCTCGGCGTCGCGGCGCCGAGCGACGCCGGGACGCTGCTGGGTGTCGGCATGACCATCGCCCTCGGGTGCGCGATCGTGCCGCTGTTCTTCGGGGCGGCACCCCTCACGAGCACCTTCTTCGAGGCCGAGGTGCCGGTGCTCGGGCACGTGGAGTTCGTCACCTCGACCCTGTTCGACATCGGCGTCTACCTCGTCGTCATCGGGCTGGTGCTCGATGTGCTGCGCAGCCTCGGCGCAGAGGTCGACCGGCAGGCGCAGGAGCTGCGCGCGCGGGGGGTGAGCATCTGATGAACCACGCCTCGGACGGCGCATGACCGTCTCCCTCACCCTGATCGTCATCATGGCGGTGCTCTTCGCGTGCGGTGTCTACGCGATGCTCGAGCGCAGCCTCACCCGGGTGCTGATCGGATTCCTGCTGCTGGGCAACGCCGCCAATCTGCTGCTGCTCATCGTGATGGGCCGCCCCGGGATCGCGCCGTTCTTCGGCTCGGCCGATCCGGACGAGATGAGCGACCCGCTGCCGCAGGCGCTCACCCTCACGGCGATCGTCATCACCTTCGCGGTGTCGGCCTTCCTGCTCGCCCTGATCTACCGCTCGTGGCAGCTCGGCCAGGCCGATACGGTCGAGGACGACCTCGCCGACATCGCGATCCGCGACCGCGGGCCGGAGGCCGAGGACGTCATGGAGGACGACGCGGTCACGATCGACGACGCGGCCACCACCGACTTCGTCGGAGTCGACACGGCGCCCATTGTCGTGCTGCACGCCCGCGACATCCCGACGATCCGCGATGACGCGCCCACCGATCGCCGGGCCGTCCGCCGCGACGACCCGGATTCCTCTCCCGCCGACACCCCCGAAGGAGGCGACCGATGAGCGCGCTCGTACCCCTGCTCGTCACGCTGCCCCTCCTCGGCGCGGCGATGACGCTCATCTTCGGCCGTCGCCGGCGCTGGCAGGTCGGGGTGTCGATCGCCACGCTGAGCGTCGTCTTCGTGATCGCGGCGATCCTGCTCGTCGCCGTCGACTCCGGGCAGCCCCTCGCGGTATCGGTGGGCGGGTGGCCGATCCCCTTCGGCATCGTGCTCTACGTCGACCGCCTCGCCGCCCTGCTCGTCGCCGTCTCGAGCGTCGTGCTGCTCGCCGTCCTGCTCTTCTCGGTCGGCCAGGGGGCCGCCGACGGCGATGACGACACCCCGGTCTCGATCTTCCACCCGTCGTACCTGATCCTGTCGGCGGGCATCTTCACCGCCTTCATCGCGGGCGACCTCTTCAACCTCTATGTCGGCTTCGAGATCCTGCTCGTCGCCTCGTACGTGCTCATCACCCTCGGCAGCACCGAGTCGCGGATCCGCACGGGCGTCGTCTACATCGTCGTCTCGCTCGTGTCGTCGATCCTCTTCCTCGCCGCGATCGCCGCCATCTACGGGGCCCTCGGCACCGTGAACATGGCGCAGATCGCCGAGCGGATGAACGAGCTGCCGCAGGACGTGCAGCTCGTGCTGCACCTGCTGCTGCTCGTGGCGTTCAGCATCAAGGCCGCCGTCTTCCCGCTGTCGTTCTGGCTGCCCGACTCGTACCCGACCGCGCCGGCCCCCGTCACCGCGGTGTTCGCCGGACTCCTCACGAAGGTCGGCGTCTACGCGCTGATCCGCACCGAGACGCAGCTGTTCGCGGACTCGAGCGTCAACGTGCTGCTGCTGATCGTGGCCCTGGCCACCATGGTCATCGGCGTG
>DASUQB010000058.1:0-2773 GCA_036280835.1 Microbacterium sp. | reverse complement strand
CCCGCGCGCGTGCGTCGGATGCGCAGCGGCGCGCCGTCCGGCGCGTCGGCCAGGAGGTGGAACGGGGCCGCATGCGTGATGCGGACCGAGACGATGTCGCCGGGGCGCGGCGAATCGCTGCCCTGCGGCAGCTCGAAGTGGACGAGCCGGTTGTCTTCGCCGCGCCCCGTGAGGCGGTGGGTCGCGGCATCCTTCTTGCCCTCGCCCATGGAGACCAGCACCTCGACCTCGCGGCCGACCTGTGCCTGATTCTCCTCCAGGGAGATGCGCTCCTGCAGCGCGAGGAGCCGGTTGTAGCGCTCCTGCACGATCGCCTTGGGCACCTGATCCGGCATCGTGGCCGCGGGGGTCCCCTCGCGGATCGAGTACTGGAAGGTGAAGGCGCTCGTGAAGCGGGCCTGCTCGACGACCCGCATGGTGTCTTCGAAGTCCTCGTCGGTCTCGCCGGGGAAGCCCACGATGATGTCGGTCGTGATGGCGGCGTTCGGCATGCGCTCGCGCACGCGGTCCAGGATGCCGAGGAACCGCTCGCTGCGGTACGAGCGGCGCATCGCGCGCAGGATGCGATCGCTGCCGGACTGGAGCGGCATGTGCAGCTGGGGCATGACGGAGGCCGTCTCGGCCATGGCGTCGATCACGTCGTCGGTGAAGGCGGCGGGGTGCGGGCTCGTGAAGCGGATCCGCTCGAGTCCCTCGAGCTCGCCCGCGGCGCGGAGCAGCTTGCCGAAGGCGAACCGGTCGCCGAACTCGACCCCGTAGGAGTTGACGTTCTGGCCGAGGAGGGTGACCTCGATGGCCCCGTCCTCGACGAGCAGCCGGATCTCGTTGAGGATGTCGCCGGGGCGGCGGTCCTTCTCCTTGCCGCGAAGGCTGGGCACGATGCAGAAGGTGCAGGTGTTGTTGCAGCCGACCGAGATCGAGACCCACCCGCTGTAGATCGAGTCACGCTTGGTGGGGAGCGTCGACGGGAAGACCTCGAGCGACTCGAGGATCTCCAGCTCGGCTTCCCCGTTGTGCCGCGCCCGCTCGAGCAGGCTCGGAAGCGACCCCATGTTGTGGGTGCCGAAGACGACGTCGACCCATGGTGCCTTATCGAGCACCGTCTGCTTGTCCATCTGCGCGAGGCAGCCGCCGACGGCGATCTGCATGCCGTCCTTGCGGCGCTTGATGGATGCCAGGTGCCCGAGCGTGCCGTAGAGCTTGCCCGCCGCGTTGTCCCGTACCGCGCACGTGTTGATGATCACGACGTCGGCTTCTTCGCCGGCTTCGGCGCGGACGTAGCCGGCGCTCTCGAGCGAGCCCGACAGGCGCTCGGAGTCGTGCACGTTCATCTGGCACCCGAAGGTGCGCACCTCGTAGGAGCGCGCGGCGCCCGTCGCGTCGTGTGCGGCGGGCGAGGGGGCGATGAAGGTGGGGGTGCCGTCCAGCAGAGTCATGATCACCCGATTCTACGGCTCGACGTCGATCGATCGGCGGAGCGCCTGGAGTGTGCGGAGCGCGCGATGCGGGGGTCAGCGGAAGCGGACGCCGGATGCACCGGCCGAGCCGCGCGCCTCGGCGAGGGCCGTGCGCGCCGCCTGGCCCGCTGAGGATCCTCCGAACCCGCGACGAGCCAGCATCCCCATCAGCCGCCGCGTGGCGGTGGCGTCGTCATACCGGGTGAGCGCGCGGGCCTTCGTGCGCGCGAATTCGAGGGCGCGTTCGACGTCGTCATCCGGCAGCTCGGACACGACGGCGTCGATGACCTCCCGGCTCACCAGGCGCTTGACCAGCAGCTGCCGCACCGCCCGGGTGCCCATGTCCTTGCGCGTGGTCGCCGCATACACGAGCTGCTCGGCGAGCACGGCGTCATCGAGCCAGCCGCGCTGCTCGAAGTCCGCCAGAACGTCCTCGGCCTCGACATCGGTGAGGCCATCCGATCGCAGGCGAGCACGGGCCTCCGCGACCGAAAGGCCCCGGCGCCCGAGACTGCGGGTCAGCCCCGCCACCGCGGTATCCACCATCGCGTCCCTGTCGATCACCTCGGGGTCGGCGGCGGCCTCCACATCGTCGTCGCCGTCCCCGCCGCGGAAAGCGGCCGGCACGGGATCGCTGCCCGCGGCATCGTCGTCGGCCCAGTACTCCTCGCTGAAGGCGACGGCGCGACGCGGCTTGTCAGGCAGTGACGCCGCACGCCGCGGCGCCTCGCGGGCCGGCGTCACGCCTGGGAGGAAGGTCACGGGGGCGAGACGCTCGCCCCCGTGATCGTCGCTGTCCGTCATGTTCAGGCCGGGCGGCGCTTGGCCAGCTCGTCGGCCGCCTTCAGCGGCTCCGCCGCATCCGCCTTCGGCACGCCGATGCCGAGCTTGGTCTTGATCTTGGTCTCGATCTCGGTGGCGATGTCGGGGTTCTTGAGCAGGAAGTTGCGGGCGTTCTCCTTGCCCTGTCCCAGCTGCTCTCCCTCATAGGTGTACCAGGCACCCGACTTCTTGACGATCGCGTGCTCGACACCGAAGTCGATGAGGCTTCCTTCGCGCGAGATGCCGGTGCCGTAGAGGATGTCGAACTCCGCCTGCTTGAACGGCGGCGCCATCTTGTTCTTCACGACCTTGACGCGCGTGCGGTTTCCGACGGCGTCCGTTCCGTCCTTCAGCGTCTCGATGCGGCGGATGTCGAGGCGGACCGATGCGTAGAACTTCAGCGCCTTTCCGCCGGCGGTCGTCTCGGGCGAGCCGAAGAACACGCCGATCTTCTCGCGCAGCTGGTTGATGAAGATCATCGTCGTGTTGGTCGT
>DASUQB010000057.1:0-25134 GCA_036280835.1 Microbacterium sp. | reverse complement strand
CGAGGACTTCGCGCCGTACCGCGACGAGCTCATCCTCTCCTCGAAGGCCGGCTACGACATGTGGCCGGGGCCCTACGGCGACCTCGGATCGCGCAAGTACATCCTGGCCAGCGCCGAGCAGTCGCTGAAGCGCATGAGCGTCGACTACGTCGACATCTTCTACTCGCACCGCGTCGACCCGGTGACCCCGATCGAGGAGACCATCGGCGCCCTCGACACCCTCGTGCGCCAGGGGAAGGCGCTGTACGTCGGCATCTCGTCGTACAGCGCGGAGCGCACGGCGGTCGCGGCCGCGGTGGCGCGATCGCTGGGTACGCCGCTCGTCATCCACCAGCCGTCGTACTCGATCCTCAACCGCTGGGTCGAGGACGGGCTCACGGGCGTGCTGAAGCAGGAGGGCATGGGCGCCATCGCCTTCACCCCGCTCGCGCAGGGCCTGCTCACCGACAAGTACCTCGGCGACGGCACGGCCGAGCGCGCCCAGAAGCGCAGGTCGCTCCCGGGCGAACGGCTGTCCGAGCGTGCGCTCTCCGCCCTCCGCGGTCTGGACGTGATCGCGAAGGAGCGCGGCCAGACGCTCGCTCAGATGGCGATCCAGTGGGTGCTGCGCGACCCCGTGGTCACGTCGGCGCTGATCGGCGCCTCCCGCCCGGAGCAGCTCGACGAGAACATCGCGGCACTGAACGGCCCGGCCTTCGACACGGCCGAGATCGAGCAGATCGACGCGCTGTCGGACTCCATCGACGTCGATCTCTGGGCCGCGTCGGCCTCGGCCTGACCGGGACCGACGTGACGCTGCGAGCGGCCATGGACGGCGTCCACGTCCGCGCCCCCGGCAAGATCAACGTCTTCCTCGAGGTCGGCGACGTGCAGGAGGACGGATACCACGACGTCGCGACCGCCTATCAGGCGGTCTCGGTCTTCGAGGACGTCTTCGCGACGGTCGCCGATGACTTCACGATCGCGGTGACCGGCTCGGTCGACGTGTCGGGCGTTCCGCTGGATGACCGCAACCTCGCCCTGAGGGCCGCACGGCTCCTCGCCCGCGAGACGGGATACACCGGCGGCGTTCACCTCGACGTGCGCAAGGGCGTGCCGGTCGCCGGCGGGATGGGCGGGGGCTCTGCGGATGCCGCGGCCGCCCTGGTCGCGTGCGACGCGCTGTGGGGCACCGAGGTCTCGACCGGCCAGCTGCTGCAGCTCGCCGCGCAGCTCGGCGCCGATGTGCCCTTCTCCCTCATGGGCGGCACGGCGGTGGGAACGGGGCGGGGAGACCAGCTCAGCGCGGCGCTGGCCCGCGGTCGCTTCGACTGGGTCATCGTGACGAGCGACGAGGGGATGTCGACGCCCGAGGTCTACGCCGGGCTCGACGCCCACCGGGCCCGCGTGGTCACCGACATCCACCCGCCGGCGCGCACCCCCGTGGTCGCCGCCGCGGTGCTGCAGGCGCTGCGCGCGGGGGATCCGGTGCTGCTCGCGGAGAGCCTGCACAACGACCTGCAGGTGGCGACCCTCCAGCTGCGCCCGGCGCTCGCCGAGGCGCTCGAGCTCGGCGAGAGCTCCGGCGCCCTGGCAGGCATCGTGTCCGGCTCGGGGCCGACCCTCGCCTTCCTCGCGGCCGACGAGGACGAGGCGCTCGACCTGCGCGTCACCCTCAGCGCCGCCGGCATGACCGCGCTCAACGTGCACGGGCCCGTGCCGGGCGCGCGCGTCGTCAACTGACGGCTCGCCCGGCCCGGTGTCCCCGGGGTCTTATACGCTCGTTGCACGGGGTACAGCTGTGCCCACGCGAGGAGGACCCATGAAGGCAGTACTCGGTGGCACGGTCATCGCAGAGGCGGATGAGGCAGAGCTCATCCTGATCGAAGGCAACAGGTACTTCCCTCCGATGAGCGTGAAAGAGGGCGTGCTGGTCGACAGTCCCACGCCCTACACCTGCCCGTGGAAGGGCGAGTGCCAGTACTACACGGTGAAGGTCGGCGACCGGGAGCTCGCAGACCGGGCGTGGTCGTACCCGACGCCGTATCCCACCGCGATCGAACGTGTCGGCAAGGACTTCTCGGGCTACGTGGCGTTCTGGAAGGAAGTCGAGGTCGTCGCATAGCCGCGTCGCGCGGTGCGACGGTGACCCGGCGATGATCGAGTTCCGCTCCGTCACCAAGGAGTTCCCCGGCGGCACGCGCGCCGTCGAGGACTTCAGCCTCGTGCTGCCCTCGCGGCAGACGACCGTGTTCGTCGGCTCGTCCGGCTGCGGCAAGACGACCCTGCTGCGGATGATCAACCGCATGGTCGATCCGACGGCGGGCGTCATCGAGATCGACGGCGAGAGCGTGCAGCAGCGCGAGCCCGTCGCGCTCCGGCGGAGCATCGGCTACGTCATGCAGAACTCCGGCCTGATGCCGCACTTCACGGTGCTCGACAACGTCGCCACCGTCCCGGTGCTGAGCGGGGTGCCGCGCAAGAAGGCGCGCGAGCGCGCCCTCGAGCTGCTCGACACCGTCGGCCTCGACCGCGGGCTCGCCGATCGGTATCCGAGCCAGCTCTCGGGTGGCCAGCAGCAGCGGGTGGGCGTGGCGCGCGGGCTCGCGGCCGACCCGAACATCCTCCTCATGGACGAGCCCTTCGGCGCGGTCGACCCCATCGTGCGGGCCGACCTCCAGCAGGAGCTCATCCGCCTGCAGCGCGAGCTCGACAAGACGGTGGTCTTCGTGACGCACGACATCGACGAGGCGTTCCTGCTCGGCGACCAGGTCGTCATCCTGCAGACCGGGGCTCGCATCGCACAGGTCGGCACGCCGAGCGAGATCATCGAGAACCCCGCCGACGAGTTCGTGGCGAGCTTCATCGGCGCCGAGCGCGGTGCCCGCGCACTCCGGCTGAAGAAGACGGAGCGCGGCACCGTCGTCGTCGACAGCGAGGGCCGCACACAGGGGGCGATCGTGGGGGAGGCCCCATGACCTGGGTGCTCGACAACCTCGACCTGATCTGGGCGCTCACGCTGGAGCACCTGCGTCAGAGCATCCTGCCCATCGTGCTCGGCTTCGTGCTCTCCCTGCCGCTCGGCTGGCTGGCCGTGCGGTACCGACCGGTGCGCGGCATCCTGCTCACCTCGACGGGGCTGCTGTACACGATCCCCTCGATCGCGCTCCTCGGACTGCTGCCCGGCGTGCTCGGCATCAGCGCGCTGAGCGAGCTGAACCTCACGATCGCCCTGACCATCTACGCGATCGCGATCATGGTGCGCTCCGTGGCGGACGGACTCGATTCCGTGGACCCCGCCGTCCGCCAGTCGGCGACGGCCCTCGGCTTCTCGTCCTTCCGGCGGTTCTGGACCGTCGAGTTCCCTCTCTCCGGCCCCGTGCTGCTCGCGGGGCTCCGGGTGACGGCCGTCAGCACGATCGCGCTCGCGACGGTCGGCATCTTCATCGGCGTCACGAACCTCGGGTACCTGTTCACCAACGGCTACGAGCGGCGCATCATCCCCGAGATCCTCGCGGGCGTCATCACCGTCATGCTGCTGGCCCTCGTGGTCGACCTCGTGCTCATGCTCGCCGGCCGTGCGCTGATGCCGTGGACCCGGCAGACGCGGGTGCGGCAGGGCGCCGTGCGCCCCCTCGCGGTCGGAGCGCCCGCATGAACGTCTTCGCGGAGGCCTTCGCGTGGATCTTCGCCCCCGAGCAGTGGACCGGTCCGTCGTCCATCCCGGTCGCCGTGCTCGTGCACCTCGCCTACACCTTCGCCGCCATGCTGATCGCGGCGCTCATCGCGATCCCCGCCGGGTGGCTGATCGGTCACACCGGGCGAGGGCGCGAGCTCGCCGTGGGCATCTCCGGCGCCGCGCGGGCGATCCCGTCGTTCGGCCTCATCCTGCTGCTCGTGCTGCTCTTCGGGGTGCTGAACAAGCCGGAGGCCGCGCTGACGGCGTTCGTGCTGCTCGCGATCCCGTCGATCCTGGCCGGCGCCTACACGGGCTTCGAGGCGATCGACCGGCGCATCATCGACGCGGCCAGGGCGACCGGGATGACGCCGTGGCAGGTGCTGTGGCGCGTCGAGGTGCCGCTCGGCCTGCCGCTGCTCGTCGGAGGACTGCGCTCGGCGACACTGCAGGTCGTCGCGACCGTGACGCTCGCCGCCTATGTCAACCTCGGCGGCCTCGGACAGTACATCTTCAGAGGGCTGGACCTGCGCCGCTACGACGAGATCCTCGGCGGGGCGATCCTCGTCGCGGCGCTCGCGCTCGTGCTCGACGGAGTCTTCGCGCTGCTGCAGCGCGCATCGGTGCCCCGCGGCATCCGCGTGGGGCAATCCGATCGACTCCGCGCGCCGAAGAGAACTCCGGCGGTCGCCCCGGCGCCCGTCCCCGCCGCCTCCCGCTGACCCCATTGTCCCCAGATCAGCTGCTCACCCATAAGGAAGAAGAAGTCATGTTCACAGCAAAGAAGTCCCGGTCGACCCTGGGCGCCCTCGCGCTCGCCGGCCTCGCGCTCGTGGCCTCCGGCTGCGCCTCGGGCGATCCCCTCGCCACCGATTCGGGCGATGGAGGAGGCGACGGCGACGCGATCGTGGTCGGCTCGCAGGCCTACTACTCCAACGAGATCATCGCCGAGATCTACGCTCAGGCGCTCGAGAACGCCGACTTCGAGGTCGAGCGCCAGTTCAACATCGGGCAGCGCGACGCCTACCTTCCGTCGCTCGAGAGCGGTGAGATCACCCTCTTCCCCGAGTACACCGGCAATCTGCTGCAGTGGTACGACGAAGGCACCGAGGCTCGCACCCCGGAGGACGTGTACGCCGCCCTCGGCGAGGCGCTGCCCGAGGGGCTCACCGTCCTCGACCAGGCCACCGCGACCGACCAGGACTCCTACACGGTCACGTCCGCCTTCGCAGAGTCGAACGGCCTCACGACGATCGGCGACCTCGCGAACGTCACCGAGCCGCTGACGCTGGGCGGCCCGCCGGAGCTCGAGGAGCGCCCGTACGGCCCGACGGGACTGAAGGACACCTACGGCGTCGACATCGCGTTCTCGGCCACGGGTGACACCACGGTCGAGGACCTGCTGGCCGGCACCGTCCAGGTCGCCAACGTCTACACCGCCGACCCGCGGATCCAGACCGACGACCTCGTCGTGCTGGAAGACCCCGAGGGGCTCATCCTGGCCTCCAACGTCGTGCCGCTCGTGAACGCCGACCGGGCCGACGAGATCTCCGATGTCATCAACGCGGTCAGCGCCGCACTCACGCCCGAGGCGCTCGTCGCTCTGAACGTGCAGAGCACCGTCGATCAGATGTCGCCGGAGGACATCGCGTCGCAGTGGCTGACCGAGAACGACCTCGGCTGAACCGAAGAGGCCTTCTGCGTCCGGGCCGCGGGGCGTCCGAGAGTCACTCCCCGACGCGCACGACGAGGTTTCCGAGCGTCTCCCGGCCGAACGCCGCGAACGCGTTCGGTGTGTCCTCCCACGCGAACTCCCTGTCCACGATGACGCGCAGGCGACCGGCCTCGACCAGCTCGGCGAGGCGGTGGAGGCCGGCAGGGGTCGGGTACGCGGCGATGGGCACGAATTCCACCCAGGGCTTCCCGAACTGCTCGGGGCTGTACAGCAGGGGCGAGATGAAGCGGCCGCCCTGATGCACGAGCGGCGCGATCTCGTCCGGGTCGCCGTGGAGGTGGACGGCGGCGTCCACCCCGTCGACCGCGACCGCGCGCACGTCGGCCGCGAGGTCCTCGGTGTAGTCGACCGCGTGCGCCGCGCCGAGTTCCACGAGCAGCGCGCGACCCTCGGCCGTGCGGCCGGTGGCGATCACGGTGGCGCCTTCTGCCGAAGCCAGCTGCACGAGCAGGGTGCCCACGCCTCCGGTCGCGCCGACGATCAGCACCGTCCTTCCGCGGAGGTCCGAGCCCAGCGCCGCCAGTATGGCCAGGGCGGCAGAGCCCGTGTGCGCGAGGCTCGCCGCCTCCGGCATCGTGAGCGCGGCGGGGGCGATCACGCAGTCACCGGTCGGCACGGTGGTGTACTCCGCAAAGGCGCCCTCATGCAGGTGCGGTTTCGAGACGACGCCGAGGACCCGATCGCCCACCGCGAGATCCGAGACGTCGTCCGCCACGGCATCCACGACGCCCGCGAACTCCCGACCGAGCACCACCGGGTAGAGATGGTCGAAGAAGCCCGTCATGTATCCCGCCGCGACGGCGAGGTCGAAGCCGTTGACCGAGGCTGCGGCGATCCGGATGCGGGCCTCGCCCGGAGCCGGATCCGGTATGTCGGCGTCGGCGAACGCCGGAGCGGCGCCCGCCTGCGCCAGCGCATATGTTCTCATGGCACTCCCCTTGGCGGCGCTCGTCCGCTCGGAGTGGGCGGTACAGGAGGACACCGCGTCAGCTAACGAATACTCCTGCCACGGGGGTGCCGCAAGAGGGCGGCCGCGCGGGTGCGCGGAGCCTCAGTCGAGCTCGGCGCCGACCTCGAGCCAGCGCTCCTCGAGCGCCGCCACGTCGGATTCCAGCGACTGCAGCTCGGCGTTGAGGCGGCCGATGCCCGGGTAGTCCGACTGGTCGTGCGTCGCGAGGTCGTCGTGCGCCGCGGTGATGCGCCTGCCGAGCTTCGCGAGCTGCCGCTCGATGGACGACAGCTCCTTCTCGGCGTTCCGGCGCTCCGCGCCGCTCAGGCCGGCAGCTGGGGCGGATGCCGTCGACGCGGAGGCAGCGGGCCCGGCGAGCTGGGCGCTGCGCGCGGCGGCTCGACGGCGCAGGTACTCCTCGACGCCGCCGGGGAGGTGACGAAGGCGGCCGTCCTCGATCGCGTACTGCTGGTCGGTCACCCGCTCGATGAGGTAGCGGTCGTGTGAGACGACGAGCAGGGTGCCGGGCCAGGAGTCGAGCAGGTCCTCGAGGGCCGCGAGCATGTCGGTGTCGAGGTCGTTCGACGGCTCGTCGAGGATCAGCACGTTGGGCTCCCCGAGCAGCACCAGCAGCAGCTGCAGGCGCCGCTTCTGCCCGCCCGAGAGGTCTCGCACGGGAGTGGAGAGCTCGGAGGAGCGGAAGCCGAGACGCTCGAGCAGCTGGGTGGGGGTGAGCTCCTTGCCGCCGGTGACGTACGACGTCTTCTGCAGCGAGAGCACGTCGCGCACCCGGTCGTTCGCGTACTGGTCGAGCTCGGTGAGGCGCTGGCTGAGCTGGGCGACCTGCACGGTCTTGCCGCGCTTGACCCGCCCGGACGTGGGCTCGACGGTGCCGGAGACGAGGCCGAGGAGCGTCGACTTCCCGACCCCGTTCGGGCCCAGGATGCCGGTGCGCTCGCCGGGCGCGATGCGCCATTCCACGTCTGTCAGCACGGTGACGGGGGAGTCGGCGCCCCCCGCTGTCGCCGAGCCTGCCGCGGGGTAGGTCACCCCGGCATCGAGCAGGTCGACGACGTCCTTGCCGAGGCGCGCGGTCGCGAGCTTGGCGAGCTCGACGTTGTCGCGGGGCGGCGGCTCGTCCTCGATGAGCTGGGTCGCGGCGTCGATGCGGAACTTCGGCTTCGACGTGCGCGCCGGCGCTCCGCGCTGCAGCCAGGCGAGCTCTTTGCGGAGGATGTTGCGGCGCTTGGTCTCGGCGACGGCCGACTGGCGCTGCCGCTCGACGCGCTGCAGCACGTACGCCGCGTATCCGCCCTCGAACGGATCGACGATGCCGTCGTGCACCTCCCACATGCGCGTGCAGACCGCGTCCAGGAACCACCGGTCGTGCGTGACGAGCAGCAGACCGCCCGTTCCGCGCGGCCACCGCGCCGCGAGGTGCTCGGCGAGCCAGGCGATCCCCTCGACATCGAGGTGGTTGGTCGGCTCATCCAGGGCGACGACGTCCCACTCGCCGACCAGCAGGCGGGCAAGGCCCACGCGACGGCGCTGACCGCCACTGAGACCCGCGACGACGGTGTCGAGCGGCACGTCGCGGAGGAGCCCGTCGAGCACGTCCCGCACGCGCGCGTCGCCCAGCCACTCGTGCTCCGGGCGGTCGCCGACGATCGCGTGACGCACCGTCTCGTCATCCGGCAGGTCGTCGTCCTGCGCGAGCATGCCCACGCGCACGCCGCCGCGCATCGTCACGCGCCCCTGATCCGGATCCATCCGGCCCGTCAGCACCTTCATGAGCGTCGACTTGCCGTCGCCATTGCGCCCCACGATGCCGATGCGGTCGCCGCCGTCGATGCCGACCGTCACGTCGTCGAGGACGACTTTCGCGGGGAATTCGACGTGCAGATGCTCTCCGCCGAGGAGGTGGGCCATCCGTCCAGCCTAGGCGCGGGCGCCTCCGGCGTGCGCCAGCCGCTCAGGCGTCGAAGCCGAGGCTGAGCTTGCGCAGCAGCGCGGCGAGGCGGTCGCGATCCGACCGCGAGAGGGTTCCGAGCAGCACCGCCTCCGCGTCGACGAGGCGGGTGATGGCGGCGTCCACGCGCAGGCGCCCGTCGGGCGTCAGGATCACGAGGATGCTGCGCCCGTCGTCGGGGTCCGCCTCGCGGCGCACGAGCCGGCGTCCGACGAGGCGGTCGATGCGGTTGGTCATGGTGCCGCTGGAGACCAGGGTCTGCTGCAGAAGCTGCTTCGGGCTCAGCTGGAAGGGCTCGCCTGCCCGCCGCAGCGCGGACAGCACGTCCCACTCCCACGGCTCCAGGTCGCTGCGCCGGAAGGCCTCGCGACGTGAGCGGTCGAGGTGCCGGGAGAGGCGGTCGACGCGGGAGAGCACCTCGAGCGGGGAGAAGTCGAGGTCGGGGCGCTGTTCGCTCCACGCTCCGACGATGCGATCGACTTCGTCGGTGCGGCGCGCGCCGTCGGCATCCGTCATGATCCGCACTCTACCGAAGCGGCGCCCGGCCTCCTCCGGCTCAGGCGCTCTCGCGCCGGATCAGCGTCGTCGGCAGCGTGACGGCCGTGCCGGTGCCGCCCGCGATGACCTCCAGCAGCAGCGACACCATCTGCTCGCTGATCTGGTCCCAGGGCTGGCGCATCGTCGTGAGCGGCGGCTCGTGGGTCGCGGCGAGCCCCGAGTCGTCGAAGCCCGCCACTGCGATGTCCTCGGGCACCCGCAGCCCCGCCCTGCGCAGCGCGGCGATGGCGCCGGCGGCCATGAGATCGGACGCGGCGAACACCGCGTCGATGTCGCGGGTGCGCTCGAGCATTCGGGTCATCGCGGCGGCGCCCGAGTCCATGCTGTAGTCGCCCTCTTCGACGAGTTCTGGGAGGAAGTCCTCGCCCATCTCCTCACGGAAGCCGACGAGCCGGTAGCGGCCGCCGGGGGTGTCCGCGGGCCCCGCGATCATCGCGATGCGGCGGTGGCCGCGTTCGCGCAGGTAGCGCGTCATCTCGCGGGCGGACCCCGCCTCGTCGACCGACACCGCGGGAAGATCCCCCTGGTGCCCGAGCGGCACGCCGCAGGCGACGGTGGGGATCTTCGCCGCGAGGAGGGAATCGAGGAGCGGCTCCGACTCGTGCGAGGAGATGAGCAGCACGCCGTCGACGTGGCCGGCGCTGACGTAGTGCTCGACGCTCGCGCGCTCGGCGGGCGTGCCGGCGACGAGCAGGACGAGGGTCATGGACCGCTGGGAGAGCGCCTCCGCGGCGCCGCGGAGGAGGAGGGAGAAGGTGGGATCGGCGAACAGCAGGTGCTGGTCCTCGGTGAGGAGGAACGCGAGGGAGTTCGCCCGCCCGGTGGCGAGGCTGCGGGCATGGTGATTCGCCGTGTACCCGGTGACCCGGATCGCCTCTTCGACCGCCTCGCGGGCCTGAGGCGACACCCAGTGGCCGCCGTTGATCACCCGCGAGACCGTCCCGTACGAGACCCCGGCCGCCGACGCGACGTCCCGGATCGTCGGCTTTCGCTGAATGACCTTCGTCTGCTCCACGATCGGGAACTCTACCGCTCCGGGGGCCTCTGCGGGCGCGATCGGCCTGCAGACCTGTAACCGGTCACAGTTCGGTAACAGCCCGTTGTCATCCCGGCCTGTGACCGGTTACAGTGTTCCAGCCGCGCCTTGCCCCGGCATCCGGTCCTCGCCTCGGGCCGGCACCGAGACTGCGAACCCGATGGAGCGTCATGACCTCTCCCACCGCCTGGCCCGAGCTCTCGGGCATCGCCTACGGCGGTGACTACACGCCCGAGCAGTGGTCCCGCCAGACGTGGGTCGAGGATGTGCGGCTCATGCGCGAGGCGGGGGTCACTCTCGTCAGCGTCGGGATCTTCGCCTGGGCACTCCTGGAGACGAGCGAGGGCGTCTACGACTTCGAGTGGCTCGACGAGGTGCTCGACCTGCTGCACGAGAACGGCATCGCCGCCGACATGGGCACGCCGACGGCGTCCCCGCCCGCGTGGTTCTTCGCGAAGCACCCCGACTCGCGTCCGGTGAACCGCGAGGGCACCGTTCTGGGCTTCGGATCCCGCGGGATGGCCTCCCATTCGGCGCCCGCCTATCGGGAGGCAGCCACCCGGATCGCCTCGGCGCTCGCGGAGCGCTACGGCGACCACCCGGCCGTGGTGATGTGGCACGTCCACAACGAATACGGCGTGCCGGTCGGCGAGGACTACTCCGAGCACGCGGTCGTCGCCTTCCGCGAGTGGCTGAGGGCGCGGTACGGCTCGCTCGACAGGCTGAACGAGGCGTGGGGCACCGCCTTCTGGGGCCAGCGCTACGGGGAGTGGGATCACGTCGGCGCTCCCGCCGCCGCCCCCTCGGCCGTGAACCCCGCGCAGCGCCTGGACTTCGCCCGCTTCACCGATCACCAGCTGCGCCAGTGCTTCATCGCCGAGCGCGACGCGATCCGGGCGCACGCGTCCCAGCCGATCACGACGAACTTCATGGCGAATCAGAGCTGGACCACCGACATGTGGGCCTGGGCTCGTGAGATGGACATCGTCTCGGACGACCACTACCTCTGGGCCGCCGACCCCGAGGGGGAGATCGGCCTCGCCATCGCGGCGGACCTCTCCCGTTCGGTCGGCGGCGGCAAGCCGTGGATCCTGATGGAGCACTCGACCTCGGCCGTGAACTGGCAGCCCCGCAACGTCGCGAAGCGGGCGGGGGAGATGGCGCGCAACTCCCTCGCGCACCTCGGCCGGGGCGCGGACGCCATCCTCTTCTTCCAGTGGCGCGCGTCGCGCTCGGGCGCCGAGAAGTTCCACTCGGCGATGGTTCCGCACGCGGGCACCGAGTCGCGGGTGTGGCGCGAGGTCGTCGGGCTCGGGGACATGCTCGGGCGGCTGGCCGAGGTCCGCGACTCGCGGGTGGTGGCGGATGTCGCGATCCTGTGGGACTTCGAGTCGTTCTGGGCGCAGGACCTGGAGTGGCGGCCCTCCGTCGACGTGCAGCACGCCGAACGGGTGCGCGCCTTCTACGAGCGCTGCTGGCGCGACGGGATCACGGTCGACTTCGCTCTGCCGGGCCACGACCTCTCGGGATACCGGCTCGTGATCGCCCCCGCGCAATACCTGCTGACGGAGGCCGACGGCGCCAACCTCACGCGCTTCGTCGAGGGGGGTGGCACGCTGCTCGTCTCGTTCTTCTCCGGCATCGTCGACGAGAACGACGCCGTCCACGCGGGCGGCTACGGGGCTCCCCTCCGCGACGCGCTGGGCCTGACCGTCGAGGAGTTCCTGCCCCTGCGCGACGGCGAGCGGGCGTCGGTCACGTGGACCCGGGACGAAGGCGCGACGCTCGGCGCCGATGTCTGGCAGGAGGCGCTCGCGCTCGCCGGTGCCGCCGTGATCGGTGAGTATGCGGACGGGCCGGGTGCCGGGATGCCGGCGATAACGCGCAACGAACACGGCGACGGCGTCGGCTGGTACGTGAGCACGCGTCTGGATGCCGACGGCATGGCGACCCTCATGCGCGCGGTGTACGCGGACGCGGGGGTCGTGCCGCCCGGGCACCCCGAGGGCGTCGAGGTCATCGTCCGCCGCGGCGCGGATGCCGATTACACCATCGCCATCAACCACGGCGAGCGGATCGCAGCGCTGCCGGCCGTCGGCGTCGACCTCCTGACGGGAGCCGATGTCGGCCGCACCCTGGAACTGGCGGGTGGCGGCGTCGCCGTCATCCGGACCCCGCGCGACACCGAGGGAGGTGGTCGCTGACCGGTCCGTCAGCCTCGCGGCGCCCACGCCGCACACGCAGCACCGCAACACAACGACACCGCAACACCCGCAACACGACAACACCAGAGACCCACACCGTCGCGACCGTCCCGTCGCGACATCCAGCAATCGGTCGTAACGGCGCGACTTCAGCAGAAGCGCAGCGGATCGACCGGCACATTTCGGAAGGAAGAACCATGCGCAAGCAGATGGTATTCGGCGCGATCGCACTGGCGTCGGCCGTAGTCCTCGCAGGCTGCAGCGGCGGAGGCGGCTCCGCAGGCACGAGCGAGGAGCCCGCTGACGGCAGCGGTGCCGAGCTCGTCATCTGGACCGACGAGGAGCGCGAGCAGGCGATCACGGACGCCGCAGCGGCGTTCGAGGAGGAGACCGGCGCGACCGTCACCCTCGTGCAGAAGAACTTCGAGGACATCCGCAACGACTTCATCAACCAGGTCCCGACCGGGGAGGGCCCCGACATCACGGTCGGCGCGCACGACTGGCTCGGCGCCCTGGTCGCCGCCGGAGTGGTCGACACGGTCGACCTCGGCGACAAGGCATCCGAGATCGAGCCCGTCGCCCTCGAGGCGATGACCTACGACGGCCAGCTCTACGCGCTGCCCTACTCGCTCGAGACCGTGGCCCTCATCCAGAACGTCGACCTCGTCGGCGACACCGCCCCCACCACGTGGGACGAGATGATCCAGATGGGCACGGCATCCGGTGCCGAGCGCCCCTTCGTGATCAACACCGGCGGGCAGACCGGTGACGCGTACACGATGTACGGGTTCCAGACGTCGTTCGGCGCACCCGTGTTCGTCCAGGACGCGTCCGGGTCGTACACGACCGAGGTCGGCATGGGCGGCCCCGCCGGCGAGGCATTCGCCACGTGGCTCGGCGCGCAGGGCGCCAACGGCTCGAACGTCGTCTCGACGACCGTCGACTACGACATCAACAACGAGCTGTTCAATACGGGCAAGGCGCCGTTCACCATCCAGGGGCCGTGGGCGATCTCGGCGTTCCCCGACGTGGCGAACATGAAGGTCAGCCCCATCCCGACCGCCGGTGGCGAGCCCGCCGCGCCGTTCGTCGGGGTGCAGGGCTTCTACCTCAGCTCGCAGAGCAAGAACGCGCTGCTCGCCCAGGAGTTCCTGGTGAACTACCTCGCCACCGAAGAGGCCCAGCAGGCGCTGTACGACGCCGACCCCCGCATCCCCGCGTGGTCGACGATCGCGGAGGACGTGTCCTCCGACCCGATCATCGCCGGCTTCCTGGCCTCGTCGCAGAACGGCGTGCCGATGCCGAGCGTGCCCGAGATGGGTTCGGTCTGGGACCTGTGGAACGCCGCGCAGGTGCAGATCATCAACGGTGCCGACCCCGTCGCCACCTGGAACCAGATGATCACGGACCTGCAGGCAGCGATCGGCTGACAGACCGCCTGGGGGCGGGACGCCCGATACTCCCGCCCCCGGGCAACCAGCGGCGCGTTCGTCGTGACGAGAGGAAACACAGATGTCGATCCCCGAGGGAAAGCTCGCCGAGACCCTGGCGACCCCGGATGACGGGCAGCACGGCCTTCCTCAGAAGGCCGAGGCGCACTCCCGCGGGTGGAAGGGGCTCGGCTGGGGATTCGTGGCGAAGCTCGTCGTCATGGCGGGGATCAACGCCCTCGGCATCCTGACCATCCTCGCCGCGTGGCGCGTCGAGTCCTGGCTCATCGTCGGCGTCATGGTCGCACTCGTCGCGATCGCCGACATCGTCTACTTCACCCGGTGGTCGCTTCCCCTCAAGTACCTGCTGCCGGGCCTCGTCTTCCTCCTCGTGTTCCAGGTGTTCATCTTCGGATACACCGCGTACATCGCCTTCACCAACTACGGCACGGGACACGTCGGCTCGATGGAGCAGGCGGTCGATGCCGCGCTGATCCAGGGGGAGCGGCGGGTCGAGGACTCGCCCACCTATCCGCTCTCCGTTCTGGAGCGCGTCGGCGAGCTGGGCTTCGCGATCGTCGACGATGACGGCGACGTGCGCGTCGGCACCGAGACGGCACCGCTCGAGACGGTGGCGGATGCCGAGGTCGGCCAGGGCGGCGCACCGAGCGAGGTGCCAGGGTGGACCGTGGTCCCGCGCGCGCAGCTGCTCACCGACCAGGAGCTGCAGGCGAGCGTCCAGGCCCTGCGCGTGCCCTTCTCCGAGGACCCGAACGACGGATCGATCCGCACCCGCGACGGCTCGACGGGCGCGGTCTACACCTCGACCCTCGTCTGGGACGAGCAGGCGCAGACGATCACCGACACGACGACCGGCGCCGTCTATTCGCCGGATGACCGCGGCAATTTCGTCGCCGAAGACGGCAGCAGCCTTCCGACGGGATGGGCGGTCCCGGTCGGCTTCGAGAACTTCGCCACGCTGTTCACGAGTCCCGAGCTGGTCGAGCCGCTCGCGCTCGTGACGACCTGGACGTTCGCGTTCGCGATCCTGTCGGTCATCGTGCCGTTCGCGATCGGCCTGCTCTTCGCCCTCATCTACAACGACGCGCGGCTGAAGGGCCGCAAGATCCTGAAGACCCTGTACATCCTGCCGTACGCCTTCCCGGCGTTCATGTCGGCCCTGCTCTTCCGGGGCATGTTCAACGCCGAGTTCGGGGTGATCAACGATCTCTTCTTCTTCGGCGCGAACATCGACTGGCTCGGCGACCCGTGGCTCGCCCGTGGGGCGGTGCTGTGGGTCAACATCTGGCTGACGTACCCGTACTACTTCCTGGTCTGCACCGGCGCCCTCCAGGCGCTGCCGGGGGACACGCTCGAGGCGGCGGCGATCGACGGCGCCGGGAAGTCGCGCGTGCTGCGCTCGATCATCCTGCCGCTCGTGCTCGTGGCCACGGCGCCGCTGCTGATCTCGTCGTTCGCGTTCAGCTTCAACAACTTCACGATCATCTACCTCTTCAACAACGGCGGTCCGGCGATCCCGGGTGCGCCGTTCGCGCTCGGCTACACCGACATCCTGATCTCGGCGATCTACGACATCTCCGGGGTCTCCGGCGGCGCGGCCGACTACGGCCTCGCCAGCGCGCTGTCGATCCTCGTGTTCATCGTCGTCGGCCTCATCTCGGCGCTGGCGTTCCGCCAGACCCGCAAGCTCGAGGAGTTCATGTGATGTCTGCCACCACCGCGACCACCGCCTCCACCACCGGGGCGGGGACTCCGCCGCCGAGCAGCCGTACGAGGGCCCGCCGTCGCCGCTGGCTCCTCGATGTCGGCTGGAAGTACCTGCTCGCCGTCGTCATCATCTTCTACGCCGTGTTCCCGCTCGTCTACGTGCTCTCGGCATCGCTCAATCCCGCGGGGAGCCTGGCCGCGAGCAACGCGATCTTCAGCGTTGTGGATTTCGCCAACTACGCCTCGCTCGCCGACACCAGCTACTGGATCTGGGCGGGAAACTCGCTGCTGATCGCGGGCATCGCCGCCCTCGGAGCGGTGCTCATGGGCGCCGCGGCCGCCTACGCGTTCTCCCGGTTCCGCTTCTCCGGGCGCCGGGTGAGCCTCACCGCCCTCCTCATCGTCCAGATGTTCCCGCAGGCGCTCGCCTTCGTCGCGATCTTCCTGATGCTGCTCACGATCGGCGAGGTCATCCCCGCGCTCGGCATCAACTCCAAGCTCGCGCTCATCTGCGTGTATCTGGGCGGGGCGCTGGGTGTGAACACCTTCCTCATGTACGGATTCTTCAACACCGTGCCGATCGAGATCGACGAGTCCGCGAAGATCGACGGCGCGACGCACGCCCAGATCTTCTGGCGGCTGATCATCCCGCTCGTGACCCCGATCCTCGCCGTCGTCGGGCTGCTCGCCTTCATCGCGGCGTTCGGCGACTACATCATCGCCAAGATCGTGCTCGTCTCCGAGGACAACTGGACGCTCGCGGTCGGAATGTACCAGTGGGTGTCGAACCAGCTCTCCTCGAACTGGGGACTGTTCGCCGCGGGATCGGTCATCGCGGCCATCCCCATCCTCGTGCTCTTCCTCTCCCTCCAGCGCTACATCGTCGGCGGCCTCACCGCCGGGTCCGTCAAGGGCTGACCGTCCGGCGGCCGTCCGGTCGCCGGCATCTCTGCACGGCGTTGCCGCGTCCGGCGCGCCTCTGACACGCACGACAAAGGAGTCCGCATGACATGGTCCTGGACGCGCCCCTGGCGCACCGTCGCCGCCCTGACGATCGGCGCCCTCGTCGGCGCCGCGGGAATCGCGGCCCCGGCCGCTGCCGAGGAGGGGCCGGTGCAGGCCGGCATCGTGGTGAAGAAGGTCGAGAACCTGCCCGCGGACTTCATCAACGGCGTGGATGTCTCCTCCGTGATCGCCCTCGAGCACTCCGGCGTGATCTTCCGCGATGCCGCGGGCCGGCCGGCGGATCTGTTCGACGTGCTCGCAGACGCGGGGGTCACCGACGTGCGCGTGCGCGTGTGGAACGACCCGTTCGATGCCGAGGGTCACGGCTACGGCGGGGGCACGGTCGACGTCGATCGTGCCGTCGAGATCGGCCGGCGCGCCACGGCCGCGGGGCTGCGCGTGCTGGTCGACTTCCACTACTCCGACTTCTGGGCGGATCCCGCCAAGCAGGAGGCGCCCAAGGCGTGGGAGAGCCTGACCGTCGCCGAGAAGGCCGTGCAGGTCGAGGAGTTCACTCTCGACGCGCTGCAGCGGATGTCCGCGGCCGGCGTCGACGTGCGCATGGTGCAGGTCGGCAACGAGACGAACAACGGCGTCGCGGGTGTCACCGGCTGGGCGGGGATGTCGCAGATCTTCTCCGCCGGATCGGCGGCGGTGCGCGAGGCGTACCCCGACGCCCTCGTGGCCGTGCACTTCACCAACCCAGAATCGGCGGGGCGCTACGCCGGCTACGCGGCCAACCTCGCCGCGAACGACGTCGACTACGACGTCTTCGCGTCGTCGTACTACCCGTTCTGGCACGGCAGCCTCACGAACCTGACCACGGTGCTGGCGCAGGTCGCCGACACCTACGGCAAGAAGGTCATGGTCGCCGAGACATCCTGGGTCAACACGCTCGCCGACGGCGACGGCCACGGCAACGTCATCGATCTCGCCTCGGAGGCCACGCAGTACCCGGTGAGCGTGCAGGGCCAGGCGACCGCCGTGCGCGATGTCATCCAGGCGGTGGCCGACGTCGGGTCGGCCGGCATCGGGGTCTTCTACTGGGAGCCGGCGTGGCTTCCCGTCGGGCCGCCGGAGAGCCTCGAGGCGAACAGGGCGCTGTGGGAGCGCGACGGCTCCGGGTGGGCATCCAGCTTCGCGGGGGAGTACGACCCGGTGGATGCCGGTCAGTACTACGGCGGCTCCGCGTGGGAGAACCAGGCGCTCTTCGCCTTCGACGGCACGGCGCTGGAGTCGCTCAACGTCTTCGCCTACGCCCGTACGGGCGCCGTGGCTCCGCTCGAGGTGACGCACGTGGAGACGATCTCGCGCACGGTGACGGCCGGCGACCCGCTGGGCCTGCCCGCGACCGTCGCCGTGACCTTCAACGACGGCTCGGTCGTGGACGAGGCCGTGACGTGGTCCGACGCGTCCTCGTGGATCGACGGCCCGGGCGAATACGAGATCTCGGGGCGCACCGCATCCGGCCTCGCCACCTCGGCGACGATCGTCGTGAAGGCCGCCAACTTCCTCCGCAATCCCGGGTTCGAGGCCACCGACACGAGCATGTGGTCGCTCACCGGCACCGGCGCCGTGATGCGCTCCACCGAGAACCCCCGCACGGGCACACGCTCGACGAACTTCTGGTCGGGCTCGGCCTACTCGTTCGCGCTGTCGCAGAAGGTCACCGGGCTCGCTCCCGGGACGTACCGCGCGACGGCATCCCTCCAGGGCGAGGGCGAGAACGCGGAAAGCGACGTGCGGATCACGCTGTCCACCACGCCGAGCGGTGCGAGCGCGTCGGCGCCGTTCGCCATGAACGGCTGGCTCGCGTGGTCGACCCCGTCGACCGCCGGCATCCCGGTCGCCGCGGGGGACATCGTGACCGTCGCGATCTCCGCGAACCTCCCCGCCGCGGCCTGGGGCTCCATCGACGACGTCGAGCTGGTGCTCGTCGCGCCCGCCGGTGCCGACACGACGCAGCTCGCCGCCGCCGCTGGGCGCGCAGGGGCGCTCAACCGCGACGTCTACACCGACGCCTCCCTCGCCGTGCTCGACGACGCCCGCGAGGTCGCGGCCGTCGTCCTCGGCGCCGAGGCCCCCACGCAGGGGAGGGTGGATGCCGCGCTCGACGGGCTGAGCGCGGCGATCGACGCCCTCGTCGTCGACGGCGAGATCCCGGCGCCGACGGTCGCCCCGGTGACCATCACCGTGGTGGACGGGGAGGCCATCGCCCTTCCGGCGACGGTGCAGGTGACCTCGTACGACGGCACCGTCACGATCGAACCGGTGGACTGGTCCGATTCCGTGGAGTGGATCTCGGGCACGGGAGCCTACTCGGTCACCGGCACCACGCCATCCGGGCTGACCGCCACCGCCGCCATCACGGTGACGGAGCGCAACTGGCTGCGAAACGGCGGCTTCGAGGACGCCGACACGTCGATGTGGACCATCGACGGGCCGGGTGCCAGCATCGGCGCGTCGGCGGACGCCGCCGACGGGGCCCGGGCGGTCGCCTTCTGGTCCGCGACCGCGTACTCGTTCACGCTCACACAGGCGGTCACGGGTCTGCCTGAGGGCCGCTATGCCCTGTCGGGGGCGACGCAGGGCGGGACCTCGCCGGCCGGCGACACGCGGACGCTCACGGCGACCACGACGGAGGGGACCGCCTCGGCGCCGCTCGAGCTGGCGGGGTGGCGGGAGTTCCGCACCGCGACGACCGCTCCGGTGGTCGTGGGCGCCGACGGCGAGCTCACGGTCACCGCGTCGATGAGCCTCTCGGCCGAGGCGTGGGGCACGCTCGACGGGCTGCGGCTGGTGCGCAGCGGAGCGACGGTCGTCGACCCGTCCGCCCTGGAGGCCACGGTCGCCGACGCCGGGGTCATCGACCGGTCGCTGTACTCGGCCGAATCGCTCGCGGCGCTCGACGCGGCCGTCGAGATCGCTCGCGTGGTGCTCGCCGCGGACTGGCCGAGCCGGGACGCGCTCGACCGGGCCGTCGCCCTCCTCGAGGGCGCGCTGGACGGCCTCGACGCCATCGGCGAGGAGCCGGACGGTGCGACGAGCGCGCCGGCGGTCGCGACGCTCTCCCACGACAACGGGAAGGGCGCGGGGAAGGGCGAGGCCGACGGCGACTACGTCGTGCGGATGGAACTGGCCTCCGGGCAGAACGCGACGACGTTCCGCCTGTACGAGGACGGCACGCTCATCGCCACCGTCCCGCTGACGTACGGCGGCACCGGGCCGCAGTCGGCCGAGGTTCCGATCTCCGGCAAGCCGAACGGCGCATACGTCTACACCGGCGAGCTGGAGAACTCGCAGGGCGTCACCGCGACGAAGCAGGTCAAGGTGAAGGTCAAGGTCAAGAAGTAGGGCGAAGCGCGGGCGCGGCCGTCTGGCAGACTTGTCGGGCGGCCGCGCCATGCCGGTGGGAGCCGTGATCCGCCGTGGTGTAATGGCAGCACGACAGCCTTTGGAGCTGTTAGGTCTAGGTTCGAGTCCTGGCGGCGGAGCGTGACTCACATCGACACGGACGACCGCCTCGCCATCGTCATCCTGGCCGCGGGCCAGGGGACGCGGATGAAATCCACCATGCCCAAGGTGCTGCACCGCATCGGGGGCCGCCCGCTCGTCGGGCACGTCATCCACACCGCCCAGCTGCTCGGCGCGAGCCACATCCGCGTCGTGGTGCGGCACGAGCGCGACACCGTGGTCGAGACGATCCACGCCGAGGCGCCGGAGGTCGACATCGTCGACCAGGACGAGATCCCGGGCACCGGCCGCGCGGTGCAGGTCGCGCTGTCGCAGCTGCCCGAGGGGTACGACGGCGACGTGCTGGTGCTGAGCGGCGACGTTCCGCTCCTCAGCGCGGACACCCTGTCGGAGCTGCTGGCCGCTCACCGGGCATCGGGTGCGGCCGCGACCGTGCTGAGCGCGCTGCTGGATGACCCCACCGGCTACGGGCGCGTCATCCGGGGGGACGACGGCGGCGTGGAGAAGATCGTCGAGCAGAAGGATGCCTCCGACGACGAGGCGTCGGTGCACGAGATCAACGCGGGGGTCTATGTGTTCCGGGCCCCGCAGCTGCGGGCGCACATCGAGCTCGTCGGCACCGCGAACGCCCAGGGCGAGCGCTACCTCACCGACGTCATCGCCCTGCTGCGCGACTCGCGCCAGGCGGTCGCGGCGACCGCGGCCCCGGACCCGCGGGTGGCCCTCGGCGTCAACGACCGCGTGCAGCTGGCGGAGGCTGCCGGCATCCTCAACGACCGCATCGTGCGCCGCTGGCAGCTGGAGGGCGTGACGATCCTCGACCCGGCGTCGACCTGGATCGATGACACCGCGACGCTCGCCCGCGACGTGACCGTGCTGCCGAACACCCAGATCCTCCGGGCGACCACCATCGCAGAGGGTGCGACGGTCGGCCCCGACACGACGCTCGTGGACTGCGAGGTGGGGGAGCGGGCGATCATCAAGCGCGCCGACGCCACCCTCGCCGTGATCGGCGCCGGCGCGACCGTGGGCCCGTTCGCGTACCTGCGTCCGGGCACCTACCTCGGCGCAGACGGCAAGATCGGCACGTTCGTCGAGACGAAGAACACGACGATCGGCGAGGGGAGCAAGGTCCCGCACCTCTCCTACGTCGGCGACACCACGATCGGCACCGGCGTCAACCTCGGCGCCGGCGCCATCACGGCCAACTACGACGACATCGCCAAGCACCGCACGGAGATCGGCGACCAGGTGCACTCCGGCTCGCACAACGTCTTCGTCGCTCCCGTTAGGGTAGGAGCCGGGGCCAAGACCGGTGCTGGTGCCGTCATCCGCAAGGATGTGCCGCCTGGGGCGCTCGCGCTCTCAGTCGCCCCGCAGCGCAACATCGAGGGCTGGGTCGCTAAGAACCGACCGGGCACGGCCGCGGCCGAGGCCGCAGAGAAGGCGAGCAATGGCGAAGAAGGCCAAGAACGGTAAGGGCGGTCCTCACACGATCGTCACCCGGACGAAGAAGAAGCTCGTCATCGTCTCGGGACGCTCTCACCCGGCGCTGGCCGCGGAGGTCGCCAAGGCCCTCGATTCCGAGGTGCTGCCGACCGAGCACCGCACCTTCGCCAGCGGCGAGATCTACACCCGCTTCAGCGAGAGCGTGCGCGGGTGCGACGTCTTCGTGGTGCAGACCTTCGGCGGCGCCATCAACGAGTGGATCATGGAACTGCTCATCATGCTCGACGCGCTCAAGCGCGCGTCGGCCAAGCGCGTCACCGTGGTCGCCCCGTACTACCCGTACTCGAGGCAGGACAAGAAGGGCCGCGGGCGCGAGCCCATCAGCGCCCGCCTGATCGCCGACCTGATGAAGACCGCCGGCGCCGACCGCGTCATGAGCGTCGACCTGCACGCCGCCCAGATCCAGGGCTTTTTCGACGGTCCCGTCGATCACCTGTTCGCCCAGCCGGTGCTGCTGGACTACTTCGACCGCAAGATCATCGAGGATCGAGACCTGCTCACCGTGGTCTCGCCCGACATGGGGCGCGTGCGGGTGGCCGACAACTGGTCGGACAAGCTGGACGCCCCGCTCGCGATCATCCACAAGCGCCGCGACCCGTCGGTCGCGAACCAGGTCACCGTGCACGAGATCGTCGGCCAGGTCGAGGGGCGGGTCTGCCTGCTCGTCGACGACATGATCGACACCGGCGGCACCATCGTCAAGGCGGCGGAGGCCCTCAAGCGCAGCGGCGCGAAGCGCGTGATCGTCGCCGCCACACACGCGATCTTCAGCGATCCGGCGCCCACGATCCTCGACAGCGCCGCGATCGACGAGGTCGTCGTCACCGACACTCTGCCCCTGCCCGAGGAGCGCCGGTTCCCCGGCCTGACGGTGCTGCCCATCGCCCCGCTGCTCGCCAGGGCGATCTACGAGGTCTTCGAGGACGGCTCGGTCACCAGCATGTTCGACGGCGCGGCCTGACCTCCTCCGGATCCTCGAGCATGAGCTCCGCAGAGGTTCTCGCCGACACCCGGTACTCCGCCGACCGGCCGCACGCGCTCACCGTCCCCGAGGTCGAGACCGCCCTGGCCACGGATGTCGCGGGCCTGAGCTCCGCCGAGGCCGCGCAGCGGCTCGAAGTCGTCGGCGGCAACGTCCTCCCCGAGGCGCCGCGCAAGCCGGCGATCCTCCGGTTCCTGTCCCACTTCAACGACACCCTCATCTACATCCTGCTGGGCGCCGCGGCGATCAAGGCGGTCATGGGGGACTGGCTCGACTTCTGGGTCATCATGGCCGTCGCGATCATCAACGCGATCATCGGCTACGTGCAGGAGGGACGCGCCGAAAAGGCTCTCGCCGGCATCCGCAACATGCTCTCCTCGGAGGCGAGCGCGCGCCGCGACGGGGCCTGGGGCCGCGTGGCGGCCGCCGACCTGGTCCCCGGTGACGTCGTGCGGCTCGCCCCGGGCGACAAGGTGCCGGCGGACGTGCGGCTGTTCCAGGCGTTCCAGCTGCGCATCGACGAGTCGGCGCTGACGGGCGAGTCGGTGCCCTCCTCGAAGAGCGGCGACCCGGTGGCGGCCGATGCGGGCGTCGGCGACCGCACCTCGATGGCGTTCTCGGGAACGATCGTCTCGGCCGGCCAGGGCCGCGGCATCGTGACCGGCACCGGTGCGGGCACCGAGATCGGCAGGATCCAGACGCTCGTCGGCGAGGCGGGGGCCCTCGCGACGCCGCTGACGAAGCAGCTCGACGACTTCGGCAAGAAGCTCACCCTCGTGATCCTGGGCATGGCCGTGCTCATGCTCGCGATCGGGCGCTACGTGCACGGGATGGACTTCAACGAGCTCATCTCGGCCACGATCGGCTTCGCTGTCGCCGCGATTCCCGAGGGGCTCCCCGCCCTGGTCACCATCACGCTGGCGATCGGCGTGCAGCAGATGGCCAAGCGCAACGCCATCACGCGCAAGCTGCCGGCCGTCGAAGCCCTCGGGTCGGTGACGACCGTCTGCTCCGACAAGACCGGCACCCTCACCAAGAACGAGATGACCGTGCGCCGCATCGTGACCCCGGTGGCCGCGTACGAGGTGTCCGGGCTCGGGTACCAGCCGTCGGGGGACATCACCCGCGCCCCGCTCGGCGGCTCGACCGGCTCGGCGGGTGGCGCCGCGCGCGACCTCGCCGCGATCCTCTCCGTCGCCACGCTCTGCAACGACGCCCACATCGTGCCCGACGGCGACCACTGGACCCTCGTGGGAGAGCCCACCGAGGGCGCGCTGAAGGTGGTCGCGATGAAGGGCGGAGCGAGCGCCGAGGGCACGAGACGAGTGGATGTCGTCCCCTTCGACTCCGCGAACAAGCTCATGGCGACGCTCAACGAGTCGCGCGACGGCGCGCGGGCCATCCTCGTGAAGGGCGCGCCGGACCGGCTGCTCGAGCGCTCCACCTCGCAGCGCGGCGCCTCCGGGAGCGCTCCGCTGGACATCGTGTTCTGGGAGGCCGTGATCGCCGACCTGAGCGGCGAGGGACTGCGGGTGCTGGCCGCCGCGCGTCTGCCCGTCGACGCCGACAAGGCGGAGGTGGAGCTCGACGAACTCGAAGGACTCGAGTTCCTGGGGGTGTGGGGCATCCTGGACCCGCCGCGGCCGGAGGCGATCGAGGCGATCGCCGACTGCCATGCCGCCGGCATCCGCGTGAAGATGATCACAGGCGACCACGCGGGCACGGCCATGGCGATCGCGAAGGAGATGGGTCTCGTCGACGGCGACGACGCCGCCGTGCTCACCGGTGCCGAGCTCGAGGCTCTCTCGCAGGACCAGCTCAAGGCGGTCGTGCGGGACGTCGACGTGTACGCGCGCACGAGCCCCGAGCACAAGATCCGCATCGTGCGGGCGCTGCAGGCGCACGGCGAAGTCGTGGCGATGACCGGCGACGGGGTGAACGACGCCCCGGCCCTGACCCGCGCCAACGTCGGCATAGCGATGGGCATCAAGGGCACGGAGGCGACGAAGGAAGCCGCCGAGATCGTCCTGGCCGACGACAACTTCGCCACGATCCGCGGAGCGATCCGCGAGGGTCGGCGCATCTACGACAACCTGCGCAAGTCGGTGGTGTTCCTGCTCCCCACGAACGGCGCGCAGTCCCTCGTCATCCTCGTCGCCGTCGTCTTCGGGCTCGCGCTGCCGCTGACCCCCGTGCAGGTGCTGTGGGTCAACATGGTGACGGCGCTCACCCTGTCGCTGGCGCTCGCGTACGAGCCCGCGGAGCCCGGCATCATGTCGCGCAAGCCGCGGCCGACGGGCGGGTCGATCGTCTCGGCCCGGGAGCTCGGGTTCGTGCTGCTCGTGTCGCTGCTCATCGGCGGGGCGACGCTCGGCGTCTTCTACTCCGTCGTCGCGACAGGCGTCGACATCGACTACGCGCGCACGGAGGCGGTGGCGATGCTGGCCCTCGGCCAGCTGGCCTACCTGCTCAACTGCCGCTTCCTGTCGCGGTCGAGCCTCACTCCGGCCGTGCTGCGCGGGAATCCGGTCGTGTGGTGGTCGGCGCTCGCGCTGATCGTGCTGCAGCTGATCTACACGTACGTGCCGTTCATGAACGACCTCTTCGGGTCGCGGCCCCTCGCGATCTGGTCGTGGGCCGTGCCGCTCGTGCTCTCGGTCGTGATCTTCCTCGCGGTGGAGGTGCTGAAGGCCATCCGCCGGCGCGGCGACCTCAAAGCAGGTTCATAGGCGCCGCTGGGCGCGGGCCCACGACGGCGTCGGTACCGTTGAGCTACGCCGCCGCGAATTCTCAGGCGCGCGAGGCACGACGAAAGAGGACCGATGATCCGCACCGCCGCCCCCCGCTCCCTGCGCGCCACCCCCGTTCGCTCGGGCGCCGCACTCGCCGGTGTCGCGGGC
>DASUQB010000056.1:0-3732 GCA_036280835.1 Microbacterium sp. | reverse complement strand
ACGAGAAGATCAAGCTGCTCGGCTATGGAACCAACATCCTCGAGGCGAAGGTGATCCCGTGAGCAATGCCAGTGCCCCCGGTGCCGTGATGCGCGGCGCAGTAGACCTCTCGGCCCTTCGCAGCCGCGCTGCGGCGCCGGCCCCCGGCGCCGAGGCGCCCGCGGGCGGTGCCCCGGCGGCATCCGTGCCCTCATTGGTGCTCGATGTGACCGACGCCACGTTCGGCCAGGTGCTCGAGCTCTCCCGCACCGTGCCGATCGTCGTCGACCTGTGGGCGGAGTGGTGCGGGCCGTGCAAGCAGCTGAGCCCCATCCTCGAGAAGGTCGTGCTGGAGCTCGGCGGGCGCCTCGTGCTCGCGAAGGTGGATGTCGACGCCAACCCCCAGCTCGCACAGGGCTTCCGCGCCCAGTCGATCCCGATGGTCGTCGCGCTCGTGGCGGGACAGCCCGTGCCGATGTTCACCGGCGCGGTCCCGGAGCAGCAGGTGCGGGAGGTCTTCGCCCAGCTGCTGCAGGTCGCTGCGCAGAACGGCGTGACGGGCACCGTCGCCGTGGATGGCGCGGAGGCGCCCCTCGCTGAAGCCGAAGCCGCGGAGCCTGCGCTGCCGCCCCTGCACGCCGAGGCGTTCGACGCCATCGAGGCGGGCGACTACGAGCGCGCCGTCTCGGCGTATGAGCGTGCCCTCGCCGAGAATCCGCGCGACGAGGACGCCCGCGCCGGGCTCGGCCAGGTGCGCCTGCTCGCCCGCGTGCAGGCGCTCGACCTCCAGGCCGCGCGCGCCGCGGCGGCGGCCGACCCCCAGAACGTCGAAGCCCAGCTCGCCGTCGCCGACCTGGACATCGCCGGCGGGCACGTGGAAGACGCGTTCGTTCGTCTGCTCGACCTCTTCGCGGCGCTGCCGGGCGACGCGCGCCCCCCGGTCAAGGACCGGCTGCTCGAGCTGTTCGGGCTGATCGGCGATGCCGACCCCCGCGTGCTCGCGGCCCGACGCAGCCTCGCGTCGCTGCTCTTCTAGGAGCGGGCAACTCGCAGGGGGGCCAGGTCTCGCGAGGGCAAGGCGGTTCCCGAGCCAGAGATCTCCGGAAGCAGGGCGCGCCCGGCCGGGCGCGCCCGCGCCTATCCCCTCGTGGGGCTCGGGATGTGCGCCTCCGGATCGTGGCGCAGCCACAGCACGCCGAGCGGCGGCAGCACCAGGGACGCCCGCGGGGACTCGTGCTCGCGCTCGTGCGCGTAGACGACGCCCATGTTCCCGACGCCGGAGCCGCCGTAGTCCTGCGCATCGGTGTTGAGCACCTCGTGCCAGACGCCCGCCTCCGGCAGGTCGAGCTCGAAGCCGTGCACCGGCACTCCCGAGAAGTTGCCGATCACCGCGACCGTGTTGCCGTGCCAGTCGCGCCGGACGAACGCGATGACGTTCGGGTTCCACACGGGGCCGCCGATGCGCGAGAACGCCGCGCCGTCGCTGTCCCTCGCCCAGAGGGGCGAGTGGTCCCGGTACGCGCGGTTGAGCACCCCCACGAAGCCGTGCAGCTGCGCGTGCGAGGGCTGGTCGAGGATCCACCAGTCCAGCCCGCGGCCCTCGGCCCACTCGGAGAGCTGGCCGAACTCCTGGCCCATGAACAGCAGCTGCTTGCCCGGGTGCCCCCACTGGTACGCCAGGAAGGCGCGCATGTTGGCCAGCTTCTGCCAGTGGTCGCCCGGCATGCGGGCGAAGAGGCTGCCCTTGCCGTGCACGACCTCGTCGTGGCTGATCGGCAGCACGAAGTTCTCGCTGAACGCGTAGACGAACGAGAACGACAGCTCGCCCTCGTGGTGCGAGCGGTACATGGGATCGCGCGCGAAGTACTGGAGGGTGTCGTTCATCCAGCCCATGTTCCATTTGAAGCCGAACCCGAGGCCTCCTCGGCTCGTGGGCGCGGTGACCCCGGGGAAGCT
Organism: Microbacterium sp.; assembly: GCA_036280835.1. Classification (GTDB taxonomy): domain Bacteria; phylum Actinomycetota; class Actinomycetes; order Actinomycetales; family Microbacteriaceae; genus Microbacterium. Next base: position 1,797 of record DASUQB010000056.1, on the reverse strand, counting down.
GGTGGACTCCTCGGCGATCATCGCGATGCCGGGGTACCGCTTGTAGGCGGTCGCGTTGACCTCCTGGAGGAACCGGATCGCCTCGAGGTTCTCGCGCCCGCCGTGGATGTTCGGCGCCCACTCGCCCTCTTCGCGCGAGTAGTCGAGGTAGAGCATGGACGCGACCGCATCGACCCGCAGCCCGTCCACGTGGAACTCCTCGAACCAGTACAGGGCGTTCGCCACGAGGAAGTTTCGCACCTCGTTCCGGCCGTAGTCGAAGATGTACGTGCCCCAATCGCGGTGCTCGCCCCGCCGGGGGTCGGGGTGCTCGTAGAGGGCCTCGCCGTCGAAGCGCGCGAGGGCGAAGGCGTCCTTCGGGAAGTGCCCGGGCACCCAGTCCATGATCACGCCGATGCCGGCCTGATGCAGGCGGTCGATCAGGTACCGGAGGTCGTCGGGGTGGCCGAAGCGGCTGGTGGGCGCGAAATAGCCGGTCACCTGGTAGCCCCAGGACCCACCGAAGGGATGCTCGGCCAGCGGCAGGAACTCGATGTGGGTGAAGCCCTGAGCCGAGACGTAGTCGATCAGCTGATCGGCGGCGTCGCGGTATGACAGGCCCGGTCGCCACGACGCGAGGTGCACCTCGTAGACCGACATCGGCTCGGACACGGGGGTCGACTTCGCCCTGCGCGTCATCCACTCGCCGTCGGACCACGCATAGGAGGACTCGGTGACGACGGATGCCGTGGCGGGCGGGACCTCGGCGTAACGCGCCATCGGGTCGGCCTTGGTCACCCAGCCGCCGTGCCGCGAGAGCAGCTCGAACTTGTAGGTGGCGCCGGCGGCGATGCCGGGTACGAAGAGCTCCCAGACGCCCGTGCCGCCCATCGAGCGCATGGCGTGGTTGTTGCCGTACCAGCCGTTGAAGTCGCCGAGCACGCGCACCGCGCGGGCGTTGGGCGCCCAGACGGTGAAGGACGTGCCCCGCGTGCCCCCGTGCTCTCGCACGTGTGCGCCCAGCACCCGCCACAGCTCCTCGTGCCGGCCCTCGCGGATCAGGTGCAGGTCGAGCTCGCCGATGGTCGGGGTGTGGCGGTACGGGTCATCGGCGTCCCAGTCGGGCCCGCCGTCGTACGAGGCGACCACGCGGTAGGCGGTCACCGGCCCGGCGTACGTGCCCTCCCAGATGCCGGAGTCGACGTGCTCGAGCGGCACGTCGGTGCCGTCGATGAGCACGGCTCGGACCGCGGTCGCGAGTGGCCTCTGGGCACGGATGACGGTGCGCGCGCCGTCGAGGTGCGCGCCGAGCACGCCGTGGGGGTCGTGGTGCGAGCCGGAGGCGACGGCCTCGAGTACGGAGGCATCGAGCGAGGTCATCATCGGCCCTTCACGGTCAGGATGTGGACGGGTTCATTGAAGGCGTCGAGTCTCACGAAGTTGTGGTCGGACCAGGTCCAGGTGGCGCCCGTCAGCAGATCCTCGACGTCGAACGGCTCGCCCGGAGCGACGCCCCAGACCCGGGTGTCGAGGTGGACCATCGTCTGACGCACGGAGTGCGGGTCGACGTTGGCGACGACGATGATCGTGTCGGCGACCCCGGTGGGGGAGAGGGCCGCATCGAGGTGCTTCGAGTACACCAGGATGGCGTCGTCGTCGCTCCAGTGCACGCGGAGGTTCCGCAGCTGCCGGAGCGCGGGGTGCGACCTCCGGATCTCGTTCAGGCGGCGCAGGTAGGGAGCGAGCGAGTCGCCGCGCGACTCGGTGTCGGCCCAGTCGCGCAGCTTGTACTCGTACTTCTCGTTGTCGATGTTCTCT
>DASUQB010000055.1:0-3913 GCA_036280835.1 Microbacterium sp. | reverse complement strand
CCTCTCGGCCTTTCACCTGTGGCACGCGGTGCGCGCAGAGATGCTCCGGGGCCTGGGCCGCACGCGCGAGGCCACCGACGAGGACCTCCAGGCGCTGGAGCTCACGGCGAACGAGGCGGAGCGACGGCTGCTGGCGGCGCGCGCCGGGCTGTGAGGGTCCGCGCGGCCTAGGCCGACACGGGGGCGAGAGCCTGGGCGATGAGCGACTCGAGGGTCTCCATACCGTCGTGCGACAGGATCGACTCGAGGTGGCCCTGCACCGACGAGAACGACGGCCCCCGCAGCGCGTAGACGTCGCCGGTGAGGGGATCGGCGGCCACCTCCGCGAGGGCGACGCGTGTCGTTCCGGGCACCACTCGGGCGGTGAAGGTGTTGTAGAAGCCGATCGATGCCCGGCTGCCGAACACGTCGACGCTCTTCTGCAGCCCCTGATGCGGGCGCGCCAGCGGGGAGAGCTCGATGCCCAGCCGGTCGGCCAGGATCTGGTGGCTCAGGCACACGGCGAGGAGCGGCTTACCGGAGTCCACCCGCCGGGCGACGACGTCGCGCATGCGGCGCATCCGGGGGTTCTGCGGGTCGCGCGGATCCCCGGGACCGGGGCCGGAGACGACGAGCTCCGCGTCGTCGAGCTGCTCGTCGGTGACCTCGTTCCAGGGCACGATCCGCGCGTCGAGGCCGAGGTGGCGCAGCTGATGCGCCAGCATCGTGGTGAACCGGTCCTCCGCATCGACGACGATCGCGCCGTGCCCCGCGAAGGGGCCCTCGCCCGCGGCATCCTGCGGGTTCAGCCAGAACGGCGCGAGGCGCGCGTTGCGCGACGCGAGCAGCGCGGCGATCTGCGGGTCGTCCCCCAGGGCGCGGGGAGCGGCGGGTGCGTCGGGGTCCTCGGCGGTCCCGCCGGCGAGCGGTGCGGCATCCCGCGGAATCGCGCCGATGGCCCCGAGGACGCCGGCGGCCTTGCCATGGGTCTCGCTGACCTCGCCGTAGGGGTCCGAGTGCCGCACGAGCGTCGCGCCGACGGGAACGCGGAGCACCCCGTCGACGAGGTAGGCCGTGCGGATGAGGATCGGGGCGTCCAGATCGTGCGAGACGGCAGCGTCGTCGGAGGCGGCACCGTCGTGCGCCGTGGCGCCCTCGACCGGCGTGAACAGCGCCGCGACGCCCGAGTAGTACCCGCGGGGCGAACGCTCGTGCCGCTGGATGACGGTGCACGCGTTCTGCATGGGCGAGCCGGTGACGGTCGGCGCGAACATCGTCTCGCGCAGGATGTCGCGGGGATCGAGGCGGCTGCGGCCCTTGAGCATGTACTCGGTGTGTGTGAGCCGCGACATCTCCTTGAGATGCGGCCCGGTGATGCGCCCGCCGTCGGTGCAGACGGCGCTCATCATCTTGAGCTCCTCGTCGACGACCATGAAGAGCTCCTCCGTCTCCTTGGTGCTGGAGAGGAATTCGGTGAGCGTCTCGGCCGTCGCTCCGCCCGCGGGGTGACGGAACGTCCCGGAGATCGGGTTCATGGTCACGACGCCGCCCCGTGCGCTCACGTGGGCTTCGGGGCTTGCCCCGACGGCCACGTGTCCCGGGGTGATGACCGCGAAGGTCCAGTACGCGCCGCGCTCGTGCGCGAGCAGCGCGCGGAACCAGGTGAGCGCGGCGACGCGCGGGTCGGCATCCACCCCCGCGGTGAAGTCCCGGCGGATGACGAAGTTCGCCCCCTCGCCGCGGCCGATCTCGTCCGCGATGACGGTCTCGACGATGCCGGCGTAGACGTCGTCGCTGATGTCGAAGCCGGCGTCGCTCAGCGCGACCGGGTCGGAGGGGAGCGTCGCGAGAGCCCGCTCGACGCTGACCTTCGCCCGGTCCCGGACGATCAGGCACCGCAGGGGGGCTCCGTCGTCGTGGGCGGCGAATCCGCGCTCGCGCACCTGCCGGTAGGGGACGAGCGCGAGCACCTCCTGGGCCACGCCCGCGGCATCCGTCAGCGGGATGTCTGCGAGCAGGTCCACGTCGACGACGTCGCCCGTGAGGATCTCGACGTCGGGGGAGCCCTCGCGGGCGATCAGCGCGAACGGCGCTTCGCCTTCGCGCAGGAGGGAGAGGATGTCGGGGACAGTCCCGGTCATCGTCGGCCTTTCGGGTCCGGGCGGTCGCTCACACAGAAAGACCGCCGTGCGGCGGTCTGTGGTCTGGGAACGCGAACACACCGCCTAGGAGGCGGGCCACCGGGAGGTGTGCGCGAACATGGGCCGAACCTACCACAGCCCACCCCTGCGCGAGACTTCACATACGCACCCTCCCGGCGCCTGTGAAGGTGCCGATGTGAAGTCTCGCGCAGGAGGGGATCGGGCTGCGCGAGGTGTGGGGCGCGTAGGCTGAAGAGCGTGCCAGCAGTGAATCTCGGGATGCCCAAGGTGCCCGACGTCCTCGCCCCCCGCCGCAAGTCCCGTCAGATCAAGGTCGGCAAGGTGCTCGTCGGCGGCGACGCCCCCGTGAGCGTGCAGTCCATGACGACGACGCCGACCACGAACATCAACGCCACGCTGCAGCAGATCGCCGAGCTCACGGCATCCGGCTGCGAGATCGTGCGCGTCGCCGTGCCATCGCAGGACGACGCCGACGTGCTGCACATCATCGCCAAGAAGAGCCAGATCCCGGTCATCGCCGACATCCACTTCCAGCCCAAGTACGTCTTCCAGGCCATCGACGCCGGCTGCGCCGCGGTGCGCGTGAACCCGGGCAACATCCGCAAGTTCGACGATCAGGTCGGCGCGATCGCGAAGGCCGCGAAGGATGCCGGCGTGAGCCTGCGCATCGGCGTCAACGCCGGATCCCTCGACCCCCGCCTGCTGCAGAAGTACGGCAAGGCGACCCCGGAGGCGCTCGCCGAGAGCGCCCGGTGGGAGGCGTCGCTGTTCGAGGAGCACGACTTCCACGACTTCAAGATCTCGGTCAAGCACAACGATCCCGTCATCATGGTGAAGGCCTACCGCCTGCTCGCCGGGATGGGCGACTGGCCGCTGCACCTCGGCGTGACCGAGGCCGGTCCCGCGTTCCAGGGCACGATCAAGAGCGCGACCGCGTTCGGCATCCTGCTCGGCGAGGGCATCGGCGACACGATCCGCGTCTCGCTCTCGGCCCCGCCCGCAGAAGAGGTGAAGGTCGGCCACCAGATCCTGCAGTCGCTGAACCTGCGCGAGCGCAAGCTCGAGATCGTCTCGTGCCCCTCGTGCGGCCGCGCGCAGGTCGACGTCTACACGCTGGCCGATGACGTCACCGAGGGACTCAAGGACATGACCGTGCCGCTGCGCGTCGCCGTCATGGGCTGCGTCGTGAACGGACCGGGCGAGGCCCGGGAGGCCGACCTCGGCGTCGCCTCCGGCAACGGCAAGGGTCAGATCTTCGTCAAGGGCCAGGTCATCAAGACGGTGCCGGAGACCGACATCGTCGCGACCCTCATCGAGGAGGCCAACCGACTGGCCGCCGAGATGGGGCCGGATGCCGCGATCGGCACCGCGCAGGTCGTGACGAGCTAGACCCCTCAGTAGAGCGCGCCGCCGGTGACGTCGGCATCCGCGCTCGTGTCGAGGGTCGTGCGGATGGCGATGCCGAGCGCCCGCGCGATATCGTGGAGCGGGAGCGTCGGCGCGCCGGCAGGCGCCTGACCATCGGCCCACGGCACATGGATGAAGCCCGCGCGGAGGCCCGGGACCGCCGCGGCCCGCTCCATCGCGACGAAGAACGCGTGATTGCACACGAACGTCCCCGCGGAGTGGGAGAGCGCGACGGGGATGCCCGAGGCGGCGATGTCCCTCACGATCGCCTTCACCGGGAGCGAGGAGAAGTGCGCGGCCACCGCGCCCGGCACGCTCGGCTGGTCCACGGGCTGAGCGCCGGCGTTGTCGGGGATGCGCGCGTC
>DASUQB010000054.1:0-5104 GCA_036280835.1 Microbacterium sp. | reverse complement strand
TCGCTCGAGCCCCTCAGGTCGATCGTCTCGACGACGGCGTCGGCGCTGGGATCGATGCGCGAGACGGTACCGTCGCTCCCGTTCGCCACCCAGACCGCATCGGTGGCGACAGCGAGGTCGATCGCCGGTGCTCCGATCCCGATCGTCCTGATGACTTCGTGGCGCTCCTGATGGATGCGCGAGACCGTTCCATCGTCTGCGTTGGCGACCCAGACCGAGCCGTGCCCGATCGCGACGGCGACGGGCCTCCGGCCTACGAGCACGTGGCCCACGACCCGGGAGCGCTGCGGGTCGATCACAGCGACCGAGTCGGGAGGAACGGGCGCCGCGGTGCGCGACGACGCTCGGCGACGCTGTGCGACAGAGCGTCGTTTCGCCCGCGGGACGACCGGCGACTCGAGCCAAGGATCGTGGTTGAGGATGGCTCTCTGGAGACGCTGGAGCTCATCGTCAGGCTCGAGCCCGAGCTCCTCGTCCAGCAGCCGCCGCCCCGAGCGGTAGACCTCGAGCGCTTCTGCCTGGCGGCCGCAGCGATAAAAGGCCAGCATCAGCTGGCCGCGCAGACGCTCGCGCAGCGGGTGCTTGCGCACGAGTGACTCGAGCTCCGGAACCAGCTCCGCGTGCCGGCCGAGCGCGAGGTCGGCCTCCACGCGCGCTTCGAAGGCCCCCAGCCGCAGCTCCTCGAGGCGGCGCCGGTCGCCCTCGACGTAGGGCACGTCGGCCAGGTCGGCGAGCGGCTCGCCCCGCCACAGTGAGAGCGCCTCGCGGAGCAGACGGGCGGCGGCGGCCGGCTCCGACCGGCGGCTCCCGGCGACGAGCGACTCGAAGCGTTCCAGGTCGAGCTCGCCGTCGGCCACGTGGACCACGTAGCCCCGAGGCTGCGTGCCGATCACATCCGCGCCGAGCGCCTTCCGCAGCTGCGAGACGTAGACCTGGAGCGCGTTCGTCGCCCGCTCGGGAGCCTCGTCACCCCAGAGCGCCCGCATGAGGCGGTCATGCGAGACGACGTGATTGGCGTCGAGCAGCAGGACCGTGAGCAGTGCGCGCGGCTGCCGGCTCCCGATCGGGAGCAGCTGATCGTCGGCTTCGACCTCGAGCGGGCCGAGGATGCGAAAGTCCATTGCCCCGCGCGACCGTAGCACGGTCGCGAAAAGGGGAAGGCGGAAAAGCGGCTCCCTTGCAGGGATTTAAGCGGGCGTTCAGCGATCTCCGCCCCTCGCTTCAGCGGAGCGCTGTCTTCTGGTCGAGCGGCCGCACAGGGCGGCCCCGACAAGGAGGAGTCAGATGTTCGTTCGCCGGACACTCGCAGCTCTCGCAATCGGAGCCGTCCTCGCAGGCGGGACCGCCACTGCGGCCCCAGCCGGCGTGCCCGAGGGCATGACCAAGGCCGCGTACCGGGCGGTCCAGATCCGCAGCGATGCGCTGAACAACCTGTACGGCAACGCCGCGACAAGGCTCTCGCCGGCGCAGTTCGCGGCCCACTCGAACGCAGGTGCCTCGGGCCTCTCGCCCGACGTGTTCAACGCGCTCGCCGTCCGGAGCGAAGGCATGAACAGCTACGGCAAGACGCTGCAGGCATCGACGCCCGTGGCCTCGACCTCCGCATCGACGTCGTTCTCGTGGGACGACTTCGGGATCGGCATGGCTGCGGCGTTCGGCCTCGTCCTGCTCACGGGCGGCCTCGCCGTCGCCGTCCGCACCGGGACGCGCAAGCGCGTGCGCATCCCCTCGTAGGTGTACCCCCAACCGGAAGGCGCCGCGCTGCGCTGAGAGCCCGCCCCCGCGGCGGGCTCTCGGTCATTCGCTGGTACCCCTGTTCCGAGACCGCAGCCTCGACCGCGTGGCTGACCACGTCGGCACTGGAGCAGCCGTCCGCACGGTCCACCTTGCGGCTCCCGCAGCGGACGAGGACCAGGCGTCCGCCGGCGCACAATCGGCCCCAACCGCGCTCCTGCATCCGTGGAAAGCAGCAGTCCCGCTGCCGCTATCGCGTTCCATGCGGATGGGCGCTCGCGGCTTCGGTTGGTCGCAGAGCGCCGCGCTGCTGCTTTTCTGCCGGCGGCTAGTGGGAGTCGCCGGCCGCGAAGTGTCGCTCTTGCTGCGTGGCGGTGGTACCGGGGGAGCCATCGTGGTCGGCAGGAGCAGCCTTGGTGCGTTATCCAACGCCCGAGGAGGGGTCATGTCCGAGCTGCTGCTCGATGCCGCCGGCCGCCGTCGCTCACCCGCCACGCTGCCCGACTTCCATGCCGGCCGGCCGCCGCGTAACAAGGGGATCCGCTACCCCGCAGATCCACCAACGGTCGAGGAGATCGTCGCCGTCATGCGCGGTGCTGGCGACGGAGTGCACGGTCGCCGCTTGCGCGGGCTGATCGTCGTGCTGTGGCGCGCCGGTCTGCGCATCTGCGAGGCGCTCGCGCTCACCGAGGCCGACCTCGACGCGCGCCGCGGATCGCTGCTGGTGCGCCGCGGCAAGGGCGGCCGCCGCCGCGAGGTCGGCATGGACGACTGGGCCTGGGAGCAGCTCGAGCCCTGGCTTGAGGCGCGCGTCCAACTGCCCATCGGACCGCTGTTCTGCGTCGTCACCGGGCCCACGCGCGGACGGCCGTGGTCGGCCGCCGCCGCCCGCACCGAGCTACGACGCGTCGCCCGCCACGCCGGCGTGCGACGACGCTTCGCACCCCATCAGCTGCGCCACGCCCACGCCGTCGAGATGGCACGCGAGGGCGTGCCGCTGATCGTAATCCAACGCCAACTCGGCCACACCAACCTCGGCATCACGTCCGTGTATCTGCAGGGCATCGATAACGCCGAGATCATCGACACCGTCCACGCGCGTCGCGCGCCCATGGTCCCCGTCCACAGCTCGCTCCGCCTCTGAGGCAACGGGCAGCCGAGCGATGTCGGCATCCCACGGCTGCCCGTCCAGGCCCGACCGAGCAGCCAACCGTTGAGTTGCCGGAAGGGCGCCACGCGCTGCTCCCTGCAGGCGAGAGGAGCAGCACCGGCGGGGGCGGCCCCAGCTGCTGCTCTGCATGGAAGTGACACTCGTCCGCCCGCCCCGGCTCCATGGGAAGCGGGTGCGATCGCGCATTAGTTGGGCCGGGCGGGATGTTCGTCGCGCGCTGCGTCTGAGAGGTCCTCGACGAGGATCAGGTACATGGCGTGGGACCACAGCAACGGAGTGGCCGTTTGGCCCCAGCGCTTCTGCCAGTAGGCCAGCATGTGGGGTGATTGAGGGCGATCGGCGATCTGCTCGGGGAGGTGGCCCGCGGCGTTGGCGCTGGCCTCGATCCAGGCACGCATCAGCAGCGCGAGGTCGGTGTCGCCCTGGGCGATGGCGACGCTGCCAAGCGACGCTGCGAGCAGGATCCATTCGGCGCCGCCGTAGAAGGTGTCGCCTTGGTAGCGGCGCACCCCGCCCGCGGGCACGTGCAGCTCATCGCGGATCCGCCGGATCGTTGTGACAGCGATCTCGGAGTTGCCCGGCAACAGTGCGTATGGGACGAAGGTCCAGAGCAGACTGGCGTCGACCCGTGTGTCTCCGGGGAAGCGGATGAGCGAGCTGGCCAGCGTGTGTTCCGGGCCGAGTATCAGTCGCCGCAGACTCTCCGCGCGTTCTCGTGCCTCCGCGTCGTCGAGCAGCGCGCCGGCGTCGCGAAGCCCGGCAGCGACAGACGCGAGCGTTGAAGTGTGCCGGTGACCGGGATGCTCTTCCCAGCAGTCGTAACACGGCACCTCCGCGGCCGCGACCAAGTAGCGCACGACTAAGCGGGCCGCACTTTCGAGCCGTGGCTCCATCTCGCCGCTGCGGCTGACGTGGTCGGCGAGCGACCACAGCCAGAACCCGTAGCAGTCGAGTTGGAAGTTCGGCCACTGCTTCTCGGTAACCGGCTCCTCCTCGCCGTCGAGCGTGAAGCGCGCGGGTGGCATTACTTGATCATCGACGGCCCCGTCGCGCACGGCCTCCAGTGCCCGCGCGAGGCGGTGCTCGTGACCGAGCATCACGTCGGCCACCCACCGATGCCACGCAGCCGCCGATGCGTGCCGGTCCACACGGTCCATCGCGTGTGCGCACCAGGACCCATCCCTCAACCAGCCATACCGGTACACGTCGTGCACCGGGCTCGCCGGATACGCCCCGCTTTCCGCCTGGGACCCCGTGATGAGCTCCACGCTCAGCTCGGGCGTAAGACCGACGTCGCGCACCCGCGCATTGTCCCCGACACTCGCGCGCACGGCTTCCGCCTTGGACGGATAGGGAGCAGCGCGACATCGGTCGACCGCACTGCTGGGTTGAGGCAAAGCAACATCAAGGCTGGTGCCCAGCACGGCAGCTAGCCTTCGCTCACTGATGACGCGAGCTGTCCAGCTTGTCTACCGCTGTCGCGGCTGCGGCAACGAGATCACGGAATTCCTCACTGATCGACCGGATCTCAACGTCGGCGAGGTGTACCTGTCGCCCCGCAAGTCGATTCCGTGTCCCGGATGCGACAAGGTCGAGGTGGTCGTCGTACGTGTCGTCGGCGAGTCGCTGCCACCACCGGGTTAGAAGCGAGCCCGCGCGTCGCTATTGCATCGAGGCTCTAAGCGGAAGCGACGGGACGCCGCTCATTCTCGCCACCACTGGACCTCTGGGTCGAGCACAGCCGCTAGCTCCGCGAAGCGGGCATCCTCCATCTCTAGGTAGCCGTCCTCGTCAACGAAGAACACTCCGTGCCTAAAGCTTTCGGCCAGGGTTGCCAGGAAGGTCGCCAGGGAGCTGAACTCGATCGGGTGCTCGGCTTCATCGATGCCGAAGTGACGTACCCCGCCAGCAGCGTTGCGATCGAGGTCTACGACGTAGAAGTCTCCGCCGCCGTTCGCGAAGATCGGAAGCCAGCCGCTCGTCCATCGTGGGTCATCGCGGAACGCCCGGTAGCTGGCCGTAGCGTCTTCGAGGCTCAAGAAGTAGAAGCCGGGGCTCTTCGCGGCGCCTGACCTGGAGGCCCTGTACGGGACCTCAACGACCGACGCCAGTTCGCGCACTGCCGAGCCTGCGAGTCCGGGGTGCAAGGCATCAGCGAGCGCGCCCCTGCCGAGGTTCGTCAGCGACGCCTCGATGACC
>DASUQB010000053.1:0-2111 GCA_036280835.1 Microbacterium sp. | reverse complement strand
CCGGGAGCGAACAGCTCGGCCCGGATGATCAGCGCCATCACCCCGCCGAGCATGAAGAACAGCACCGAGGCGATCAGGTACATGTACCCGATCGTCTTGTGGTCAGTCGAGGTGATCCACTTGACGACGATGTTGCCCTTGTTCTCCACACGGGAGGCGCTCAGCAGCGCCGCCTGCCGCGGCGGCATCGTGGTCGGGCGCAGGGGCGCGCCTTCCTGCAGCGGAAGAGTCGTCGCCATGATCAGTCATCCTCCAGGGAGTCTTCGGATTCCGCGCCGGTGCCCGGTTGGTTCTGCAGCCGGTCGTACTGGTCGTTGATGGAGCCGGTGTTGCCGGCGGCGCGCAGCGTGTCGAGGTAGTCCTCGTACTCGCCCTCGCTGACGACCTCGACGTTGAAGAGCATCGCGGAGTGGTATTCGCCGCAGAGCTCGGCGCACTTGCCGGCGTACGTGCCCTCACGCGTCGGCGTGAACGACCAGTAGTTGTCGCGGCCGATGTACATGTCCTTCTTGTACAGGAAGTCGATGATCCAGAAGGAGTGGATGACATCGCGCGACTGCAGGAGGATCTTGACCTCCTTGTCGACCGGGAGCACCAGCGTCGGGAGCTCTTCCTGGTCGACATCGCCGTTCTCGTTCGGCACGGCCTGGACGCCCATCGTCCAGACGGCGTCCGAGCCGTCTTCCTCTTCGCCGTTGTACTGGAAGTCCCATGCCCACTGCTTGCCGATCGCGATGATCGACACCTCGGGGTCTTCGTACTGCGTCTCGAGGATCGTCTGGTCACGCGCCGTGAAGGCGAAGAACCCCAGCACCAGGATGAGCGGGACCACCGTGTAGAAGATCTCGATCGGCATGTTGTACCGGAGCTGCACGGGCAGGCCCACCTGCCCCTTGCGCCGGCGGTAGGCGATCATCGCCCACAGCATGAGGCCCCACGTCACGACGCCGACCATCAGCAGCACGATCCACGAGTTCACCCAGAGACCGGAGACCATCTCGGTGCGGTTGGTGGCCGGCTCTGCGCCTTCTTCGAAGCCGGGAAGGTAGCCGTTGAGCTCCTGCGTCGTGCATCCGGCGAGGATGAGCGCCGCCGTGATCCCTACGGGAATGGCGGCCCAGCGGAGGCGGCGTTTCGGGGGCACAATGCACCTTTCGGGACGCGGATGGGACAGTCGCAAGTCTAGGGCAACCTCACACCGGATTCAGGCCAGGGGCCCAGGTTTCGGCGTGTGGAGAGCCGTCGTCGAGCAGGCCCCTGAACGCTCTGCGAGCGCTCGGGGACCGGTGTGCGGCATCCGTCAGTGGAAGCTGTCGCCGCAGGCGCAGCTGCCGGCCGCGTTGGGGTTGTCGATCGTGAAGCCCTGCTCCGAGATCGTGTCCTTGAAGTCGATGGCCGCGCCGTCGAGGTACGGGACGCTCATGTTGTCGACGATCACCTCGACGCCGTCGAAGTCGACCGTCTCGTCGCCATCGAGGTAGCGCTCGTCGAAGTAGAGCTGGTAGATCAGGCCCGAGCATCCGCCGGGCTGGACGGCCACGCGCAGACGCAGGTCGTCGCGGCCCTCCTGCTCGAGCAGGCTCCTGACCTTGGCGGCCGCGGCGTCGGTGAGGCTCACGCCATGGGCGGCGGTCTTCTCGGCTGCCACCGTCTCGTCGACGGCAAGGGTCGTGTCGGTCATGACTCTCCTCGGGGGTCCGGGCCGCGGTGCGGCCGTTCACCTGATTCTACTCCGCGGGCGCGGAGACGGGCTCTCTACGGGGCGGTTCGCGCGTTGAGTCGCGTCAGCAGGAGGGCCTCCGTGAGCACGGCGTGGCGGAACGTGTCGAGGTGCAGGGACTCGTTGGGACTGTGCGCCCGGGAGTGCGGGTCCTCCACCCCGGTGACGAGGATCTGCGCGCCGGGGAACTCGCGCACCAGGTCGGCGATGAACGGGATCGAACCGCCGACGCCGACGTCGACGGGATCGACGCCGTAGCCGTCGCGCATGGCGTCGTGCGCGGCATCCACCGCCCACCCGTCGGTGTCGACGAGGAAGCCGTCGCCGCAGTCGATGTCGGAGAACGAAAGCTCGGCGCCGAAGGGGGCACGGGCCCGCAGGTGCGCCTCCA
>DASUQB010000052.1:0-21164 GCA_036280835.1 Microbacterium sp. | reverse complement strand
GCCGGCGTCGGCACTGCTGGTCGGGCTGGTCGCCGTCCTGTTCCTGCGGCGCCCCAGCGCCACCTCGACGGCCGAGTGGCACGCGGCCGAGGCGGAGGCCGAGGCAGCGATGTAGCCGGCGGTTCCGCGGCCGCCGAGAGTGCATGCTGCGTGCCGAGAGTGCGTGATCGGACGCCGCGGAACGTGCACGCTCGCGCGGGAACGCGCACGCTCGCGAGGGAACGCGCACGCTCGCGCCGGGGGTCGGGTGCCGGGGAGCGCGCACGCTCGCGGCGTAACGCCCACGCTCGACGCAGGGTGGCCCCGCGCTACTCGGCGACGCCCGCCGCGATGTCGGTGCGGTAGTGCGAGCCCTCGAGCTCGATCTGCGCGATCGCGCGGTACGCGCGGGCGCGCGACTGGGCGAATGAGGTGCCCAGGCCGACCACGCTGAGCACGCGTCCCCCCGTGGCCACGAGCCCGCCGTCGCCCGCGGCCGTGGCGGCGTGGGCGATGTGCACGCCCTCGACGGCGGCCGCGGCATCCAGCCCGCCGATGCGGCGGCCGGTGATCGGAGCCTCGGGGTAGCCCTCGCTCGCGAGCACGACCGTGACGGCGGTCGCCTCGGCGAACGCGGGTTGGGGCACGTCCTCGAGGTACCCGGATGCCGCGGCCACCAGCAGCTCGGAGAGCGGCGAGACGAGCCGCGGCAGCACGACCTGGGTCTCTGGATCGCCGAAGCGGGCATTGAACTCGATGACCTTGATGCCCGCGTCGGTCAGGATGAGGCCCGCGTAGAGCAGTCCGATGAAGGGCGTGCCCTCGGCATCCAGCTGGCGCACGACCGGCAGGGCGACCTCTTTCGTCACGAGTTCGACGAAGGCGTCTTCGCCGCCGAACCGCTCGGTCAGCCAGGGCAGCGGCGAGTACGCGCCCATCCCGCCGGTGTTCGGGCCCTCGTCGCCGTCGAGGGCGCGCTTGAAGTCCTGCGCCGGCGAGAGCGCGCGCACCGTGTCGCCGTCGCTGATGAAGAAGAGCGAGACCTCCGGTCCGGCGAGGAACTCCTCGATCAGCACCGAGCCCGACGGCAGGTACGTCTCGGCGTGCGCGAGCGCCGCCTCGCGGTCGTCGGTGACGATCACGCCCTTGCCGGCGGCGAGGCCGTCGGCCTTCACCACGTGCGGGGCGCCGAAGTCGTCGAGCGCCGCCTCGACCTGCTGACGGGTGTACGCGTGCACGGCGCGGCCGGTGGGCACTCCCGCCGCATCCATGACGCGCTTCGCGAAGGCCTTCGAGCCTTCGAGCTGTGCGGCCGCACGACCGGGGCCGAAGACCGGGATGCCCCGCTCTCGCAGCGCGTCGGCGACGCCGGCGACGAGGGGCGCCTCCGGGCCGATGACCACCAGATCGATGGATGCCTCGTTGGCATGGTTCGTGACGGCGACGGGGTCGAGGGGGTCCAGGTCGACGATCTCGGCGTCCCGGGCGATCCCGGCGTTGCCGGGGGCCGCGAAGATCTCGTGCCGAGCGTCCTCCCCGCGGAGGGCCAGGATGATGGCGTGCTCGCGGGCACCGGAACCGAGGACCAGGATTCTCACCCGGCAAGCCTAGCTTCCGGCCGACTTCGGCCCGTGTCGTGCGTCGAGGCAGGCAATACCCGACGGGCGCGGGAGCACGGTCCGTGCCGATGGGCCGCCCGGGCGGATGTGGGCGGGCGGGCGTACCGTGGGTGGATGCCGAAGAAGATCGACATCGACGACGGTCGCGCGGCGCTCGCGGCCGTCGAGGCCGCCGCGACCGGCGACGCCCGGCCGGCGCGCACCGACCTCGCGACGGCGGTGCGCTACCTGCTGCAGCTGCTCGTCGAGAAGGCGCCCGGCAACAGCGTCGAGGTGCGGGTGCCGCCATTCGGCGCCGTGCAGGTCGTGCAGGGGCCGCGGCACACGCGGGGCACGCCACCGAATGTGGTCGAGACCGACGCCGCGACGTGGATCGCGCTGGCGACGGGGGCCGAGTCGTGGGCGGATGCCGCGGCCGCCGGTCGCATCGCCGCCTCCGGGGTGCGCGCCGACGTCTCCGAGCTCCTCCCGCTGCGCCCCTGACCCCGTCATCCGGCCCCTCCCAAGAAGCGGTGATGGCACGCAGATCGCCGGGTCCGAGCGGCGCCGGCGGTGGGAGAATAGGGGCATGTCCAACCCCGCTCAGCACCCGACGACCAACGAAGAGATCGTCGGCGGCCGCGTGCGCCGAGCGCCGCGCTACGGCGCCTTCCTCGTCGTCGGGGCGATCGTCGGGGTGCTGGCCGCGCTGATCCTGACGTTCGTCTACAACGGCACGCGCACGCCGAGCGAGCTGACCAACGTCAGCTACTCGCAGGGGCAGGTGTTCGGGTTCCTGGCGCTCGTGCTGGGCACCGTCGGCGTGCTCATCGGCGGGATCGTCGCCCTCGTGATCGACCGCACCATCGGCCGCCGCAGCCGGTCGGTCGTCGTCGACCACGAGACCGTGCAGCTCGAGGACGACGTGGAGCCCGAGCCCATGGTGCTGAACCAGGTCGATCCCCCGACCTCCCTCGGCACCCCGGATCAGGCGCCGCGCCCCTCGACGACCCCGCCGGACGCTCCGCGCCCGTAGACGCGAGAGCCACCCGCGGTCCGCGGCCGTATGGGGTTCGACGCCCTGGGCACGGACGGTCCGCGCTGGACGCGGACGCGTTCGGCCCCCGCGGCCTGCCGCGCTGCGCCGCGCTGGGCTGCGCCGCGCCGCGCCGCCCCGCCACGCGCTGCGCCGCCCCGCCGCCGCGCCTACGCGAGCTCGGCGATGATCGGGTGGATCGCGGCGTCGAAGGCCACGACATCCCCCCGCAGGCCGTCGGTGACGGCGATCGTGAGCGATCCGATCCACCAGACGCCGCGCTGCGACAGCGGCAGCACCTGCACGTTGAGCTCGAACGAGTGCGCCCGCCGGCCGACCTGGCGCTCATGCACGGCGATCGCGCTCGCGTATGCGCGATACGACACCCCGGGCTTCGCCGCGGCGTCGCGCGTGTAGCGGGCATTGACCGATTGCGCGTAGGCCAGCGCCTCGGGAGCGTGCGGGGTGATCGCGTCGCGCAGCAGCTCCGAGCCCTCCTGCGGCAGCGCGATCAGCGTCTCGAAGCCGTCGACCAGCTCGAGTGGAACGGATGACGGGTGCGCCTGGGGCTCGACGGTCATCGCCCAGAACTCCCGCCACTGGCGCTCGAGCAGCGCCTGCGCGTCCTCTGCGCGATCGTTCACCCGTGAAGGGATGCCGCGCAGGTGGGGCAGCTCTTCCGGCGAGCGGATGCCGAGCACCTGGCGCAGGTAGAGGGCAAGCAGGACGGCCTGACTCGCGTCCTCGCGAATCAGCCACTCCGGCGCGCTGCCCGTCATGATCAGATTCTACGACTGCTCGCCCACATGGTCGCGGGTCGGCGACCCAGGAGCGACGGGTAGGCTGAGCGGGTGGCACCTGACACCCACGCATCCTCTTCCCCGCTCTCCGATTCGCCCGACGTTCCTTCGTCGCCGGCATCGGGCGCGCGCCGTTCCACCTACGCCGATGCGGGCGTCGACACGGCGGCCGGCGACCTCGCGGTCGAGCTCATGAAGTCCGCGGTGCGCTCGACCCACGGGCCCGAGGTGCAGGGCGGCGTCGGCGGCTTCGCCGGCATGTTCGACGCGAGCGCGCTGCGCGCCTACCGCCGCCCGTTGCTGGCCACGAGCACCGACGGGGTCGGCACGAAGGTGGCGATCGCCCAGGCGATCGACAAGCACGACACCGTCGGGCAGGACCTCGTGGGCATGGTCGTGGACGACATCGTGGTCGTGGGGGCCCGTCCGCTGTTCATGACCGACTACATCGCGTGCGGCAAGGTCGTGCCCGAGCGCATCGCCGACATCGTGCGGGGCATCGCCGACGCCTGCCGCGAGACCGGCACCGCGCTCGTCGGCGGGGAGACCGCCGAGCACCCCGGGCTGCTCGGCCCGAACGACTACGACATGGCCGGCGCCGCGACCGGGGTGGTCGAGGCCGACGCCCTGCTCGGGGCGCACCGCGTCGAGCCGGGCGACGCGATCCTCGCCCTCGCCTCGAGCGGCCTGCACTCCAACGGCTACTCGCTGGTGCGCCACATCGTGACCCGCGCCGGCATCCAGTACGGCGACCACGCCGCCGACTTCGGCACCACCTGGGGTGAGGCGCTGCTCGAGCCCACTCGGCTTTACACGGCCCCGCTTCTGCGCCTGATCTCCGACCCGGCGGTCGCCGGCGGCGTGCACGCGCTCAGCCACGTCACGGGCGGCGGCATCGCCGCCAACCTCGCGCGCGTGCTGCCGAAGGACACGTGGGCCGAGGTCGACCGGTCGACCTGGTCGCCGAGCCCGGTCTTCCAAGTGCTCTCGGATGTCGCGGGCACGACACTCGAGTCGAGCGAAGGCACCTGGAATCTCGGCATCGGGTTCCTCGTCGTCGTTTCCGCCGACCGCGCGGAGGCCGCGGCATCCGCCCTCGCGCAGGACGGCATCGCCGCGTGGCAGGTCGGCACCGTGCGCACCGGCGCCCGGCCCGCCGGGGAGTTCGAGCAGGGCGCGAAGGGCGTCGACGGCGGGGCCGTGCGCCTCGTGGGCTCCTATAAAGACGGTGCCCGCCAAGCCGGTGCGCCCCGCGGCAGTGCCCCCCGAGACGGAGCGAACTAGACACCCATGTGCGGCATCGTCGGAATGGTCGGGGACGGCCCGGTCAACCAGGAGATCTACGACTCCCTCCTCCTCCTCCAGCACCGGGGGCAGGACTCCACCGGCATCGCCACCGCCGAGCGCAACGGCATCTTCCACCTGGCGAAGGCGCGCGGCATGGTGCGCGAGGCCTTTCGCACGCGCGACATGCGCGCCCTTCTCGGCAACATCGGCCTCGGCCACGTGCGGTACGCGACGCAGGGCAACGCGGGCAACGAGGAAGAGGCCCAGCCCTTCTACGTCAACGCCCCGTACGGCATCGTGCTCGTGCACAACGGCAATCTCACGAACACGCGCGAACTCACTGACGAGCTCTTCCACAAGGACCGCCGGCATCTCAACACCAGCTCGGACACCGAGCTGCTGGTGAACGTCCTGGCCAACGAGCTGCAGGCCTCCATCTCGGGGATCGACCTCGAGCCCGAGACCGTGTTCGAGGCCGTCGCCCGCGTGCACGAGCGCGTCGAGGGCTCGTACGCCGCGATCGCGCTGATCTCCGGCTACGGGCTGCTGGCGTTCCGCGACCCGTTCGGCATCCGCCCGCTCATCCTCGGCACCCGCAAGAACGAGGTGGGCGGCTACGACTGGATGGTCGCCTCCGAGTCGCTCGTGCTCGAGAACGGCGACTACGAGGTCGTGCGCGACGTGATGCCCGGCGAGGCCGTGTTCATCACCGTCGACGGCAAGCTGCACACCCACCAGTGCGCCGCCGATCCGCAGCTGGTGCCGTGCTCGTTCGAGTACGTGTACCTCGCCCGGCCGGACTCCGAGATGAACGGCATCTCGGTCTACGAGGCGCGGCTGCGGCTCGGCGAGCGGCTCGCCGACACGATCGAGAAGTACACCCCTCCGGGCGCGATCGACGTCGTCATGCCGATCCCCGACTCCTCCCGGCCGGCGGCGATGCAGGTCGCGCGCAAGCTCGGCATCGAGTACCGCGAGGGCTTCTACAAGAACCGCTACATCGGCCGGACGTTCATCATGCCCGGGCAGGCGGTGCGCAAGAAGAGCGTGCGGCAGAAGCTCAACGCCATGTCGAGCGAGTTCAAGGGCAAGAACGTGCTGCTGATCGACGACTCCATCGTGCGCGGCACCACGAGCCAGCAGATCATCCAGATGGCGAGGGATGCCGGGGCCAAGACGGTCACGTTCGCCTCGGCGGCGCCGCCCGTGCGCTTCCCGCACGTCTACGGCATCAACATGCCCTCGCGTCACGAGCTCGTGGCCCACAACCGCACGATCCCGGAGATCGCGGAGGCGCTCGGCGCCGACTATCTCGTCTACCAGGAGGTCGACGACCTGCGCGACGCGATCCTCGAGGGCTCGGACGTCACCGACCTCGACATGAGCTGCTTCGACGGCCGTTATGTCACGGGCACCGTCTCCGAGGAGTACTTGGCCTGGGTCGAGGGTACCCAGGAGTCGTGACGCCGCCGGCACCCTCGTCGGTGGCCCGATGACCATCCCCAGCAGCACGCGCCCCCTGTGGCGCGGGCGGGCGCTGGCGCTCACCGGCATCCTGCTCGTCGCGCTCAACCTGCGCAGCGCCGTCGCCTCGCTGTCGCCGCTCGTCGAGCGCATCCAGGAGGACGTCGCCATCTCGCCGGTGGTGCTGGGGCTGCTCGGCAGCGCGCCGCCCGTGTGCTTCGCGATCTTCGGCGTGCTCACGCCTCTGCTCTCACGACGGCTGGGGCTTGAGCGGCTGCTCGTCATCGCGATCGTCGTGCTGTCGGTGTCGCTCGTGCTCCGGGGCGCCGCGTCGAACGCCGGCACCCTGCTCGCCGCCACGGTCGCCATCTTCGCCGGGGTGGCCGTCGGCAACGTCGTGCTGCCGCCGCTGGTCAAGAAGTACTTCCCCGACCGCATCGGGCTCGTCACGACGATGTACATGACGGCGATTGCCGTCAGCACCTTCCTGCCGCCGCTCGTCGCCATCCCCGTCGCCGACGCCGCGGGATGGCGGTGGGCCCTCGCGCAGTGGGGCGTGCTCGCCGCGATGGCCGTGATCCCCTGGGTGGCGCTGCTGCTCCGCGCGCGGGCCGGGCGCGCCGACGAGGTGCACGCGCCTTCCACCGGGCCCGCGGTCAGGCGCCTGTGGTCCTCGCCCATGGCGTGGGCGATCGTCGTGCTCTTCACGACGTCGAGCATCACGGCGTACACGATGTTCGCCTGGGCGCCGACGATGCTCGTCGAGGCCGCCGGAGTGCCGGCGCGCGAGGCCGGGGCGCTGCTGTCGCTCTTCGCGATCGTGGGGCTGCCGCTCTCGCTGTTCGTCCCGCTGCTCACCGCCCGCCTGGGCATCGTCAAGACGATCGTCGGGATCGCGACGACCGGCCTCGCCCTCGGCTACATCGGACTGATCTTCGCGCCCGCCGCCGCGCCGTGGCTGTGGATCCTGCTCATCGCGCTGAGCCAGGCGCTCTTCCCGCTGGCTCTCGTGCTCGTGAATCTGCGCACCCGCTCGCACGAGGCATCCGTCTCGCTCAGCGGCTTCGTGCAGGGCGCGGGTTACGCCATCGCCGCTGTCTTCCCGATCGGCATCGGCGCCCTCGTGCAGCTGACCGGCGCGTGGACCGTTCCGCTGTGGGCGCTTCTGTGCACCGCGCCGATCGCGGCGCTGGCGGGGCTGGTGGCGGCCCGGCGGCGCCCGGTCGAACAGGACCTGCGCCGCTGAGGCAGCCGCGTCCCCGCGAGGGGGGGGCCGTCGGCGGCTTCGTCGCGGAACACTCCCAGCAGTCTCGCGATATATCGTGTTAGCGTGACGCCCATGACCCACGAGGCCCCGACGCAGCACCCCGCGGACACCGAACTCGAGCGCAGCATCCGCGGAGACATCGCCGTCGCCGAGCGCCCCGATCGTCCGATCCGTCGGGCGCTGCGCCGACTGCGCGCGCGGATGTCGCAGCATCCCGCGCTGGAACGGGGCTACCGCATCGTCGTCGGCGTGCTGGGCGGCGCTCTGGCGCTCGTCGGCCTCCTGCTCGTCCCGCTGCCCGGTCCCGGCTGGCTCGTCGTCTTCCTCGGCCTCGCGATCCTCGGCACCGAGTTCCACTGGGCGAGGCGCGTCGCCGCCTGGCTGAAGAGGTCGCTCGAGCGGTTCTGGACGTGGTTCAAGGCCCGCCGGGCGCGCCGGCAGGCGCAGGCGCAGTGGGACCGCGCGGAACGGGCTCACGGGGCGCAGGCCCGCTGACCGCGCGCCGCGGGCACCCCGACCGCCGACCGCCCGAGCGGGCTGCTGCGGGAGATCACGCGAAACGACGCCCCTCAGGGACGTCGGCGAACGGCGAACGGCGGAGGGCCTAGGCCTTCTCGTCCTCGTACTCGCCGGAGTAGTCGTCGGCCCACTTGTCGACGTACAGATCTTCGCCCTCGGGGTGAAGCTCCTTCTCCAACGCCGAGTAGTTCACACTCGGGCTGTACGACTTGAGCTCACGCGCGATCTTGGTGTGCTTCGCCTTCTGACGGCCACGCCCCATGCGAGACCCCCCTCACGAGTTGAGCTGCGGGCATTCAACGCGCCCGACGCATTCACGAAACCGGCTCGGGGCCGGAAAGAGTAGCATTCAGAATAGCACGCGGGGTATGCCGCTCAGCGCTGTGCGCGCCCGTGACAGAGCGGTTCCGGGTGCCGTGAAAGGGGTCGTCCAGCATGTCGAACGTTTCTCCCGCATCGCCCTCGGACGAGGACGCCGAACCGGCGCAGATCGCCGGCGCCGACGTCGATGACGCCACCCTGCACGGGGCCGTCATCGTCGGCGTGGTGCCGGGTCAGTCCCTCCGCGTGCTGAAGGAAGGCGCGCGGTACGCGCGGCTCCACGGCACCTATCTGGTGGTGGTCCACGTCGACGTCACCCGTTTCGTCACGTACGAGGATCCCGACGGCTACGTGCACTCCGCCCCGATCGACGTCAGCATCGACCCGGGCGTGAGCGACTTCACCGCGGTGACGAGCATGGTGAAGGAGACCCTCGCGGGGGCCGACGTGAAGTGGACGGCCCGACAGCTCGTCGGCGATCCCGCGCTCGCGATAAAGCAGCTCGCCGATCGCATCGACGCCCGGCTGATCGTGGTGGGCACGCGGCGCCGGGGGATCGGCGAGTCGATCCGGGAGTTCTTCACCGGCTCGGTGGCCGCCCGGCTGGCCCACCGGCAGCGCCACAACATCCTCGTGGTGCCGCTCGGTGAGCCCGTGCCGGACGATCAGCCGATCTGGGACGAGTAGCCCCCGGATCAGCCCTTCAGGCTGCCGCGGAGCGCGGCGGCCGCGGACTCGAGCGCCGACGCGAGCGTGTCGACGAGGGATGCCTCGAGCGATCCGCCCCGCGCCACGTGCGAGCGCAGGTCGCTGCGCACGCCGGCGCGGAACTCGTTGATCGCGGCATCCGCCCGGTGCAGCTGCTCGCGGCTCGTCACGCGCGCGTCATCCTGCGGTGTGGGCGCGCTCGGCGCTGACCGCGCCTCGGCCCGCTCCTCCTTGCTCGCCGCGGCGAGGTCGGCCCGCAAGCTCTTCATCGCCTCGCGGACGCTTCCGCGCACCTCGTCGGCGATCAGGCGCACCGAGTCGGCGAGACCCGCCTCGATGCCCTCGAGGTCGCCTGCGCGCGACGCCACCTCCGCCCGGCCCGCCTCGGTGATCTCGTACACCGTCTTGCGGCCGTCGACCGACTTGGTCACCAGACCCTCCTCCTCCAGCTTGGCGAGGCGCGGGTAGATGGTGCCGGCGCTGGCGGTGTAGGTGCCGCCGGTGCGGTCGGAGAGCGCCTGCATGATGTCGTAGCCGTGCCGTGGGCCTTCATCGAGCAGGCTCAGCAGGTAGAGGCGCAGGTCGCCGTGCGAGAAGACCGGGGTCATGAGTGGGTCTCCTTGCCGAAGTCCGTGCCGACGTCCTGGCCGAAGCCGTCGCCGGATGCGCCGGTGGTGCTGCCGCTGCCGACACTTCCGGTACCGCCGGCACTGCCGATGCTGCCGGCGCCCTGGCTCTCGCCGAAGGCCTCCTGGCGGGGGGCGGCCGATGCTGCCGGAGCGCCGCCGCGGCGGAGGACGGTGAGGTCGCCCGAGACGGCGTTGCTGCGCACGTCGACGAACGATCCGCTCAGCTCGCCCACCGAGCCCTGGTAGTTGGTCGGACGCGAATTCGAGCGCACGACGCCGTCGATCTGCACGCGACCGCTCACGGTGCGAGCCGCGAAGTTGGCAGGGTGCCCGTCGTCGAGCCGGATGGTGGCGTTGCCGCTCACGGAGTTGAGACCGATGGCGCTGATCGGGCCGGTGGAGTCGACGACGATGTTGCCCGAGACCGTGTCTACGGTCGCCTTGCGCACCGTGCCGGTCACCGCGACGTCGCCGGAGACGCTGTTGGCGCTGAACGCGCCTTCGAGCTCGCGCACCTGCACGTCGCCGGAGACGGCGTTGACGGTCAGGTCGCCCTTCAGGCCGTCGACGATGATGTCGCCCGACACGGTGTTGAGCCGCGCGTCGTTCTCGAGCCCGGCGACGAGCGCGCTGGCGCTCACGACCCCCAGGGTGAGAGCGACGCTGCGCGGCACGGCCACGCTGATCTCGGCCTTCGGGCCGCTGTTGCCGAAGTTGCGGAACACCTCGAGGAAGTTGTCCCAGCGCAGCTGCGGGTGATCGATCTCGACGACGTCGCCGGTGACCTCGATGCGCAGGTCCTTGATGGTGACGCCGTGCACCTCGATGCGGGCGCCTGGCTCGTCGTGCGCGACGACGTCGATCTGGCCGCCGATGAGGCCGACCTTCAATTTGCGGACGGCCTCGATGTCGATGACGCGCGTCTCGCCCGGGTGGATGATCCACTTCTCGAGTGACATGGTTGCTCCTGGTTGTAAGGACGCGATATATCGCGTCTGGCAAAGATAACACGATATATCGCGTTTCCACCAGGACCGTTGCTGGGAAAGCTCCGAGGACGGATTTGACCTTGACGTTGCGTCAACCAATAGCGTGTGAAGCGTTCCGAGCAGAGAGGAAGCCCTTATGGAATGGTCCATCCAGCAGATCGCGAAGCTCGCCGGCACGACGAGCCGCACCCTGCGCCACTACGACGACATCGGGCTGCTCGCGCCGTCGTCGATCGGCGGCAACGGCTACCGGCACTACGACGAGGCGTCGCTGGTACGGCTGCAGCGGATCCTGCTGCTGCGCGAGCTCGGGCTGGGACTGCCGCAGATCGCGGAGGTGCTCGAGCGCGAGCACACCCAGGAAGACGCGCTGACCGGCCACCTCGCGTGGCTGCGTCAGGAGCAGGACCGGCTGGCACGCCAGATCGCGTCGGTGGAATCGACCATTCAGGCATTGAGAGGAGGTGAACGACTTATGGCAGAGAACATGTTCGACGGCTTCGACCACACGCAGTACAAGGACGAGGTGGAGGAGCGCTGGGGCAAGAAGGCCTACGCCGACAGCGACCGCTGGTGGCGCGGCATGACCGCCGAAGAGAAGGCGGAGTGGAAGAAGAGCACCGCGGATCTGGGGCGCGAGTGGATCGCGGCCGCCGAGAGCGGCGCGCCCCCGGAGGGCGCACAGGCGCAGGCGCTCGCCCGGCGGCACGTGGAGTGGCTGACCGCCATCCCCGGCACGCCGGCGACCGACCCCGAGAACGTCAAGGCGTACGTGATCGGTCTCGGTGAGATGTACGCCGCCGATCCGCGCTTCGGCGCGAACTACGGCGGTGACGAGGGTGCGGCGTTCGTGCGCGACGCACTGCGCGTGTACGCGGAGGCCAACCTCTGACGCGCGACCCGCGAAAAGAAAAGAGACGACGGATGCCGTGGGCCCCCCGGACCGCGGCATCCGTCGTCGTCCCCTGAGAAGGTCCCACACCCGAGCGGGAGCCTCCGGGGAGCTGCCTAGACCTTGTTGCGGCCCCCAAGGGCTCGAACGAGGAAAAGGACAACGGCGATCGCCGCCAGGATCAGTCCGATCCACAGGAGGAACTGCAGGGACTGCACGAAGCCTCCGGTGATGAGGAGGACCACGGCGACGATGATGATGATGAGGGCGAGGATGTTCATGGAGGGTGTCTCCGTCTCATTGCTTCCCGCTGGGGCGCACGGGTCGGTGCCGATGGGCACGACTCAACGTTAGGCGTCCCACTTCGACACCCCGCAGGGGCTTGACGGTGCCGACTCGCCGGTGGTAAGTCCGCCGGCCGGCCGTGGGCGCCGGGGTTGTCAAGCCCCCTGACTCGGCCACCTCCGTCTCATAGCGTCGAGGAACGACCACGAACGCCCGCCGATCAAGGAGAACGCGTGTCCCACGACGCCCTCACCGACCCGACCACGAAGTACCCGCAAGGCGACTTTCCGGCACAGGAGCAGGATCAGCCGGGCATCACCGATGAGACCACGCCGACGCCCGATCACGGCGAGCGGACCTATCACGGCTCCCTCCGACTGAGCGGACGCCGCTCGCTGATCACGGGCGGCGATTCCGGCATCGGCCGCGCGGTGGCGATCGCATATGCGCGTGAGGGGGCGGATGTCGCGATCAGCCACCTTCCCGAGGAGCAGGAGGATGCCGACGACACGGTCCGGTGGATCACCGAGAGCGGGGCGAAGGCCCTGACGCTGCCGGGCGACCTGCGCGACGAGGCGTACTGCGCGGAGATCGTCGAGAAGACGGTGCAGGAGTTCGGGGGACTCGATCTGCTGGTCCTGAACGCGGCGTACCAGCGCGATCGGAAGGGCATCGAGAGCCTGGCCACCGAGGAGTTCGACCGCGTCTTCCGCACGAACCTCTACGCGCAGATCTTCACGGCCCGTGCGGCCGTTCCGCACATGGAGCCGGGGTCGTCCATCATCGTGACCTCCTCGGTCCAGGCCTCCTCTCCCTCGGACTCCCTCATCGACTACGCGATGACGAAGGCCGCCCAGGTGGCGTTCGTGCAGGCCCTCGCGACCGAACTCGGGCCCCGGGGCATCCGCGTCAACGCCGTGGCGCCCGGCCCCATCTGGACGCCGCTCATCCCCGCCACGGGCTGGGACGAGGAGAAGCTCGCGTCGTTCGGCAAGGACACGCCGCTCGGCCGACCCGGCCAGCCGGCCGAGCTCGCCGGCGCCTACGTGTACCTTGCGAGCGAGGCCGCCTCGTACGTCTCGGGCGCCGTGCTGCCCGTCACGGGCGGCAAGGGGTTCTGATCGGCACTGTCTCGGCACTCCGGGAACGAAGGGAGGGCGTCATGCCCCAAGGACGAGGATCGAGCAGCGTGAAGTCCACCGAGCTCTACGAGGAGCAGCTCATCCCGATGCTGCGCACGCACTGAGGTGGCCGCCAAACTCGCCAGGGTCACCCCCTTCGAAGATCCGGGGATCCGCCGCGTGCGCGCGGGAGCAGGCTTTCGCTACATCGACCGCAAGGGCAAGCCGGCGAAGAAGCGGGACGTCGCCCGCGCCCGCGCCCTCGTCATCCCGCCCGCATGGGAGCAGGTCTGGATCTCGGAGCGCCCCGATGGTCACATCCAGGCGGTCGGCACCGACCAGAAGGGCCGCAAGCAGTACATCTACCACCCGGACTGGGCCGCCAGGCGCGACAAGGGCAAGTACGCTCGCGTGCTGCTGCTCGCCGACGCGCTCCCTCGCGCCCGCGCCCGGGTGACCGCCGACCTCCGGGGCGAGGGACTGTCGCGTGAGCGGGTGCTGGCGGCCGCGTTCCGGCTGCTCGACCAGGCTGCTCCGCGCGTCGGGTCGCCGCGCTACCTCGAAGCCAACGGGAGCAGGGGCCTCACGACCCTGCGCCGGGGCGATGCGACGGTCGACGGCTCGGTCGTGACGCTCACCTTCCCGGCAAAGAGCGGGAAGCGGGCGCTGCTCACGGTCGACGATCCCGACCTCGCGGCGGCCATCGGCGAGATGGCGGCCGGCAAGCCGCGGGCGCCGCTCCTGTCGTACCGCCGCGGCCGGCGGCGCGTGTCGCTCAGCACGGGCGAGGTCAACGACCACGTGCGCGCGCTGACCGGCGGTCTCTTCACGGCCAAGGATTTCCGGACGCTGCGCGGTACCGTCCTCGCCGCGGAGGCGCTCGCCAGGGTCGGCCCGGTCTCGAGCGCGAAAGAGCGGGAGGAGGCCGAACGGCTCGCGGTGCAGGCCACCGCGGAGGCCCTGGGCAACACCGTGGCCGTCGCGCGTCGCAGCTACATCCACCCCGGAGTGTTCGGGCGTTACGAGCGGGGCGAGACGATGGATCTGCGCGGGTCGCCGGAGGCAGCGCTGCGTCGCCTGCTGTCGTGACGTCGCGGTTCCCCCCGGCCCTCTCGGGGGCCGGCGGACCCCACCGCTAGCGTGGAGGGATGAACCCGGCCACCCCGCTCCGCTGGAGCCACGTCGGGCTGGTGGCGGTCGGCGGCGCCGTAGGCACGGCGGCGCGCCAGGGCGCGGTTCTGCTGTGGCCGGCCGCAGGGGGCGTTCCGCTCGCGGTGCTCGGGGTGAACGTGGTCGGATCCCTGCTGCTCGGCGTCCTCTACGCCGTGCTGGCCCGGCGGTCGCGCGGCGAGCGCGCGGCGGCGAACCGGGCGCTGCTCGGCGCGGGAGTGCTCGGCGGCTTCACGACCTACAGCGCCCTGGCCGGCGACACGGCGGCGCTGTGGGGCACCGACGCGGCCCTCGCCGCCTGCTACGCCGCCTTCAGCGTCGTCGGGGGAGTCGGGGCCGCGGCGCTGGGGCTCCGCCTCGGCGGCCTGCCCCTCGCGGGAAGCCACCGCGCATGACCCCCGCCCTGTTCCTCGGCGTCGCAGTGGCCGGCGGCGTCGGCGCGGCGCTGCGATTCCTGCTCGACCGCGCGGTGTCCGCGCGCACCGCGGACACCTATCCCTGGGGGATCACCGTCGTGAACCTCAGCGGCTCGCTTCTGATCGGGGTGCTCGCGGGGCTCGGGCACTCGTCGCTCATCTCGGCTCCGTGGCTCGCGGTGCTGGGCGTCGGCCTGCTCGGCGGATACACGACCTTCAGCGCGGTCACCGTCGAGGTGGCGCTCGCGCTGAGCCGGCGCCAGTACCGTTCGGCACTCCTGCACGGCGGCGCCCAGCTCGTGGCCGCCGTCGCGCTGGCGGCGCTCGGCATGGCCCTCGGGCGTGCGCTTTAGCGCCCGCAGACGGGGCAACCGCACAGGTTCACGTATCCCAGCCGTGGAATACTGGGATGGATTGGATACAGCACCGTATCGACGGTGCGCCTCGCCGCCGTCATCCACTTCTTCACCGAGAGCCCCCCGTGTCGAAACTCGCCGTCCTGAGCCTCAAGAACCGAGCGCTCATCGCCCTCATCACGATCGTCGCAGCCGTGTTCGGGGGCCTCGCCCTCACGAACCTGAAGCAGGAGCTGATCCCCTCGATCGAGTTCCCGCAGCTCGCGATCGTGTCCGCGTACCCCGGTGCCTCCCCCGAGGTCGTGAACAACGACGTCTCGACGCCGATCGAGTCGGCGATCCAGGGCGTGCCAGGCCTGGAGTCGACGACGGCGACGAGCACGACGAATGCGTCGATCATCCAGGCGTCTTTCACATACGGCACCGATCTCGCCACGGCGGAGCAGAAGCTGAACCAGGCGATCAACCGCATCTCGGGTGAGCTTCCCGAAAGCGTCGAGCCGCAGGTGCTCTCAGCATCCATCGACGACTTCCCCGTCATCCAGCTCGCCGTCACCGGCTACGAAGACCAGCAGACGATCCAGGCGCAGCTCGAGCGATCGGTGATCCCCGAACTCGAGGACATCGACGGCGTGAACGCCGCCTCGATCGTCGGCGGCATCGGGCAGCGCATCACGATCACGCCCGACCAGGCGGCGCTCGCCGAGGCGGGCTACACCCAGCAGGCCATCCGCGACGCCCTCGACCAGAACGGCATCCTCTTCCCCGGCGGCGAGATCACCGAGGACGGGAGCACCCTGACCGTGCAGACCGGCCAGAAGATCGATTCCCTCGAGGCGATCTCGGCCCTTCCGCTGGTGCCCTCCGGGCCCGAGCAGTTCCAGGCGGGCCTCGTGACCATCGCCGATGTGGCCGCGGTCGTCGAAGAGGCAGACCCGGTCACCACCATCTCGAGGGTCGACGGCGAGCCGGCCGTCACGATCGCGGTCACCAAGCTCCCCTCGGCCAACACCGTCGAGGTGTCCACCGCCGTGCTCGCCGCGCTGCCCGACCTCGAGGACTCGCTCGGCGGCGCCACCTTCACGATCGTCTTCGACCAGGCCCCCTACATCCAGGAGTCGATCAACGCGCTCGCCCAGGAGGGCATGCTCGGCCTTCTGTTCGCCGTGATCGTCATCCTGATCTTCCTGATGTCGGTGCGCGCGACGCTGGTGACGGCGATCTCGATCCCGACGAGCGTGCTCATCACCTTCATCGGCATCCAGGCGTTCGGATACTCGCTCAACATCCTGACCCTCGGCGCGCTGACGATCGCCATCGGTCGCGTCGTCGACGACTCGATCGTCGTGATCGAGAACATCAAGCGCCACTACGTCGGCGACGCCGACAAGCTCCGGTCGATCCTGCTCTCCGTCAAGGAGGTCGCGACCGCGGTGTCGGCCTCGACCATCACGACGGTGGCGGTCTTCCTCCCCATCGCGTTCGTGAGCGACGTGACGGGCGAGCTCTTCCGCCCGTTCGCCCTCACCGTGACGATCGCCATGGTGGCCTCGCTGTTCGTCTCGCTGACGATCGTGCCGGTACTCGCGTACTGGTTCCTGCGTCCCGGCAAGCCGATCCTCGACGCGGAGGGCGCGGCGGTCGACCCGGAGGACCCGGCGGCACCGCCGTCGCGCCTGCAGAAGGCCTACCTGCCGGTGCTGCGCTGGACCCTCAAGCACTCCGTCGTCACGATCCTCTTCGCCGGACTCGTGCTGGTCGGCACGATCGCGCTCGCTCCCCTCATGAAGACCAACTTCCTCGGAGACTCGGGCCAGAACACGCTGACGATGACGCAGAACCTCGACGCCGGCGCGAGCCTCGAGACCGAGGATGCCGCGGCCGCCGAGGTCGAGGCCGTGCTGCAGGACATCGAGGGCATCGAGACCGTGCAGGTGTCCATCGGATCGAGCGGCTCGGCGCTGCGGGACGCCTTCACGGGCGGCGGAGCCGGCATCACGTACTCGATCACGACGTCGGAGGACGCCGACCAGGTCGCACTCCGCGAAGACGTGCAGGAGGCGGTGTCGGAGCTCGAGGACGCCGGGACGATCACGATCTCGGGCGGGGGCGGCTTCGCCGGCTCGTCCGACATCGAGATCAACGTGTCGGCGCCCGACCGGGAGAGCCTCGAGGTCGCGACGCAGGACGTCGTGGACTCCCTCGACGGCGGCGACGGCATCGGCCAGGTGTCGAGCAACCTCAGCGATGCGCTGCCCTACATCGCGGTGGTCGTCGACGCCGACGCAGCCGCCCAGCTCGGCCTCAGCGAGGTCGCCGTGGGCGCGCTCGTGTCGAACACGATGCAGCCCCAGTCGATCGGCACCGTCGAGATCGACGCCTCTTCGCTGACCGTCTACCTCGCGGCGTCGCAGACGCCCGCGACGCTCGACGAGCTCCGTCAGCTGCAGATCCCCTCGGCCGGGGGCCCCATTCCGCTCGACGACATCGCCGATGTGGACGAGACGGTGGGCCCGACATCCGTCACCACCCAGCGCGGCCAGCGGATCTCGACCGTCACGGTGACCCCCTCGACCGACAACCTCACGACCGCGTCGGCGACGGTGACGGCGGCGCTCGAGACCGTCGATCTGCCGACCGGGGCCGATGCTGAGATCGGCGGCGTGCTGAGCGACCAGCAGGACGCGTTCACCCAGCTCGGGCTCGCGCTGCTCGCGGCCATCCTGATCGTCTACATCGTGATGGTGGCGACCTTCAAGTCGCTGCGACAGCCGCTGCTGCTGCTCGTCTCGGTGCCGTTCGCCGCCACGGGCGCGATCCTGCTGCAGATCATCACGGGCGTGCCCCTCGGCGTGGCGTCGCTGATCGGCGTGCTGATGCTGATCGGCATCGTCGTGACGAACGCGATCGTGCTCGTCGACCTGGTCAATCAGTATCGCGAGAAGGGCCTGCTCGTCCGTGACGCGGTGGAGGCGGGCTCCGCACGGCGTCTGCGTCCCATCCTGATGACGGCCCTCGCGACGATCTTCGCCCTCACCCCGATGGCCCTCGGCATCACGGGCCACGGCGGGTTCATCTCACAGCCGCTCGCGATCGTGGTGATCGGCGGTCTGATCTCATCGACCGTGCTGACCCTCGTCGTGCTGCCGACGCTCTACAACCTTGTGGAGGGAGCGCGGGAGCGGCGTGCACGGCGTGGAACGGACGGGCCGGACGCGCGGCGGACAGCCGCCGACGGCGGTCGGAGCGAACCCGTGGCGACGATGGCACTGCCCGCGGCAGCCCCCGTGGTGCAGACGCGGCGAACCCGGCGCGACGGCTCGCCTGCATGACGGCGCCCGCTCTGACGATGACGCGCGTGCGCGGGGTCGTCGGTGCCCGCCGCGCCCGCTGA
Organism: Microbacterium sp.; assembly: GCA_036280835.1. Lineage (GTDB taxonomy): Bacteria > Actinomycetota > Actinomycetes > Actinomycetales > Microbacteriaceae > Microbacterium. The sequence goes on along the minus strand of DASUQB010000052.1, from coordinate 2,933 downwards.
GCGCGGCGTTCCTCCTGCGGCTGCACATCGTCGTCGCCCTGCCCGAGACTGCGTGTCACGGTGACGAGCCACGCGAACATGAGCGTGAAGACGATGACCTCGAAGGCCGCCAGGTTGATCACCCCGAAGCCGAAGAGGGTCCCGGACGTCGTCAGCGACACTCCGATGCGCCGGGTCGTGCGGGCGACCCGCGAGTGGATGCCCTTCAGCATCCATCGCCCCGTTCCGAGAAGGGTCGCAAAAGCCAGGACCGCCCCCGATGACCCCCGTTCGTGCACGAACAGATTGACGTTGAGCGGAGCGAACCCGACGAGCGAGAGGTGCACGCCGATGAGCGCCACGAGGGCGGGCACGACGATCGCGGCCCTGCGATTCAGGAGCGCGGCCGTCCCCACGTGCCGCTCCATCTCGACCCTGAGCCGAACGGCGAAGAGCACCAGCAGGGCGCTCGCGGCGACGACCGTGCCGTTGAAGACGTAGCTCGAGAGCACCGGGAATGTACCGAGCCGGCTGAAGTGCAGGTGCCACCAGAGAGGATCGGGGGTCGTCGCGATCGACGCCAGGATGCCGAGCGCGAGGACTGCTCCGGCCGTGGTCACCAACTGGATCGGCGACACCCGCGAGGAGAGCACGGCAAGCGGAGTCGCGCGTGAAGCCACGGGTGAGGCGGAGTCGGGTAGGTGCACCACGAGAGCGGGTGGGCCTTTCGGTGAGCGGAGCAAGGCAGCGCTCCCTCGCTGCGAGGCCCCCAGGCGCGGCCGCCCACCCCCCAGATCGTGAGCGCTCATGTGTACCTTGTTCCCCAGTACGGCGCGCGCGTTCTCCCTCGAATGTACCGTGGATTGGCGTTTTCCGCCCCGCGGCCGTGTGCGGGCGGCTTCAGTCCCTCTGACCCGTGACGCCGAGGAAGCGGATGAAGACCGCGATCCAGCCGAAGATCAGGGCGAACACGATGATCTCCAGGGCGGTGAGCCCGAAGTAGCCGACGCCGAAGAGCACGGCCGTGGCAACGGTCGCGCCGAGGAACGCCCAGGAGGAGACGAAATACGTCCGGGGCATGCCGGCGAGCAGTTTGGGACCGGCGATGAGCAGCGTCATGAACATGATCGCCATGCCCGTCGCCGCCAGGTTGTGGATCAGGAGGTTGACGTCCACGGGGACGATGCCGACGAAGGCGAGCATGATCCCCATCACCACGAACAGGCTCGACACGATGCGCGAAGACCGCGGATTGGTCAGCCTCCCGTTCTTCAGCAGGGTGTCCATGTCGGTGGCGATATACACCGCGAAGGATGTGACCAGCAGGCCGCCGGCGATCAGGGTGCCGTTGAACACCCAGCTCGAGAGGTCGTCGAAGGTGCCCAGCTGGCTGAAGTGGACTTCCCACCACTCCTTGTCCGGCGTGGTGACCATGGAGGTCAGGGTGCCCAGCACCACGAACGTCATCAGGAGCGTCGACATCCGCTGCGTCGTCATCCGCGACACCGACAGGAAGACGAGGTACGCCGTCAAACCGAGCGTCACCGCCATGAGGACGACGGCCCAGAAGGTGATGACGGGCAGTCCGACGAACCCGAGGCTCAGCACCCGATAGGTCGCGTACGTGGCGAGGAATGCCAGGGCGGTGTGCGCGATCACGACCGAGATCGTGTTGACCGTGTACTTCCAGGCCGGCAGCGAGAGCCGCCACTCCTCGCCCGGGCGCAGCCGTGCGCGCCAGTAGCCGATGCTCGCGGCGATGGCTGCCACCACACCGGCGCCGAACGACGCCATGATGCCGAACGACCCCGGACCCTCGAAGATGGTCCCGCCCGCGGAGACCAGCGAGACGATGAAGCCGTAGACGGCGCCCAGCCCGCCGGCTATGAAGGCGAGGTAGATCGCCGCGGACTCGACGCGGATGGTGTGCGCGGTGCGCGCCGGGCGGGTCGAAGACGGCATTTTTCGCTTGGCGGCTTCTGCGCTCATGGCGTCAGTGTAGGGCTGCGGATGCCGGGGGCGACTCACCCGGTCAGGATGACCTTTGCAGCCACGGTCGCAGGGCGCGCGTCACCCACGGCAGCACGGCGTACGTCATCACCGGAGTCAGCAGCACCGTGGTGAGCAGCACGCGGGCGACGAGCGGCCACTCCGCGAAGCCCGGCACGAATCCGAGCAGCCACGACGCCAGGAGGTTGGTGGGGAAGAACCCCAGCCAGATCGTGACCGCCTGCTTCCACCGGGCCGGCGCCGAGGGGATGGGGCGCGTGATGGGGCCCGTCGCGGGCATGGCGGGGGACGCCGGATCGGAGCCCGCGCCGTCGGCCGACGGCATCCGGGTCTCGACGTCTGTGGCGAGCGGAGCGTCGAACCAGCCCTCGATCCCGGTGCGGCGCTCGACCCGCCCCTCCTTCGCGAATCCGCGGCCCGATTCGAGCCACCAGGTGCGCTCCCCCGAGTCCTCCCACGCCTCGAGGGTGGGGATGTCGCGGAAGCGGTAGAGCATGAACCACAGGTCGCTGTTCTCGCCGGCCCGCACCCACCCCGAGCCGAGGAAGCCGTCGAACGTCGTCGCGAGATCGGTGCCGGCCTGCATCCACGCGGTCGCCTCGGCCGCGCGGGCCGGATCGATCCGCCGCTCGATCGCGACCGTGATCGGGTGTGCTTCGCTGTCCGCCATCCAGCAATCATCCCCGGTGGGGGCGGATGCCGGCATCCAGGCCATCTCCCAGGCTCGTCGGAAGGCATCCGCTAGAATGAAGGGTCGGCTCTGGACACCGCACATGCTGTGCGGATGGGTTTGTGAGTCCAAGGGGCCGATGGTGGGGGCGAATCCGCCCCGGCGACCATCACGTTGAATGGCCCCCGGCCGACGACAGTCCGGGTTACTCCGTGCCGCAGGTGCGGCCTCGGCGCAGCAGTGCTGCGTGCGAACTGTGGAGTGCTGTTCTCAC
>DASUQB010000051.1:0-7856 GCA_036280835.1 Microbacterium sp. | reverse complement strand
GTGGCGATCTTGACGACGGTTCCGAGGAACTGCTCGCCGATCTCCGGGTTCGTCGGGTTGGCGATCGCGTTCACCTGGGCGCGGGCGGCCTCGGCCGAGGGGCCGTCGGTCGCGCCGATGTAGACGGTGCCGTCCTCCTCGATGGAGATCTGCGCGCCGGTCTCGTCCTGGATGGCGTTGATCGTCTTGCCCTTGGGGCCGATCAGCTCGCCGATCTTGTCGACCGGGATCTGCACGCTGATCACGCGCGGAGCCGTCGGCGCCATCTCGTCCGGGCCGTCGATCGCGGCGTTCAGCACGCCGAGGATCGTCAGGCGGGCGTCGTGGGCCTGCTGGAGGGCAGCGGTCAGCACCGAGGTGGGGATGCCGTCGAGCTTCGTGTCGAGCTGGATCGCCGTGACGAACTCGCTCGTGCCGGCGACCTTGAAGTCCATGTCGCCGAGGGCGTCTTCGGCGCCGAGGATGTCGGTCAGCGCCGCGTAGCGCGTCTGGCCGTCGACCTGGTCCGAGACGAGGCCCATCGCGATGCCCGCGACGGGTGCGCGCAGCGGCACACCGGCGTTGAGCAGCGAGAGGGTGGACGCGCAGACCGAGCCCATCGACGTCGAGCCGTTGGAGCCGAGAGCCTCGGACACCTGGCGGATCGCGTACGGGAACTCCTCGCGGCTGGGCAGCACCGGCACGAGGGCGCGCTCGGCGAGGAAGCCGTGCCCGATCTCGCGACGCTTGGGGCTGCCCACTCGACCGGTCTCACCGGTCGAGTAGGGCGGGAAGTTGTAGTGGTGCATGTAGCGCTTGTGCGTGACGGGCGACAGCGAGTCGATCTGCTGCTCCATCTTGAGCATGTTCAGCGTGGTGACACCCAGGATCTGGGTCTCGCCGCGCTGGAAGATCGCGGAGCCGTGCACGCGCGGGATGACCTGCACCTCGGCGTCGAGCGGGCGGATGTCCGCCAGCCCGCGGCCGTCGATGCGGACGCCCTCGGTGAGGATGCGGCCGCGCACGATGATCTTCGTCACGGACTTGTAGGCAGCGGAGAACTCCAGCGTCGCGGTGGCGGGAAGCTCACCGGACTCGACGGCGGCGATCAGCTCGGCCTTGACGGACTCCTTGACGGCGTCATCCGCGTTCTGCCGCTCCTGCTTGTCGGCGATCTGGTAGATCGGGACGAGCTTGTCGTAGGCGCGACCGGCGACGAAGTCGTAGGTCTCCTTCGTGTACGGGAGGAAGACCGGGTAGTCCTGGATCTCCTTGGCGGCGGTGCTCGCGACGGTGCTCTGCGCGGCGACGAGCTGCTTGATGAAGGGCTTCGAGGCCTCGAGGCCCTCGGCCACGACCTGCTCGTTCGGCTTGGTGGCGCCGCCCTTGATGAGGTTCCAGCTGCCTTCGGTGGCCTCGGCCTCGACCATCATGATCGCGACATCCTCGTTGCCGTCGGCATCCGTGATGACACGACCCGCGACGATGAGGTCGAACACGGCCTCTTCGAGCTGCGTGACGGTCGGGAAGGCGATCCACTGGTCGGCGTTGTCGCCGTGGCCGGGGATGAGTGCGAGGCGCACGCCCGCGATGGGGCCCGAGAACGGCAGACCGGAGATCTGCGTCGACAGCGACGCCGCGTTGATGGCGAGCGCGTCGTAGAACTCACCGGGAGCGATCGAGAGCACCGTGATGACGATCTGGACCTCGTTGCGGAGGCCGTCGACGAACGACGGGCGCAGCGGGCGGTCGATCAGGCGGCAGACGAGGATGGCCTCGGTCGAGGGCCGACCCTCGCGGCGGAAGAACGAGCCCGGGATCTTGCCGGCGGCGTACGAGCGCTCCTCGACGTCGACCGTCAGGGGGAAGAAGTCGAAGCCTTCGCGGGGGTGCTTTCCGGCGCTGGTGGCCGAGAGGAGCATCGTCTCCTCGTCGAGGTACGCGGCGACGGCGCCCTGCGCCTGCTGCGCGAGACGACCCGTTTCGAAACGGATCGTGCGAGTGCCGAAACGGCCGTTGTCGAGAACGGCTTCGGCGAACGTGATTTCAGGACCTTCCAAGAGGTCTATCTCCTTTGCTTGATGAGTCCTCCCCTACCCGGGGAGGGCCTCTTTGATGAGTCCTCCCATACCGGGGAGGCACTCCCCGCCCGCCCGTGTGGCGCGCGAGTTCGTTCGAAGGAGCAGGAACAGGCAGATTTCAGCACGGCTGTTCGATGCGCTTGCGCTGGTCACCAGTGGAAGTCCACCAGCCGCCGATGGCGAGATCGGCGACTGGGAGACCACCACAGGGGACCAGCATCCTGCCGGCCTGCTCCGTAGTGGCTCTTATGAAATTGAGCGGATGCCCGAGGGCAACCTTCACAAGCCTACCAGCGCGCCCGTCGGATGCCGCGATCGGCCGCGTCTGGCGGGGTGACGAGGCATCGATCTAGGGTGGGATGCATGAGCACCGACGAGAAGCCGCAGGACGCGGCAGCCGAAGAACAGAAGCGCAAGTTCAAGGAGGCGCTCGACAAGAAGAACGCGAAGCACCGCGAGGGCGAAGCGCACCTCGACGGGGACTCGCCGGTCCACGGCACGCACGGAGCGGTCCAGACGAAGCGCGAGTTCCGTCGCAAGAGCGGGTGACCGGGGCCGAAGAGGCGGGCTACAGCGCCTCGTTCCTCGACGTCCCCGTTCCCCTCCCCCGTCCCTCCGCCACCGCGGATGACCGGCTCCGGGAGCTCGCGTACCTCCACTTCAGCGTGCTGCTCGACACGCAGCGCCGCCTTGCGAGCGTGACCGGGGTCAACATCGACGGAGCTGCGCTGCTCGACCTGCCGCGAACGGGCCGGTGGGAGCTGGACCCGCGCGTTCCTGCGAGCGCGCAGGCGGGGCCGGCGCTCTACAGCGACAACGACTTCGACCGCGGTCACCTCGTGCGCCGGCGCGATCCGGGCTGGGGGGATGCCGCGACGGCGCGAGCCGCGACGGAGCAGACCTTCGTCTACACCAATGCCGCGCCCCAGGTCGGGCGGTTCAACCAGGGGGAGGACCTCTGGGTCGGGCTCGAGGACCACGTGCTCGGCTTCGCGGATGCGCAGGACCTGCTCGTCTCGGTGTTCACGGCGCCTGTGCTCGCGGACGGCGACCCGATGTACCGAGGCGTGCGGATTCCCCGGCGCTTCTGGAAGGTCGCGGCCTGGACCTCGGACGGAGCGCTGCGCGCGGCCGGGTTCGTGCTCGATCAGAGCGACCTGCTGGATGGCGGATCCCCGAGGGCCGTGCCCTCGCTCGGCGGGTTCCGCACGTTCCAGGCGCCGATCGGCGAGATCGGCGAGCTGGCCGGAATCGACTTCGGCGCGCTCGTGTCGGCGGATGTGCTCGTGCCGGTGCCGGCGGCGGTCTCCCCCACGGCGTGGCGCGAGCTGAGCACCACCGACGACATCGTTCTCTGAAGCGGGCACCGCCCGCACCGGCTGCGCGCTCGAACCGCCCGCTGCCGGGCGGGCCGACGTCAGACGGCGGGCACCTCGTCACCGGCCGACGCTGATCGCGCGGCTCGCCGCCGCCGTATCGTCTCCACGACCGCCCACCCGAGGATGCCGACCGCCACTCCGAGGAAGATGCCGCCGATGACGTCGGTCAGCCAGTGCGCCGCGAGATAGGTGCGGCTCCAGGCCATCCAGATGATCCACACCGCTGCGATGGCCCACCAGATCCAGTGCCGGAACAGCAGGGCGAGCACCGTGGTGAGCGCCGCGGCGAACGCGACGTGCCCCGAAGGGAAGGATGTCGGGACCGTCTCGGCGAGTGAATCCTCGGGGCGGATGCGACCCACGACCCTCGCGAGCGGCGCGGCGATCGCGATGCACAGCACCAGGGTGGCGGCCACGGTGATGGCGGCCCACCACCATCGCAGGATCAGGAGCGTCCCGACCACCACCAGCCCGGTCACGATGGCGAGCACGGGGCCGCCGAGGTGCCCGGGTATCCACGCGAGGACGAGACCCGGCTCCGTGCGGTTCGAGACCATGAGCTCCTCCCACCAGATGTCGATCGGGAACGGCTGATCGCGGCGGACCGACATGACGATCCACAGGATGATGATCGTGACGATCGCCGCCGTGGCGCCGATGATCAGGGGAATCAGCCGCGAGAGGTCGGGGCGCTCATGGGGAGGTTGCACGCGGCTATCCTCGCAGGCAAGTCGCCCATCGAGGGCGAGCGCGCGGGGGTCGGCGTGGTTGCGGTCGCGGAACATCCGGATGCCTGCGCCCGACGATCGGTCAGGATCGGAGAAGCGCCGACCAGGCCCCGACCCCTAGCCTGGCAACGATCCCGCACGACCGGGGTCTCCACGACGAAGCGATGAAGGAGCACGCGATGGCGAAGGCAGCGACATCCGGAGGCATGTCCCAGGAGGAGAGGGACGCCGTCAAGGCCCGCGCGAAGGAACTGCGCGAGCAGGAGAAGGCGGGCAAGAACCGCGAGGCCGGCGAGAAAGCGGTCGCGGCGGCCGTCGCCGAGCTGCCCGACGAGGACAAGGCCCTGGCGGAGGGGCTGCGCAAGGTGGTGTCCGAGGTGGCGCCCCAGCTCGTTCCCAAGACCTACTACGGCATGCCCGGGTACGCCAATGCCGACGGCAAGATCGTGGTCTTCATCCAGCCGGCCTCGAAGTTCAACACGCGCTACTCGACCCTCGGGTTCGAGGCGCCCGCGCACCTCGACGACGGTGACATGTGGGCGACCGCGTTCGCCCTGCTCGCATGGACTCCCGTCACCGAGAAGAAGGTCACCGAGCTGGTCAAGGCCGCGACCGCCTGATCGCGCTGCCAGCCCCCGGGCCGCGGAATCCGCTCAGCTCTCTCCGGATGCCGCGGCCTCTGCTCGTCGTCGCTCAGGCGTCGGGGGCCGCCGCCCGGTCTGCGTGGCCCAGCTTTCGCTCCGGTGCGATGCGGTCCCGCACGCGGCGCTTCAGGGCGACGATGTCGGGGAAGCCGCCGTCGGCCTTGCGGGACCACACGAGCTCATCGTCCGCGTAGACCTCGAAGATGCCGCCCGTGCCCGGAACCAGCGTGGCGCCGCCGCCCATGAGCTCGTCCTGGAAGGTGCTCAGCAGCTCCTGGGCGACCCAGGCGGCGCGCAGCATCCAGGAGCACTGGGTGCAGTAGACCACCCGGACGTGGTGGCTCATCGCCCGCCCGCCGAACTCCGCCGTCCCGAGAACGGCCCCTCCAGGGCCGCCCAGTGCAGCAGCATGATCGTCTTGGCGTCGCAGATGCGGCCGTCGCGGATCATCGCGAGGGCCTCGTCGAACGGGATGTCGAGCACGTCGATCTCCTCGCCCTCGTCGACCAGCCCGCCCCCCTCGGTCAGCCTCGTGTCCGCGGTGAAGGGCGCCGCGTAGAAATGCAGGCGCTCGGTGACCGACCCGGGGCTCATGAAGACGTCGTACACGTGCTCGAGGGCGCCGATCTCCACCCCGGTCTCCTCGGCCGCCTCACGCCGGATCGCCGTCTCCGCGTCATCCTCGTCGAGCAGGCCGGCCGCCGTCTCGATCAGCATCCCGTCGGGGTGGCCGTTGACGTAGACGGGAAAGCGGAACTGACGCGTCAGCAGCACCGTGCGCCGGGCCGCGTCGTAGAGCAGCACCGTCGCGCCGTTGCCGCGGTCGTACGTCTCGCGCGTCTGGGTGGACCACTCGCCCGTCGCGTCCTGGTACTCCAGCGTCGTGCGGCGGAGGACGTGCCAGGCGGCGGCGACGAGTTCGACCTCCTTGACCCTCACCCGCGGGTTGGCGGTCAAATCGAGGCCGGTGCGGTGGAGTCCCGTGCGGCCCCTCGCATCGGGGATGTCGGCGCCGGGGGTGCCGGCCGGAGAAGTCATCACTCCCGCACGATAGCGCGGAAGAGCCCGTCCGGTCGGGTCCGGACGGGCTCTCGGTGCCGGCTCAGCGCGTTGCTGCCACGCGCTCGGCGAGCCGTGCCTCCTTCGCCTCCGCCTCGGCGATCGCGGCCTCTTCGAGACCCTGCGTGCCGACGGCATCCGCGTCGGCCGACATCCCGTCGTGATCCGAGCCCGCGAGCGTCGTCTCATCGAAGGGCAGGCCGCCGGCCAGCACGGTGCGTGCCCGTGCCGAGTCGAACTCCTTGGTCCAGGTGCCGATCAGCACGGTCGCCACGGCGTTGCCGGTGAAGTTCGTGATCGCGCGGCCCTCGGACATGAAGCGGTCGATGCCGACGATGACGCCGACCCCGTCCACCAGATCGGGGCGGTAGGCCGAGAGGCCGCCCGCGAGGGTCGCGAGCCCGGCGCCGGTGACGCCGGCGGCGCCCTTGGAGGCGATGACCATGAACAGCAGCAGGCCGATCTGCTCCGGGATCGTCATCGGCATGCCCATCCCGGTGGCGATGAACAGCGACGCCATCGTGAGGTAGATCGCCGTGCCGTCGAGGTTGAACGAGTAGCCGGTGGGCACCGTGATGCCGACGACGGGCTTCGCGACGCCGAGGTGCTCCATCTTGGCGATGAGGCGGGGCAGCGCCGACTCGGACGACGAGGTGCCGACGATGAGCAGGTACTCGCGGGCCAGGTACTTCATGAGGCTGAAGATGTTGATGCGGGCGACGGCGTAGAGCATCGTGCCGAGGATGCCGAAGATGAATGCCGCGCACGTGATGTAGAAGGCGATCATGAGGATGCCGAGGCTGATGATCGCGGCGAAGCCCGTCTTGCCGACCACGGCGGCGATGGCGCCGAAGGCCCCGAGCGGTGCGAGCCAGAGGATCATTCCGAGGATGCGGAACACGAGCGCCTGCAGCTGCTTGACCGCGAACATGATGGGCTCGCCCTTCTTGCCCATCTGCTGCAGCGCGAAGCCCACCAGGAGGGCGATGAAGAGCACCTGCAGCACGCTCTCGCCCGTGAAGGCCGAGAAGAAGGTGGTCGGGATGATGCCGAGGATGAACTCCTGCGTGGTCTTCGCCTCGGTGTCGCTCGCGTCGTACGTCGAGTTGGCCATGTCCAGGCCCGAGCCGGGGTGGATGAGGTTGCCGACGACGAGCCCGATGGCGAGCGCGAACGTCGTCATGATCATGAAGTAGAGGAGGGCGAGACCGCCGATCTTGCCGACCGTCGCCGCCTTGGCGATGGATCCGACACCAACGACGATCGTGCAGAAGATGATCGGCGCGATCATCATCTTGATGAGGGCGACGAAGCCCTTGCCGATCGGCTCGAGCGCGACGCCGACCTCGGGCCAGATCAGGCCGATCGCGGCGCCGAGCACCACCGCGATGATCACCGCGACGTAGAGCCACGTGTGCTTGTCCCACGCCGACTTGCCGCGGCGCCAGTTGTAGCCGGGGAGCTTGAACGATCCCGTCTTGGGAATGGAAAGAGCCATCATCGCCTCCAGGGAAGAAACTTCGCTGTTCTGCGGGCCGCCGGTCGCGGCATCCGCCCTGCGAGTACTCTGGGCCTCGATCGGCGGCGCCCCGGGGTTGCGGTCGTATTGGTCTCGGATGCCGGAGGACGGACATGGCGCGGAGCGGCGCGAGCGCGGCATCCCGGGTCTTCGTCGCCTTCCTCGGCGCGGTCGTCGTCATCACGGCCGTGCTGGTGGCGCTGCTCGCGTGGCAGGCGCAGGCCACCGAGCGAGCGGAGGCCGAGGCGGTGACGCTCGCGGTCGCGCACACCATCGCCGAGATGCCCGAGGTCGCGGACGCCGTGACCGGAGGAGACGACGCCACGGCGACCGCGTCGCTCCAGCCCATCGCCGAGCGGATCATGGACGAGACGCCCATCGACTTCGTCACGATCATGAACACCGACGGGGTCAGGCTGACACACCGCGACCCGGCCGAGATCGGCCGGCCATACCTCGGCACGATC
>DASUQB010000050.1:0-7873 GCA_036280835.1 Microbacterium sp. | reverse complement strand
CCCTACCCCGATGGCCCGCTGCTGGTGCGGGGGGACGTCGAGCTGATCGACGAGCACGGCGACCCCATCGAACGGCACCGCCGCACGGTGGCGCTGTGCCGGTGCGGGGTCTCGGCGATCAAGCCATGGTGCGACGGCACGCACAAGGCGATCGGCTTCACGACCGGTCCCGAGCTCGCCGACTGACCAGCGTCCGCCTATCCGCGGCACCGACCGCCGTCAAGGGGGTGCGGCGGGGCGTCACGGCGGCGAGGCTGGGGGAAGCGAGAGAGGAGCGTCATGGGGCAGCCCGATGAGCGAGCGCCGAACCGGCGGGCGGTGACCGTGTCGGTCGTCATCCCGGTCAAGGACGACGCCCAGGAGCTGCGGGAGTGCCTGCGGGCGCTCGCCCGGCAGACCCGGCTCGCCGATGAGATCGTGGTGGTCGACAACGGGTCCAGCGACGCCAGCGCACTCGTCGCCGCTGAGCTCGGCGCCCGCCTGGTGCCCCACCCCCGGGGCGGCATCCCGGCCGCCAGCGCGGCAGGCTACGACGCGGCCCGTGGAGACATCATCGCGAGGATGGATGCGGACTGCCTGCCGGATGCGCGCTGGCTCGAGCACATCGTCGAGGCCTTCGACGAGCGGGCCGACGTCTCCGCCATCTCGGGCGGCGCGCGCTTCGCCGAGAGCCCCGGATGGCCCGGCCGCGTCCTGGCCGGGCTGTATCTGGGGGGCTACTACGCGGTGCTCACCCCGACCCTCGGCCACGTTCCGCTGTTCGGGTCGAACTTCGCCATGCGCCGCTCGGCGTGGCAGGCGGTGTCGGCCGAAGTCCATCGCGACGACCTGCTCGTCCACGACGACCTGGACCTGGCCTTCCACCTCGGGCGCGCCCATCGGATCGCCTTCGACCGGCGCCTGGGCATGACGATCTCCATGCGACCCCTGACGGAGCCGTCCTCATACGGGCTGCGCGTGCGCCGGGGGTTCCACACCGTCTTCGTGCACTGGCCGCAGGACTTCCCGCCGAGGCGCTGGTGGCGCTCCTACCGGCGCGCCCGCGCGGCGGTCGAGCCCGAGCGGTCGGAAACCCTCCCGACCGCCCGGGCCTCCGCTCAGCGCTGATCGGAGCCGCTGCCCTTCGGCTTGGTGATGCGGCGGTCGCCGTCGTCCTTCGTGCGGTCGCCGTCGGCCTTCATCCGGTCGCCGATGCTCATGGCGTCGCCGCCGTTCTTCCCGTCGGCCCGCGCCTCGTCGCGGATGCGCCGGCCCTCCTCGATGTCCTTCTGCTCCTTCTCCTCCGCCTTGTCGATCTTCTTCGTGTCGCGGGGCGGCAGCTGGATGGTCTCCTCGGCGGCGATTCCCGCCTGCAGCTGCCGGCCTCGCTCCATCTCCGCATCGAACTCGGCGCCGAAGAGGAGCGCGATGTTGACGATCCAGAGCCACAGCAGGAAGATCACGACGCCCGCCATCGACCCGTACGTGCGGTCGTAGTTCGAGAAGTTCGTGACGTAGAACCCGAACAGCAGCGTCGCGACGAGGATGAGCACGATGGCCACCACCGAGCCGAGGCTGAGCCAGCGGAACTTCGGCTGCTTCACGTTCGGCGTGGCGTAGTACAGGATCGCGATGATCAGCACGACCACGAGTGCGAGCACGGGCCACTTGACGATGTTCCAGATGGTGGTCGCCGTGTCGCCGAGGCCGAGCGCGTTGCCGACCGCCTCCGCCACCGGCCCGGACACGACCAGCAGGATGGCGGCGATCACGACGAGCACGATGGCGATGAGCGTGACGAGCAGCTGGGTCGGCTTCAGCTTCCAGATCGGGCGGCCCTCGGGGATCTCGTAGATGCGGTTCATCGCCCGGCTGAAGGCGCCGACGTAGCCGGACGCCGACCAGATGGCCAGCACGATGCCGGAGACGAGGGCGAATCCCTTGGCGGGAGAGTCGGACAGCTGCTCGATCGGTCCGCGCAGCGCATCGGCGCTCTCGCCCGGCGCCACGGAGTTCACGATCCCGAGGATCGCCTCCGTGGCCCCAGAGCCCTGGCCCAGAAGGCCGAGCAGGGCGAAGACCGCGATCATCGCCGGGAACAGGGAGAGCACGCCGAAGTACGTGAGCGCCGCGGCGATGTCGGTGCACTGGTCCGAGCTGAACTCGCGGGCGCTCTTCTGCAGGATGTACTTCCAGGACCGCTTGTGGAGGTCATCCGGCGAATCGGGCTTGCGGGGGTCGTCGGGGGGAGGGGCGTCTCGGGTGTCGTCGTCGTTCGTTCGGGAGGACGTGTCGTTGCTCATGGCACCACCTGGGAAGAAAGGCGGGGGGACGGTTTCCCGTCCCCCCGCCGATGGATTGTCTTTCGGTCAGCTCTGCTGCACGTTCTCGCGTGCCTGCTGGGCCTGGCCCTTGACCTCCTGGGCTGCGCCCTGGGTCTCGGCCTTGACGTTCTGCGCAGCGTCGGTCGCGGTGTCCTTGACGGCGGCGGCGGCCTGCTGGGCGGGCTCCTTCAGGTTCTCGCCCACCTCCTTCGCCGCGTCCTTCGCCTTCTCGACGAGAGGCTGCGCGCTGTCCTGCACGTTGCCCGCGACATCCTTCTCCTTCTCGGAGGCGGGGATGAGCGAGGCCACGACCAGGCCGACGCCGAAGGCGATGAGCCCGACGGCGAGGGGGTTGCCCTCTGCCTTCGCGACGACGCGGTCCTTGGCGTCTGCGATGTTCGACCCCGTGTCGTGCAGAGCGGAGCCGGCGCTCGAGGTGGCGTCGTCGGCGGCACCCATGATGCGGGTGCGGACCGAACCGATGGCGTCCTTGACCTTGTTCTTCTGGCGGTCGACGATCTTCGAGGGCGTCACCTTGTCTGCCAAGGCGTCGACGTCGGCGCCGAGCTCATTCCGTGTGGCCTCGATGTCGGCGCGGATCTGTTCAGGTGACTCGCTCATCGGTTCTCCTCGTTTCTCTGAAATGCTTCAGGTATTTCCTTGATGGTGTCGACGGTCTGCGGCGCGCCTTCGACTTCCTTCAGCTTCTTGCGGCCGACGACGTACAGGATGGCGGCGATGATGCCCCAGATGAGGGCGACGATCACGGCCGACCAGGCGTTGTTGTCGAGTGCGTAGCCGAGTCCCCACCATGCGGCGATGGAGAGGAACAGCACCGTGAGGTGACCGGCGTAGCCGGCGCCGCCCAGGAAGCCGGCGCCCTTCCCGGCCTTCTTGGCCGACTCGGTGAGCTCAGCCTTGGCCAGCGCGAGCTCCTGACGCATGAGGGTCGAGAGGTCGCGGGTGACCTCACCCAGCAGCTCGCCGAGCGATGCGTTCGCGGCTTTCGCCTCAGAGGGTGTCACGTCGGACATAGCTGTCGCCCTCCTCCTCTGCCAGTCCGCCGGACAGCGATGCCGAGCGCTCGGCGTAGAGGGGCGTCTCGGTCAGGTCGTCGGTGCCGGCCACCGGGTAGGTCGCGGGGTAGGTCGGCTCGCCGGCCACTCCCGCATAAGACGTCGGCGGAAGCGCGGTCCCACCGGCGACGCCACGGCCGGCGGAGAGGCGCTCCTTCTCGGCCTTCTCCTCGGCGTTGTGCTCCGTCAGGGCTCGCGTGAGACGACCGGCGACGACGCCGGCGACTGCGGCGAGACCGATGAAGAGACCCGGCTTGCGGCGGGCGTAGGCCTTGACCTCGTCGAGAAGCTCTGCCGGATCGCGGTCGCCGATCCACGATGCGGCGCTCGAGATGCGCGTCGACGCCTGCTGCACGAGGTCGCTGGCCAGGCCGCTGTTCTGCGGCTTCTCGCCCGCAGCGAGCGAGCGGAGCTCGTCGCCCATGGCGCGCAGTCCGGCGGCCGCCTTCTGCTGCTGGACACCGGCCTGGTCGCGCAGCTCGTTCTTCGTCTGCGCGTAGAGCGTCTTGGCCTGGTTCTTCGCCTCGGTGGCGACCGTCTTGGCTTCGACCTTCGCGGTCTCCGCGACGTGACCGGCCTCGGCCTTGGCCGTGTCCTTCACGTTTGCAGCCTCGTTCTTGGCCGCATCCATCGTGCTCTGGGTCTCAGTGGACTCTGCAGGCCCCGTAGCTGAGACCGATCCATAACTCTCGGACATGGTGCCCCTTTCGACAACCGGCCGCTCGGCCGGGCTTTGGTAGACATTGAACGCGGAGGCCGCCGGGCGCTGAACCCCCTTGCGCAATGGGTGGAGGCTGTGTAAAACGCGAGCGCGTTGGTTATGGTGCGGGGTACGGGCTGGCCTGCAGCAGCTTCGCCAGATGCACGGCGTTCCGGGCCAGGGTCTGGGTGGCGCTGGCCGTCTGCTCGGGCGTTTCGTCGAGGTCTTTGTAGTCGACGGTGTGCATCGCCTCGCCGTTCCAGTAGGTGCCGCCCTGGGACGGGATGCTGAAGCCCACATCGCCGAGAGCCTGGTAGAGATCGGCGGTGATCTTGTGCGCGCCGTCCTCGTTGCCGACCACCACGGTCACCGCGACCTTGCCGGCGAGGATCGGCCGGCCGTCGTCATCCGTCTCGGACAGCTCGGCATCCAGCCGCTCGATGACGCGTGCGGCGACGCTGGAGAGGTGGCCCACCCACGTGGGTGTCGCGAACACGAGGATGTCGGCGGCGAGGATCTTCGCCCGGATCTGCGGCCACTCGTCGCCGTCCCCCATGTCGGTCTCGGTGCCGGGCTTCACGTCGTACTCGACGACCCGCAGCTGCTCGGTCTCGGCGCCCTGGGCGGCGAGGGCGTCGAGCACCTGCGTCGTCAGCAGCTCGGTGCTCGACGGCTCGGGCGAGGACTTCAGGGTGCAGTTGAGTGCGAGAGCGCGGATCATGAGGTTCCTTTCATCCGGGTCGTGCTGCCCGGGTCACGGCGAGGCTACGAGGGGCGGGGCGGATGCCGGAAGCCCTTGACAGCCGGGTGGTTGCGGGGCGGTCGGCCGTACCCGATGCCCCCGGGATGTGCAAGGCGTTGCCCCGCGGCGGCGGTCCGGGCAAGACTCGATCAATGGTCTTCATCGGATACCACGCTTCCCATGAGCAGCTGCCGCCCAGCGCGCTGCTCACCGCCGTCCAGGACGCCGAGGCCGCAGGCTTCGACGGCGCCATGTGCTCGGACCACCTCGCACCCTGGGGCATTCGCCAGGGCGAGTCGGGCTACGCCTGGAGCTGGCTCGGGGCCGCGCTCGCGCGCACGTCGTTCTCTTTCGGCGTCGTCACGGCGCCCGGCCAGCGGTATCACCCCGCGATCGCCGCGCAGGCCATCGCGACGCTCGAGGAGATGTTCCCGGGCCGGTTCTGGGCATGCCTCGGCAGCGGCGAGGCCATGAACGAGCACGTCACGGGCGACCCGTGGCCGCCCAAGGCCTTCCGCGACGACCGGCTCGACGAGTCGCACGACATCATCGCCCGGCTCCTCGCCGGCGAAGAGGTCTCGCACGAGGGCACCGTGAGCGTGCATCGGGCGCGGGTGTGGAGCCGGCCGGCCGAGCCCCCGCCGCTGTTCGCCGCCGCGGTCGCCTCCGAGACCGCCGCGCGCGTCGCCGGGTGGGCCGACGGCCTCGTGACGGTCGCCCAGGAGCGGGCCGCTCTGGATGACGTCGTGGCGGCCTATCGCGGCGCCGGCGGCCGTGGTCCGCTCGCCCTGCAGACGCATGTCTCGCTCGCCGACGACCGCGAGAGTGCCCTGGCGATCGTCCGCGACCAGTGGCGGCACGCCGCCGTCAGCGGACCGCGGCTCTGGGATGTCGAGCAGCCCGAGGACTTCGACGCAGCGGCCGAGGGCGTCGACGACGAGACGCTGCTCAAATCCGTGCTCGTCGCGACCGATGCGCGCGACCTCGCGGCGCAGATCGCCGAGCGGGCCGCCGCGGGCTTCGATCGCGTCTACCTCCACCACGTGGGCAAGGACCAGGCGGCCTTCATCGAGCGCGCGGGGCGTGAACTGCTCCCCGCGCTGCGGGAGGTGCTGGCGTGAAGATCACCGACACCGGCGACCTGTGGTGGAAGACCGCGGTCATCTACTGCCTCGACATCGAGACCTACCTCGACGAGAACGGCGACGGGATCGGCGACCTCGCGGGCCTCGCCCGGCGCATCGACTACCTCGCCGACCTCGGGATCACCTGCCTCTGGCTGATGCCGTTCTTCCCCTCGCCCGACCGCGACGACGGCTACGACATCACCGACTTCTACGGCGTCGACCCGCGGATCGGCAGCCATGGAGAGCTCGTCGAGGTGCTCCGCACGGCGCGTGACCGCGGCATCCGCGTCATCATCGACCTCGTGGTCAACCACACGTCCGACAAGCACCCGTGGTTCGTCTCGGCCAGGCGCAGTCGCACGTCGCCGTTCCGCGACTACTACGTCTGGCGCGACGAGCCGCCGAAGACCCAGCAGGAGACGGTGTTCCCCGGCGAGGAGAGCAGCGTCTGGGAGCTCGACGAGAAGAGCGGCCAGTACTTCCTGCACAGCTTCTACTCGCACCAGCCCGACCTCAACATCGCCAACCCGCGGGTGCGCGACGAGATCGCCAAGGTCATCGGCTTCTGGCTGCAGCTGGGCGTCTCCGGGTTCCGCGTCGACGCCGTGCCGTTCCTCATCGAGCCGCCGGACGGCGTCGACATGGGCGACCCGCACGAATTCCTGCGCGACATCAAGCGGTTCCTGCAGCGCCGCAGCAGCGAGGCCGTCGTGCTCGGCGAGGTGAACGTGCCGTACAAGGATCAGCTGGAGTACTTCGGCGGCTCCCGCGGCGGCGAGCTCGACCTGCAGTTCGACTTCATGTCGATGCAGGCGATGTACCTGTCGCTCGTGCGCTCCGACCCCGCGCCGCTGATCCGCACGCTCACCTCGCGCCCCGTCATCCCGCCCGAGACGGCGTGGGCGAACTTCGTGCGCAACCACGACGAGCTCACGCTCGACAAGCTCACCGAGAAGCAGAAGCAGGAGGTGTTCGAGGCGCTCTCACCCGATCCCTCCCAGCGCGTCTACGACCGCGGCATCACCCGACGCCTTCCTCCGATGCTCGCCGGCGACCCCCGGCGTGTGCGGATGGTCTACAGCCTGCTGTTCTCCCTCCCCGGTGTGCCGGTGCTCTTCTACGGCGAGGAGATCGGCATGGGTGAGAATGCCGACATCGAGGGTCGCCTGGCGGTGCGCACGCCGATGCAGTGGGCGCCCGACGACAAGGGCGGCTTCTCCCGTGCCGCGGCCTCGCGCTTCCCGGCTCCGATCCCCGGCGACGGCTACGCCCCGCGGCACGTCAACGTCGCGGACCAGCGCAACGACGACGGTTCGCTGCTGAACTTCATCCGCCACCTCGCTTCCCGCTACCGGCTCTCGCCCGAGATCGGCTGGGGGGAGTTCGAGGTGCTGCCGCAGGATGCGCCGGGCGTGCTCGTGCACAGCCTGCGGGCCGATGTCGGGCGGATGATCGCGCTCCACAACTTCGCCGACGTCCCGGCTGTGGCACGGCTGCAGCTCGCCGACGAGCCCGACGATGTGCGCCTGCGGGATCTCTTCAGCGCTGAGGCGCTCGCACCGGAAGCCGGGAAGCGGTTCGAGATCGAGCTGCCGCCCTACGGCTATCGCTGGTTGCGGGTCGCCCGTCCTGGCGACACCCGGCTCGGCTGAGGCAGCGGGTCACCGACGCGGTCGCGCGGAGACGTGCGCGCCGGCGCGCGGATCGAGCCGCAGAGCTCCTGCCCGCGGCAGGATCCGCAGCGCGGCCGCGACCGCGAAGGCCACCGGGTAGGGGAGCATCGGGTCCATCGCTCCGGCGGACCCATCGGCGCCCGTCCCCGTGCCGCCGACGATCCTCACGACGGTCGCGCCGAGGGCGATTCCGCCGGCCTGGGCGAGCTGGGAGAGCACCGACGAGACGGTGTTGGCGGACGCGAGACGGGG
>DASUQB010000049.1:0-12412 GCA_036280835.1 Microbacterium sp. | reverse complement strand
ACGACCACACCGGGCTTCTCGGCGGTGACGACGTCACCGGCGTCGATCGCGGCGAAGCCCTCCATGCCCGTGCCGACCACCGGCGACTCCGAACGGAGAAGCGGCACGGCCTGACGCTGCATGTTCGCACCCATGAGGGCGCGGTTCGCGTCGTCGTGCTCGAGGAACGGGATGAGCGACGTCGCGACCGACACCATCTGGCGCGGCGAGACGTCCATGTAGCCGATCTCCTCGGCGTGGAAGAGGTCGACCTCGCCGCCCTGGCCGCGACGGGCGAGGACGCGGTCCTGCGCGAAGCCGCCGTCGGCCTTCAGCTCGACGCCGGCCTGCGCGACGATGTAGTCGCTCTCCTCGGAGGCGGTCAGGTAGTCGATCTGGTCGGTGACCTTGCCGTCCACGACACGGCGGTACGGCGTCTCGATGAAGCCGAACGCGTTGATGCGCGCGAACGAGGCGAGCGAGCCGATCAGGCCGATGTTCGGGCCTTCCGGGGTCTCGATCGGGCACATGCGGCCGTAGTGCGACGGGTGGACGTCACGGACCTCGACGCCCGCGCGCTCACGCGACAGACCGCCGGGGCCGAGCGCCGACAGGCGGCGCTTGTGGGTCAGACCCGCGAGCGGGTTGTTCTGGTCCATGAACTGCGACAGCTGCGACGTTCCGAAGAACTCCTTGATCGCGGCCACGACGGGGCGCACGTTGATCAGGGTCTGCGGCGTGATCGCCTCGATGTCCTGCGTGGTCATGCGCTCGCGGACGACGCGCTCCATGCGCGACAGACCCGTGCGGACCTGGTTCTGGATCAGCTCGCCGACCGCGCGGATGCGACGGTTGCCGAAGTTGTCGATGTCGTCGATGTCGAGGCGGATCTCGGCGGACTTGCCCGCGCGGATGCCGTCGAACGTCGTGTCGCCGCGGTGCAGGCGCACGAGGTACTTGATCGTCGCGACGATGTCCTCGGTCGTGAGGACCGACGCCGACAGGGGCTGGTCGAGGCCGAGCTTCTGGTTGATCTTGTAGCGGCCGACCTTCGCGAGGTCGTAGCGCTTCGCATTGAAGTAGAAGTTGTCGAGCAGCGCGCGGGCGGCCTCGGCGGCGACCTGCTCGCCCGGACGGAGCTTGCGGTAGATGTCGCGGAGGGCGTCTTCCTTGGTGAGGATCGTGTCCTTGGCGAGCGTCTCCTCGATCGAGGCGAAGCCGGCGAACTCCGAGAGGATCTCCTCGCTCGTCAGGCCGAGGGCCTTGAGGAAGACGGTGACCGACTGCTTGCGCTTGCGGTCGATGCGGACGCCGACCTGGTCGCGCTTGTCGATCTCGAACTCGAGCCATGCGCCACGGCTCGGGATGACGCGAGCGGAGACGATGTCCTTGTCGGAGGTCTTGTCGGGCGTCTTGTCGAAGTACACGCCGGGCGACCGGACGAGCTGGGAGACGACGACACGCTCGGTGCCGTTGATGATGAACGTGCCCTTGCCGGTCTGGAGCGGGAAGTCGCCCATGAAGACCGTCTGGGTCTTGATCTCACCGGTCTGGTGGTTCATGAACTC
The DNA here is from genome assembly GCA_036280835.1 of Microbacterium sp. Classification (GTDB taxonomy): domain Bacteria; phylum Actinomycetota; class Actinomycetes; order Actinomycetales; family Microbacteriaceae; genus Microbacterium. The sequence continues at coordinate 10,865 of DASUQB010000049.1, read as the reverse complement.
GGCCTCGACGTACAGCGGGGCGGCGTAGGTCTTGCCGCGCTCCTTGCACTCCTCGATCGAGTACTTCTCGGGCTCGAGGTAGGGGTTCGTGAACGAGAGCTGCATCGTCTCGCTGAGATCCTCGATCGGCGAGATCTCCTCGAAGATCTCCTCCAGACCGCTGATCTCGGGCACGTCGGTGCGGCCGATCTTCTTCGCGTCGGCGACGCGGGCCTTCCAGGCCTCGTTGCCGACCAGCCAGTCGAAGGACTCGGTCTGAAGCGCCAGCAGGTCAGGGACCGTCAGCGTGTCGGAGATCTTGGCGAACGAGAGGCGGGATGCTCCGCGGCCGTTCTTGTTGGTGGTGGTGGATGCGTTGCGCGCAGCAGCCAAGGGAATAACCTCCATGAGCCCGGGCAGGGCTCGTGATTCCTTGTCGTCGGGGTGGGATGCTCGATTCTTCCCCGGTTGCCTACGTGTCACACGCCGCTCTTTCGAGCGGGGGCGCGCAGGCACAGCCGACCACCATATGAGGGCAGGGGGAATCTAGGAGCGCAAACATCAACTATATGTCGGATGACGCGCCGTGTCCAGCCCGGTTCTTGACGACATTTCAATCCTGCTGTATAACCGCGAAGCGACCCCTCGACACCGGCCACCGTGGGCCTCACAATATGTCCATGTCGATTGCCCGGTCGGCGGTGCCCGTGCGGATCAGGACGCCTGATCAGCGGTTGCGCGTCTTCGTCAGCTCCACGTTGCGCGAGCTTGCCGACGAAAGACGCGCGGTGCGCGCGGCCATCGAGAAGATGCATCTCGCGCCCGTGATGTTCGAGCTGGGCGCCCGCCCGCATCCGCCACGCTCGCTGTATCGGGCATACCTCGCGCAGAGCGACGTCTTCGTCGGGATCTACGCCGACAGCTACGGCTGGGTCGCACCCGACGAGGAGGTGTCGGGCCTGGAGGACGAGTACAACCTCGCGCCGCCGGCGATGCCGAAGCTCATCTACATCAAGGCGTCCGACAACCGCGACCCGCGGCTGGTCGAGCTCATCGACCGCATCCGCTCCGATGACACCGCCGCGTACCTTCCCTTCAGCACGCCGGAAGAACTCGAGTCACGGGTGGCGGATGATCTGGCGATCCTGCTGGCGGAGCGCTTCGACGACTCGAAAGGAGGGGGGGATGCCGACGGCGGCGAGTCCGCGTCGTCCCTCATCGCCCGCGTGCCATCCCTCTACACGACGACGATCGGGCGCGAGCGGGAGATCGCCGAAGTGCGCGAACTGCTCCTGCGGGGCGAGGACCGTGTCGTCAGCCTCATCGGGCCGGGCGGCGTGGGCAAGAGCCGGCTGGCGATCGAGGCGGCGCGGGCCACGACCGACGTGTTCCCCGACGGCATCTACTTCGTGGCGCTGGAAGGCGTGCTCGAGGCGGATCTTCTGCTCCCCACGATCGGATTCGCGCTCGGCATCCGCGACAACGGCGAAGCTCCGCTCGAAGAGCGCATCTCGCGCGCGCTGGAGCGGCGGCGGGTGCTCATCGTGCTCGACAACTTCGAGCAGATCGTGGAGGTCGCCCCCGTGCTGGTGCGCCTGTACACCGTCGCCCCGCAGGTGAGGTTCCTGGTGACGAGCCGCATCGTGCTGCGCATCCGCGGCGAGCGCGTCTACGAGGTGCCGGCGCTCCCCGTGCCGCGGGCGGACCACTCGGCGACGCTCGATCGGGCGCTGGCGTCCGCCGCGTGCACCCTCTTCACCGACCGCGCCCGCGCCGTGAAGCCGGAATTCGAGCTGACGGAGGCCAACGCGGCCGCCGTGGTGGACATCTGCCGGCGACTGGAAGGCCTGCCCCTCGCGATCGAGCTCGCCGCCGCGAAGGTGCGCCTCCTCACCCCCGCGAGCATCGCGGGGCGTCTGGAGCGCAGTCTCCCTCTCCTGACCGCCGCCGTCCGCGACCTGCCGGACCGGCACCGGACGATGCGGGCCACGATCGACTGGAGCGTGAGCCTGCTGCCGGAGCTGGAGCGCGACATGCTCACCGATCTCGGGGTGTTCGCGACCCGCTTCACGCTCGACGCGGTGGAGTCGCTCGGCGTGGGTCGCTCGTGGGACGGTCACGGGCTCGACGGGCTCACCGCCCTCGTCGACGGATCCCTGGTGAAGCAGACCGAGATCGACGGGCGGTCGGTCTTCACCCTGCTCGCCATCGTGCGCGAATACGCCCTCGGCCGTCTCAAGGAGCGGGGCGAGGCCGACGTCATGCGGGCAGCGCACGCCGACTACTACCTCGCGATGGTGGCGCGCCTCGCGCCCGGGCTGCGGGGCCAGGGGCAGGCGGAGTCCGTCGCCCAGCTCGGCCTGGAGCTGCCCAACCTGCGCGCGGCCATCCGCCACCTCGTCTACACGGATCGCCTCGACGATGCCGGGGATTTCGCGTGGAGCCTGCTCATCTACTGGTGGATCGCCGGTCTCTTCGGGGGCGTGCGCGTGTGGATGCTGGAGCTGCTCGGCAAGGACGCCCCGATGTCCCAGCACACCCGCGCCGTCGCGTGGTTCCTGGCGCTGTGGGGCGAGATGTGGCAGCGGCCCTCGAAGGAGGTGATCGCCGGTCTGGGCGAGTGCGTGCGGCTCTTCACCGACACGGGCGACGAGGATGCCGCGGCGATGGCCCTCGCCGCCCGGGCGACGGCCCGCGTGCAGTATTCGGCGAAGGACGTCGACAAGGCGGAGCGGGAACTGCGGCGCGCATCGGTGAAGCTGAGGACGCTCGGCAACGGCTGGGCCGAGGCGCTCACGGAGGTCTCGCTCGGCCGGCTCGCGTGGGTGCGCGGACGGACCGACGATGCGCTGGCCCACTTCGACCGCGCCACCACCGTGGCCGTCGCCGGTCACGACCTGTTCACCACTTCGATGGCCGGCAATCTGCGCGCGCGCCTCAATTTCGTCAGCGGCCACATCGAGACCGCCGAGAGCGAGTTCGTTCAGACGCTGCTGCTGTCGATCCGGCTCCATTACGACGAGGGCGTCGCGTACGGACTGGAGGGGGTCTGCGCGGTCGCCGCCGCCCGCGGCGACTCCTATCGCGCGGGCGCGCTCGCGGTGGCGGCCGCCGCCATCCGCCACCGGATCGGCGTCTTCGACGTCGAGGCCTTCACCGTGCACACCCCGTACCTCACCGCGCTGCGCGCGAGCGATCCGGAGGGCGTCGAGGCCGGCGAGCGCGCAGGCGCCGACCTGAGCGTGCCGGAGGCGGTCGCACTCGCGCTGCCCGACGTCGGCCAGCAGCCGGCTGGAGCGTCGCTCGCCCACTGGTGATCGCCCGCCCGGCGCGTCGGTGCACCGCCGGATGTCGGTGCGCCGCCGGATGTCGGTGCGCCGCCGGTGTCAGTGCGGGGTGGAGTGCCGGAACCGGATGCGGGTGCCCGGCCTCACCTGGGCGAACGCGTCGAGCGACGCGTCGGACACCACCGCGATCACCGGGTAGCCGCCCGTGACGGGCCCGTCGGCGAGCAGCACCGTGGGCAGCCCCGACGGCGGCACCTGGATCGCCCCGGGCACCATTCCCTCGCTGGCCAGCTCTCCCGTGCGCTCCCTCCCGAGGGGCGGACCGTCGAGGCGAACCCCCACGCGATCGGCCTTCTCCGTCACGGTCCACGCCGTCTCGTAGAGCGAACCCAGGGCGGATGCCGGGAACCAGTCGGCACGAGGACCCGCCTCCAGCTGCACCACCACCTCTTCGTCCGGCGGGGCGCCCCACGGCGCCAGATCGGCGGGCGGCACGGGACCCGCGGCATCGGCGCGCACACCCACGACATCGTGGGTGCGAAGGATCGGCGGCCCGAGGCGCGACATCACATCGGTGGAGCGGGAGCCGGCGACGAGCGGCGCATCCAGTCCGCCCCGCACCGCGAGGTAGGCCCGCGCGCCGTGCGCGAACCAGTCGATCGCGAGCTCCGTACCGGCGGGCCATAGGTGCGCCACGTAGGGGTCGGCGGGGCGCGCGTCGATGCGGATGTCGCCCCACCCGCCGGTGACCGCGATCCAGGCGTCGCGACCGGCGATGGCGCGGAAGCCGCCGAGCGTGATCTCGATCCCCGCCGCGCCCTCCGCGTTGCCGACCAGCCGGTTCGCCGTGCGCAGGGCCGCACGATCGAGCGCCCCCGAGCGCGCGATGCCCTGTGACGCCCGCCCGGGACGCCCGAGGTCCTGGATGGTCGCGAGCAGCCCGGGTTCGATGACCCTGAGCCCGCCGCCCGGATCCGTCGGCCCGGCCGGGATGACCGGGGCCGCCGGCACGCGCTCCCGCCCCGGCGCGAATCGCACCCGGGCGCCCGGCGTCAGCAGCGCCGGTGTCGCGGCGCGGGGGTCGAAGAGCGGAGCGGATGTCGTGCCGATGAGGCGCCAGCCACCCGGGGTCTCCCGGGGGTAGGCCCCGGTGAATTCGCCCGCGAGCCCGACGGCGCCCGCGGGAACGCGCGTGCGCGGCGTTGCGAGCCGGGGCACATCGAGTCCCCAGCCCGCGCTCACGAGGTAGGCGAATCCCGGAGCGAACCCCGAGAAGGCGACCGTCCACTCCGCCGTCCGGTGCCGCTCCGTCAGGGACTCCGCGCTCATGCCGAGAAGCGCGGCCGTGCCCGCCAGGTCGACCCCGTCGTAGACGATGTCGATCAGCACCTCGGCGCCCCCGGCCGGCTGGGCCTCGACATCCGCCGGTGCCTGAGCGCTCCGCGTCACCCACGTGCGGGCGGCCGAGAGGGGCAGCACGGCCGGATCCACCTGCACGAGCACGGTGCGCGCGGCCGGCACGAGGTCGAGCACGCCGGCGGGGGCGGATGCGGCGAGCCTGGCGTGCAGCCTCAGCACCGCCTCGAGAGATCCGGCCTCGGCGAGGAGCGCCCGGTCACCGAGCGGCAGCAGGCGAAGAGGGCCGGAGGCATCTCGGGGCTCGGACACGGCGTGGCCTCGATCGGTCGGGGAAGGTTCGCGGGACCCTGGCGAGCCGGCGCTGCGCGCTCAGACGCGGGTCGGTGCCACGCCGCGGACCCGGCGGGCGACGGTGATGGCGACGGGGACGGCGACGAGCAGCACCGCGACGATGATCGCCGTCACGCCGATGACGCCCTCCCGGGGAGCATCGGCGAGCCGGCCGATGCCGATCCACATCACGCCCCAGGCGATCGCGAGGGCGGGAGTGATCCGGCCCTTGCTCCATACCGAGATGCCGGTGCCGATGAGCAGCGCGACGATGAGCACGAGCGACCCCCAGAGCGCTGCGGCATCCGCCCAGGACGCGTCGGCGAGCTGCGTGAGCTGGGCCGTGATGTTCGCCACCGTCGCGATGGTGACCCAGCCGAAATGCAGCCCGGTGACGCCGTCGATCAGCACGCTGTCGAGGAGGCCGTCGCCCGGCTCGCGGGTGAGTACGGTGCGGCGCCACACGAAGGCCAGCACCGCGAGCAGCGCGATGATCGTGAGCACGCTGAGCAGCAGGGTGCCGAACTGCACGACGAGGATCCACGCCCCGTTGAGCACGGCGGTGAGGGCGATCCACCAGCCGAGCAGGCGCTGGCGGCGGGACGCACGCTGCGCCGGCAGCGCCTGCCAGATCGCGTAGAGCACCAGGCCGCCGTAGATGACGCTCCAGATGCTGAAGGCCGGGGTCGCCGGCGCGAGGTACGAGGCATCCGAGTCGAGTGCTCCCCCGAGCGCATCCTGGATGGGCGTTCCGCCGGCGGCGCCGCTGCCGACGAACGACGCGATGATCATGAACACCACGGAGGAGATGACCGCCACCTGGCGGCCGATGTCCCTCCCGTCGGCCTGCGTGCGGCCGGGTGCGTCGGCGTTGGCGGTCTGGTGCGTCATTGCGGGGTCCGTTCGCTCGGGGGCAGCGTCACTTCATTTCCGACCCTAGCGCTGGCGCGCACCCACGGGGCTTGGATGGCGACGCCTTCGCGGTTCAAAGCCGCCCGCACGGCCCTCGCCATGGCGACGGAGTCCGGAGTGTCGCCGTGCACGCAGAGCGACGCGGCATCCACCTCCACCAGCGTGCCGTCGATCGCCTCGACGACTCCTTCGCGCACGAGCCGGACGGCACGCGCCGCGACGCGGTCGGCGGAGTGCAGCACCGCGCCCGGCTCGCTGCGGGCCAACAGCGCGCCCGTGCGCGTATAGGCGCGGTCGAGGAACGCCTCGCGCACGAAGGGGAGCCCGGCATCCGCGGCGGAGCGCTCGATCTCACCGCCGAGGCCCAGCACGGGCAGCGCCCGGCCGGCCCGCCCGGCGAAGTCGGCGACCGCACGGGCAACCGCCCGCGCCTGCACCGCGTCCGTCACGATGCGGTTGTACAGGGCGCCGTGCGGCTTGACGTACCGGATGTCGGCGCCGGCCGCCGCGAGCGCGTCGAGCTGGTGCGCCACGGCGTCGCGGAGTTCCCGCGGCTCCGGATCGCGGTCACGGCGGCCGAACCCCTCTCGGTCGGCGTAGCTCGGGTGCGCGCCGACGGCCACGCCCAGCCGGGCAGCGCGCTCGACGCTGGCACGCATCGACCGCTCGTCACCGGCATGGAAGCCGCAGGCGATGCTGGCGCTCGAGATCAGGGCGAACATCGCCTCGTCGTCGGCGGTCGGCCCGCCGTTCCAGATCTCGCCGAGGTCGCTGTTCAGGTCGATGGATGAGACGCCTCCGGCTCCGGCCGCGCTGTGCATCCCCCCACGCTAGCCCGCGGGTGCGCATCCGTTACGAGTGGGTAAAGGGTGCCGGGCGTGAATGCGCGGGCCGCCCGCTCAGGGCAGGATGGGTTCATGACTCCGATCGGCACGGGCGCGGCGCCCGCCCCCACGACACTGCTGTCGGTGCGGGACCTCGCCGTCGACTTCGCGACCACCGATGGCGTCGTGCACGCCGTGGAGGGCGTCGACCTCGAGATCGCGGCGGGCGAGACCCTCGCTATCGTCGGGGAGTCCGGCTCCGGCAAGTCGACCACCGCGATGGCCATCATCGGTCTGCTCGCCGGCGGCGGGCGCGTGGCCCGCGGAAGCATCACGCTCGACGGCCGCGAGCTGGTCGGCGCACCCGAGTCGGAGATGCGCTCGATCCGCGGCCGCCAGATCGGACTCGTCCCGCAGGATCCGATGTCGAACCTCAATCCGCTGGCGAAGATCGGCACGCAGGTCGCCGAGACGCTGCTGGCGCACGGCCTCGCCACACGCAAGGACGTCGATGACAAGGTCGTCGAGACGCTCGAGGCCGCCGGCCTGCCGAAGGCCCGCCAGCGCGCGAAGCAGTACCCCCACGAGTTCTCCGGCGGGATGCGCCAGCGCGCGCTCATCGCCATCGGCCTGGCGTGCAAGCCCCGTCTGCTGATCGCCGATGAGCCGACGAGCGCGCTCGACGTGACGGTGCAGCGCACGATCCTCGACCAGCTCGGCCGCATGACGCAGGAGCTCGGCACCTCGGTGCTCCTGATCACCCACGATCTCGGCCTCGCCGCGGAGCGCGCCGCCCGCGTCGTCGTGATGCACCGCGGCCGGGTCGTCGAGCAGGGGCCGGCCGAGCAGATCCTGAACGACCCCCGGCACGCCTACACGCAGTCGCTGGTCAAGGCCGCGCCGTCGGTTGCCGCCGTGCGCCTGCGCCCCGAGGCCTTCCGCCCGGCGCCGAAGCTCGAGTCGGTGACCCCCGACTTCGAGACACCGGCATCGTCCGACTCCGCGGAATCCGCGGCACCGGCCGCGCCCGCGGCGTCCACCCGCCCCGCCTCCGCGCCCGCCGCCGACGCGCCGACGGACACGGCCGCCGACTACGTCGTCGAGTACCAGGACGTGACGAAGGTCTTCAACGTCCGGGGGCAGAAGGAGGACTTCGTCGCCGTCGACAGCGTCTCGCTCGCCGTGCCGCGCGGCGAGACGGTCGCGATCGTGGGCGAGTCGGGCTCCGGCAAGACCACGACCGCACGGATGCTGCTGAAGGTGATCGAGCCGACGAGCGGGCGCATCCTGTTCGAGGGCGAGGACATCCAGAAGTTCGACCGCGGGGCGCAGCGCGAGTTCCGCCAGAAGGTGCAGCCGATCTTCCAAGATCCCTATTCGTCGCTGAACCCCATGTTCCCGATCGAGCGGATCATCGAGGAGCCCCTCACCTTCTACAAGCGGGGCAACTCGAAGGAGCGGTCGGCTCGGGTCCGGCGGCTGATGGATGACGTCGCTCTGCCCGCATCGATGCTGCGGCGCTATCCGTCCGAGCTCTCAGGCGGTCAGCGGCAGCGCGTCGCCATCGCCCGGGCGCTCGCCCTGTCGCCGGAGGTCATCGTCTGCGACGAGCCGGTCTCAGCGCTCGACGTGCTCGTGCAGGACCAGATCCTGCGCCTGCTCGGCGACCTGCAGCGCGAGTACAACCTCAGCTACCTCTTCATCTCCCACGACCTCGCCGTCGTGCGCCTCATCAGCGACTACGTCTGCGTCATGAAGGACGGCGTGCTGGTCGAGGCCGCGACGTCGGAGGAGATCTTCACGAACCCCCGTGACCCCTACACCCGCGGCCTGCTCGCCTCGATCCCGGGCAACGAGCTCGGGATGGCCGGCTGACCGCCCTTTCGCGACCCGGCCGGGTCAGCGAGCGCGGGTGCGCGGATCCATCGCCTCGCGAAGCGCCTCGCCGAGCAGCGTGAATCCCAGCGCGGTGAGGGCGATGCAGATGCCGGGGAGGAACGCCAGCCAGGGGGCCACCGCGAGCTCGACCTGCGCGTAGGTGAGCATGCGGCCCCACTCGGCCGTCTCGGGGCGCCCGCCGCCGAGGCCGAGATAGGACAGGGCCGCGGCCTCGATGACCGCGGTGGCGAGCGAAAGCGTGCCCTGCACGATGACGGGGCCGATGGCGTTCGGCAGCACGTGGCTCATCGTGATCTTGCCGCGGCCGAGGCCCAGCGTCTGCGCGGAGAGGACGTAGTCGGCGTTGTTCTGCTGCAGCATCGAGGAGCGCAGCAGGCGCGCGAAGATGGGCACCTGCGCCGCTCCGATGGCGATCATCACCGCGTACGGCGTCTGGCCGAGGATCGCCGCGATCGAGACCGCGAGCAGCAGGCTCGGCACCGAGAGCAGGATGTCGACGAACCGCATCACCACGTTGTCGACCCAGCCGCCGAATGTGCCGGCGAGAAGTCCGAGGATCATGCCGCCGATGAGGCCCAGCGCGGTCGACACGATGCCGATGACGAGCGAGGCTCGTGCGCCCCAGATGAGCTTGGAGAGGACGTCGCCGCCGAACCGGTCGAGGCCGAGGGGGAACTGCGGCAGCTCGCCGGGTCCGGGGATGTAGGTGGGAGTGATGTACTTCGCACCCGGCAGCGCCGTCTCCGGGTAGGGCGCCAGCCAGGGAGCGAAGACGGCGACGAGCGCGAACACGAACACGATGACCGCGCCGACCCACGCCGTGGGATTGCGGCGCAGCCGCTTGAACACGTCGCGCCAGAAGCCACCGGGCGACTGGGCGCGAAGCAGCTCGCGATCATCGATCGCGGTGTCGTCGACGGGTCCGCCGCTCGGAGCGGGTGGGAGCATCGCGGACGTCATGACACCCTCACTCTCGGATCGATGAAGCTGTACGACACGTCGACCGCCAGGTTGATGAGGGCGTAGAGGATCGCGATGAAGATGATGAAGCCCTGCAGCACCGGGTAGTCGCGCTCATAGATCGCACGAGCCATGAACGACCCGACGCCGGGCCACGCGAAGACCGTCTCGGTGAGCACGGCGCCCGAGATCAGCAGACCGGTCTGCAGGCCGATCGTGGTGACGACGGGCAGCAGCGCGTTGCGCATGATGAACCGGTTGCGCAGCGTCCCCTGCGCGATTCCCTTGGCGCGGCCGGTGCGCACGTAATCGGCGTTCTGCACCTCGAGAACCGAGGCGCGGGTGATGCGCACGATGATCGCGAGCGGGATCGTGCCGAGCGCGATGGCGGGCAGGATGATGTGCAGGAAGGCGTCCCACGCGGCATCCCACTCCCCCGTGAGGATGCCGTCGAGGATGTAGAGGCCCGTGGGATGGGTCGCGTCGATGCGCGGGTCCTGGCGCCCGTCGGAAGGAAGCCATCCGAGCTGGATGGCGAAGACGTACTTGAGCATGAACGCCAGGAAGAACACGGGGATGGTGATGCCGACCAGGCTCGCCACCACGGACGCGTGATCGGTGAACTTGCCGTGCCGGCGGGCGGCGATGTAACCGAGGGGGATGCCGAGGCCGATCGCGAAGATCAGCGCGGCGATCGCCAGCTCGAGGGTCGCCGGGAATCGGCGGGTGAACTCCTCGAGCACAGCACGGCCGGTGTCGATGGAGTTGCCGAAGTCCCCCGTGATGAGGCGGCCCGCCCAGACGAAGTACTGCTCGAACACCGGCCTGTTGAAGCCGTAGAGCTCGTTGATGCGCTCGATGGCCTCGGGGGTCGCCTTCTCGCCCAGGATGGCGACGGCGGGCCCGCCCGGCAGCGCTCGCACCCAGAGGAAGAGCAGGATGCTGAGGCCGACCAGCGTGGGGATGAGCAGGAGCAGCCTCTTGCCGATGGTGCGCAGCAAAGTCAGGATCTCCCAGGGGTGTCGGGGGCGTGCAGTGCGGAGGCGTCGTGCACCGCGAGGGTGGAGTGCAGTGCGGGGCCGCGGCTGTTGGCCGCGTCCCCGCACCGCACACTACGGCATTTCCGCGATCACTCGGTCAGGACGATGTCGGTGAAGACCTCGTCGTTGACCGGGCTGGCCGGGTAGCTCTCGACGCGGGGCGCGAACGCCAGCGTCGGGGCCGGGTGCGCCAACGGCACGCCCGGGATGAACTCGGCGACCATCTGGTTGATGTCCTCGTAGAGCGCCGTCTGCTCCTCGAGGTTGGGGACCCC
>DASUQB010000048.1:0-17451 GCA_036280835.1 Microbacterium sp. | reverse complement strand
CGGAGGCGCGCGCGCTGGCGGTCGAGGCCATCGGGCTGCTCGAGGGTGCGGCGGTCACCGACGACGACAAGCGGGTGCTCGCCGACGCCTTCCGCTACCACGACATCGCGGCGAGCGAGCTCGAGGGCGACGACGGCATGCTCCATCTCGACCGGGCGCTCGCCCTCTACGACGAAGTCGGCGACGAGCTGTCGATGTCGAAGGTGCTGAGCCTCGGTGGGGTGCGCGCCTATTACCGGGGCGACTGGACGGAGGCGGCCGACCTGTACGGGCGCGCGAAGGACGCGGCGGATGCCGGCGGCGACGTGGTCGGCGCGGCCATCGAGTCGGCCAACGCCGCAGAGATCCTCATCGACCAGGGCCGCACCGGCGAGGCGCGGCCGCTCATCAAGTCGGCTCTGCGGGTCTTCACGGCGTCGGATAACTCGTACCTTGTCGCGTTCGTCACCGGATTCGCCGGTCGTGCCGCGATGCGCGACGGCGATGCGGATGCGGCGGCCGCGGCGTTCGCCGACGCGGCCGCCCGCTTCGCCGCCCTCGACGAAGACGACTCGGCGATGGATGTGCGGGTGCGGGGCATCGAGGCCGACCTCGAGCGCGGCGAAGCGGAGCGGGCGAGAGCGACGATCGCGGAGCTGTCGGGCCGCGGCGACGTGCAGGGCCCGGTGCGCAGCCGGCTGCTCCGCCTCAGCGCGCGCGTCGCGGCCGCCGACGGCGATACCGAGGGCGCCGCGGCGCTCGCGCGCGATGCGGCCGAGGTGCCCGGCGCGACTCCCTTCGAGCGGGCGCTGTGCCTCGCCGAGCTCGCCACCGTCACGGGCTCCCCGGTTCCGCGGGCCGCCGCCGAGTCGATCCTCGCCGACCTCGGCGTCACCGACATCCCGCTTCCCCTCTCCTCCCCCACGACACCCATCCCGTCCGAAGTTCCGATTCCCTGAAGCGAGACCGCCCGATGTCGATCGCCACTCAACTCCCGTCCACGCCGCAGCGGTCATCGATGTCGTCGCCGCGCCGCGGCGTGGCCATGGGGGCGATCACGGCGCTGCTCGTCAGTGGGCTGGTCACCCTGCCGGCCGCTGTGGCTTCGGCAGAGATCCCGTTGCCCGGGGGCGCGACCGCCTTCCTCGCGTCCCAGACGGACTCCGGCAGGTCGGAACAGCCCTCGCTGACGCCGGACGGGCAGCGTGTGGCCTTCGCCTCGACCGCCGCGGACCTGGTCCCCGGCGACACGAACGGCGTCGCCGACGTCTTCTTCTCGGCGGCGGCCGAGGGCACGAGCGACCCCTTCTCGGAGGAGGCGACGCTGATCAGCGCGCCCGACGCTTCCCTGCCTCAGGCTCCGGCCGACGGCGCGAGCTCGGATCCGGTGGTGAGCGCCGACGGGCGGTACGTCGCCTTCCTCAGCTCGGCATCGAACCTGGTGGGAGGGGAGCACTCCCCAGGCGGCTGGATCAATGTCTACATGCGCGACACCGTGCTCGGTACGACGAAGCGCATGGAGGGACCCGCCGGCGAGCCCCTCGGCGATGCGCGGAGCGTCGACATGAGCGACGACGGCCGGTACGTCGTGTTCGTGTCGGAGGCGAGCAACCTGACACCCGGCGACACCAACGAGACCTGGGACGGCTACATCGCCGACACCGATGCGAACGCCGACGGAACGCGGGGCGATGTGAGCATCACGCGTGTTCTCCCCGACCGATCGATCCCCTTCGGGATGACGGACCTCGTCATCAGCGGCAACGGCGAGATCATCGCGTTCCACACGCTCATCCCGCTCGCCGCGTCGGATCCCACCGGATCCTCCGACTACCTGTACCGGGGGACGCGGTCCGCCGCGGCCACGGACTTCGCGTTCATCGCGAAGGATGCCTACGACCTGTCGGTCGACGCGACGGGCGAGGTCTTCGCCTACATCTCCGACACCGCCTGCAGCAACAGGCCGACGGTCATCGCGTCCACCTACGACCCGGGCGGAAACTACTGGGTCGCGATCGGCTGGAACCTCGTCGAGTTCCGCTCGGGCACGATCGAGGACCCCATCGTCTCGGCCGACGGCGGCACGGTGGCCTGGGTCACCGACCAGCCGCGCTTCAGCTTCGAGGGCATCGCTCCGCCTCTGCCCGAGAAGGTCGTGCGGGTCGAGGACCCGGCCTGGGACGACGCCACGACGGGCGGGGCGTGCACCGGCGTGAGCGCGAACGGCTGGAGGGACGTGGCCGAGGGCGTAGACCCGAGCCCGTCGGCATCCGCACGCACGATCGCCCTCTCGGGGCCCCAGGCCGGCGCGCCCGCCGCCACTGCCTCGGTCGTCGTCGTCGACCGGCACACCCACGCCGGCCTGTCGGTCGTCAGCACGCAGGGCGAGACGGCCATCCCCGGCTACATGACGATCGTCGACATCGCGAAGATCCCTCTCTCCGGTCTCCGCGACTACGCGGCCGCCCTCGCGAACGCACCGATCCACCGCCTGCCGATCCACCGCCTGCCGATCCACCGGCTCCCGATCCACCGGCTCCCGATCCACCGGCTGCTGATCGAGGATTCCCCCATTCACCGGCTGCCCATCCACCGCCTTCCGATCCACCGGCTCCCCATCCACCGCCTCGACATCCCGGGCGGCTGGCCCGAGCTGCTGGTCGCGACTCCCTTCGGCACCGACCTGCTGCAGAGCGTGACGCTCGCCGAGGTGCTGGACTGGGCGGCCGCGACACTGGCGCCTGGCTCGACGTCGACGGTCGCCGAACGCGAGGCCGCGCTGCGCATCCAGGATCTGTCCCTCGAAGACGTCGACCTCGACGACAGCGGCATCGACGGGCTGTCCCTCGCCTCGCTCGTGCTCGGCGGCGCGCCCCTGTCGCAGGTGGAGCTTCCGGGGCCGGACACGCCGACGCAGCGCTGGCAGGCGGTCGCCACGGCGCAGGCCCTGAGCACGCCCGTCGAGGGGAGCATGTTCCTCGCCGATCTGGATGCGGCGGGCCTCGACATCGACCGTTCGGGCGTCGAGGCGGTCACCCTGCGCAGCCTGCCCGTCGCGAGCACTCTGTTCGACGCGATCACGATGAACTCGCTGTTCCTCGAGGGCACACCGCTCGGCGCCCTGGATGCCGGCGACCTGACGCCGGAGGCGCGGACCGCCCTGTTCGGGCGGGACGCCACCGGCCCGCTGTCGCAGTTCGCGGGGTCCTTCCTGCCGCAATCCACCGTCGCCGACCTCGCCCTCGGCGTGCCGGGCGATGTCACCTTCGGCTCCCTGCTCTTCTCCCTGCTCGACACGCAGAGCTACCCCTGGGAGCAGATCTCACCGACCTCGATCAGCCCCACCGCCGCCTTCGAGTCGGGGCCCTCCACGGGCTGCAACGGCAAGATCCGCTGCGAGTACAACGTGCAGTTCCGCTATACCTTCGACCCCGGCCCCGGAGAGCGGACGACGTTCGTCGCGCCCACGGCCTCCGCGACGCTCCCCGTCGGGTCCGTCCACAGCGGCCAGCTGTTCGCGGCAGGCTCCGGGCCTCTCGACACCTGGCAGCACGAGCAGTACGGCGGACCGGTGCAGAGCGACGGGACGCTCGTGCGTCTCCCCCTGCCCGACATGCCGGGCGGCACGACCGTGAACTTCGAGATCTGGCACACCAACACGAACGCGCCGGGCGAGACGGAGTCGATCGGGACGCTGACGAGCGGCGACCTGAGCGCGACGAGCAGGCTGTCGGCGAACGCGGCACTCATCTACTACGACAACCCGGCCAACAACCGCATACCAGGAGGCTGGGACGACGAGGCGCGTTACCGCGAGCCCCTGCAGGAGGGCCGGCTCTACTACGAGTGGATCTCGCCGGCCTATCAGCGATTCGATGAAGAGCTCGGGCGCACCTTTCCCGGTCCGGCACTCGACGAGGACTACTTCCGCGTCAGGCCGCCCGACCCGGGCGAGCGCCTCGTGATCTCCACGAACGCCATGGACGGACAGCTCGCGCTGGCGCTCTTCTCGGAGTCGGCGCTGAGCGGGCCGCTCGGCACCCCGAATGCCGGGGCGGCGCCGGGCACACCGGTCACGGAGCAGAGCGGCTCCGGGGGCGAGCCGGCGGAGGCGGGTGGCGACGCCGCCGCACCGTTCGCCGGTTTCAGCCTGGTGGACCAGGCCTCGGTCGGAGGCGACGGCACCGCGATGGTCGAGGCGGCGCCGACGGATGCCGCGGCAGATGACGAGATGCTGCTGCGCGTGACGAGCGGCAACGGCGTGTCCAGCTCGTCGCTGTACTCTCTGCGGGCCACGTACATCGAGGAGCCGGCCGAAGTCGTCTGCACCCCGAGCGCCCCCGCGAGCCCGAGCCCGCTGGTCCCCGTGAGCGATGCGATCACGGAGGACACGAACACGATCTACCTGATGGACAGCCGGCGTTTCGACGACACGCACGGCGCGGGCAGGGCGGCGGAGGTGCGTACGCGACTCGACGGGCTCGACGGCACCGGCTTCGTCGGCTCCGGGGCGGTGGACGGCGCCGTGCTGTCGGTCGACGCGGACGAGGACGTGCGCGCCGCGCGCGGCATCCTGGATCAGAACCCGTGCTCGATGACCGCGCGCGCCAACCTCGCGGGGGCCATCAACGCCTATGTCGCCGAGCAGGTCGGCGAGCGCCGCGATCAGATCGCGTCGATCGTGCTCGTGGGCGGCGACGACGTCCTGCCGCTCGCGCCCGTGGCCCAGCACACCGGCCAGTTCAACGAGGCGAGCCACGCGGCCGACCTCCGTCGGGTACCGGGTGCCGGTGAGGCGCCGTGCCCGGCGAGCGTGCCCGAGGGCTCGCCGGACCCGTGCGCGACCCCGCTCTCGGCGGCCGCCGCCACGAACCACATCCTCACCGACGACCCGTACGGCCTCGCCGATGCCTACGAGTCGTTCGGCGACTACCTCTACGTGCCCACGGTCGCGGTCGGCCGGCTGATCGAGTCGCCCGAGCAGATCATCGGCGCGATCGACCGGTTCGCCGCGAGCAACGGGGTTCTCGAGGCGGACTCCACGCTCACGGGCGGCTACGGCGCCTGGAGCGAGCTGCCCGCGGTCGTGACCGAGAACCTCTCCTGGCGCACGACGGAGAACACGGCGCTCAGCGGGGTGTGGGACAAGTCGACGCTCGGCGCCGAGCTGTTCGGCCGGGAGGAGACCGCCCGCGTCGTGTCGATCAACACCCACGCCGACGAGACGCGCCTCGTCCCGGGGATCCCGAACGCCGAGTCCGGCTCGGTGGCGCCGCAAGACCTCTTCGTCGCGGAGGGACGCGTCGCGCTTCCGCCGGCCCAGGGCGCTCCGCCGTCGCCGCTGGCGGGGTCGCTCGTGTTCATGATCGGATGTCACGCCGGAGGCAACCTGCCGACGGCGTACTACGGACCCGTGGATGACTGGGCCGACGTCTTCTCGTCCGCCGGCGGTTTCGTCGGCAACACGGGCTTCGGCCTGGCGAACAGCGTCACGACGGCTCTCAGTGAGCGGCTGCTCGGCCTCTACTCCGACTGGATCGGGGCGCAGACCGGCGACGAGGGCGATCGCGTCTCCGCCGCCGGCGCACTCACGTACGCCAAGCAGTCCTACCTCGGCGGCCGGGGTCTCTACTCCGGCTATGACGAGAAGGTGCTGATGCAGACGGTGTACTACGGAATGCCGATGTACACGTTCTCGCCGGTGGCGCCCGCCAAGGGGATGCCGCTTCCCGAAGTGCCGGCCGACCTGACGCCCATCCGCGTGACGGCCGACGGCCTGCTCGCGGCGAGCCTCTCGCTCACGCCCGAGTTCTCGGCGATCACGCGCACCGACGACGACGACAACGACGTGTCGTACCTGACCGCCGATGGGGCCGAACCACTGGTCGTGCCGGGCCAGCCCATCCTGCCGAAGGTGGTCTCGCGGCTTTCGCCGCCGCCGGCCGACGATCTGACGGCGCGCGGCGTTCTGATCACGGGCCTCAGCTCGAAGACGTTCCCCTCGAGCGAGCAGCTCCTGCCCGCGATCGCGCAGCCGACCGTCGGGGTGGCGGAGACGGCGCCGGATCGCACGGGCGTGGCTTTCCCGTCGACCTTCGCGACGGTGACGCATCAGGACACACCCGACGGTCCGGTGGACCTGCTCGTCACCACTCCCGGGCGCGTGGAGATGGGTGCGGGCGGCACCGGCGTGATCGAGCAGTTCACGTCGATGGACATCGACGTCGTGTACGCGCCGAGCGCGTCCACCGACCGCGTCGCGCCCGGGATCAAGGCGGTCGTGGTGCCCAAGGATGGCGGCCGCACGTTCGAGGTGATCGCCGACGACACGTCCGGCGATCTCGCGACCGGCCCGAGCGGCATCGAGACGGTGCTGCTGCTGGCCCAGGAAGAGGGCGAAGAGGAGTGGAAGTCGGCCCGGCTCGCCTCCGCCCCGCGCGACCTGGACGGCAACGGCGTGAAGGAGCCCGTGTGGGTGGGCGAGGTCGACATCGCCGGGCCCGCGCGGTGGATCATCCAGGTCGTGGACCGCGGCGGCAACGTCGCGATCGAGACCGGCCGGGGCCGTCTCGATCCGGCCGCCGCACCGGCGCCCGAGCTCGGGGCGGTCGAGGATGCCTCTCTGGTCGCCGGGGACCGGCTGCTGCGCGGCACGATCATCGAGGATGCGGCGCCCGGCGAACGCCTGAACGCCTCCTTCACCATCACCCGCTCGCCCGCCCCCGGGAGCACGGCGAGGGGGGTGACGATCGGCTCGGGCCCCGCCGTCGTCGAGACGGATGCCGGAGGCGTCACCCGCGCCACCGTCGACCGGGTCATGCCGACGCCGGGCGAGTACGCGGTCGAGCTGCGCGTCTGCCGCGGTGCGGAGTGCGCGCTGACGGGCTTCGACGTCGTGGTCGGGGCCGAGAACGTCGCCCCCGAGGCGACGGTCACCCTCACGGCCGACACCCCGGTGATCTACCCGTCGTCCACGCTCGTCGCCGACGGCGCGGCATCCGATGTCGACGACGACACGACCACCCTCGCGTACCGCTGGTACCGCAACGGCGGGGAGGTGCCGCAGCAGACGGAGTCGTCACTCGAGCTGATGGATGTGGGCGCAGCCCCGGGCGATGTGATCGAGGTTGCGGTCATCCCCAACGACGGCACGACCGACGGGCACGTCGCGCGCGCGGTCGTCACCGTCGAGGAGGAGCCGGAGCCACCGGCCGGACCGGTCATCACAGCCACGGCGAGCGCCGCGGGCCTCGACTACCTCGAGGGCACGTGGAGCACCTCCGACGTCACGGTCTCGTACACCTGCACCTCGGGTGTCCTGGTGCTGACGTGTCCCGAGACGGAGACCGTCTCGGCCGACACGACCGCCGACGGCGTCACCGTGACCGGGACGATGAGCGACATGCTGGGCCGTTCGGCCACCGCCACCGTGTTCGTGCTCAAGGACGGCACGGCACCCGCGCTCTCACCCGCCGTCACTCCGAACCCGGTCGCTCTCGGTGCCACGGCCACGGCCACGCCGAACGCCGAGGATCCGTCCTCCGGCGTCGCGTCGGAGTCGTGCGCCACTCCGGCCACCGGTGCCCCCGGCGCCTTCACCGTGGCGTGCGAGGCGACGGATGTCGCGGGCAATCGCGCCACGGCATCCGCGTCGTACGTCGTCTCCACCCCTGCGCCGCCCAGCACGTGCCTGGGCGTCAAGGACCGGGCGCCTCTTCAGCCGGTGAACGCCGACGGGTCGAGCGTCTTCCATCTGCGTTCGGCCGTGCCCGTCAACTTCCGGGCGTGCGACTGGACGGGGAAGGTGATCACCGACCCGGGATTCGTCACCGGGGTGACGCTGGTCTCGACCGGGAGCCTGCCCAAGAAGTCGAGCAACAACGAATCCTGGGCAGCGCCGCTGCGCGGATTCAGCTATTCACCGGTGCAGCAGATGTGGGTGGGGACGATTCCCACCGCCGACCTCGGCCGCGGCAAGGTCTACACGTACCGCGTGAACCTCGCGGACGGGACGTGGTTCACGCTGAAGTTCGGGGTGCGCTGATGGAGGAGGAGCTCGACGACTTCCTGGAGGACGACACCCAGGGGGCGCTGGAGCCGGACGTGACGTGGGAGCTCGCCGTCACGATGCTCGCCGAGGCGGCATCCGAAGTCGATCGCGCCGACCAGAAGGCGTCGCTCCTGATCGGCAGCCTCGGCATCGCCTTCAGCATCGTGCTCAGCGGGCTGCTCGGCGGCGATTGGACGCCGGAGACACTCACCACGGCGGGGCTCGTGCTGTGGTCGGCCGGGGCCATCGTGGCGATCGCGTCGGTGATCGCGAGCGCGATGGCCGTGTGGCCGCGCCTCAGCAAGGCCCCGGCCGCGGGCACGATCAGCTACTGGGGTCAGGTGCGCGGCTTCCGCTCGGGATCCGAGGTGGAGAGGGCGCTCCGCGCGAGGGGCCTGCACGACCCGGAGCGCGCGTTCCAGCAGCTGCTGGTGCTGTCGGCGGTGGTGCAGCGGAAGTACCGGTACATCCGGTGGTCGATGCTTCTCGCGGGAGCGGCGGCCGTGCTGGTCCCGCTCGCGTTCTTCTTCTCGGGGTGACGTCGTTCCGCGGGTGCGGCGGGCTCTCGTACGGTGGAGGGGTGAATCAGGACGACGTATCGATCCGCCCCATCGAACCGCGGGATGCCGGCGAGGTGCTCACGCTGCAGCGCGCCGCGTTCGTGTCGGAGGCGCTGATCTACCGCAGCGTCGACATGCCCCCGCTGACGCAGACGCTGGAGGAGCTGGAAGCCGAGCTCGTCACGAACCTCGGCTGCGTCGCGCTCGCCGGTGCGCGGATGGTCGGCGCCGTGCGCGCCCAGCGCGACGGTGACCTGCTCCTGATCGGCCGGCTCGCCATCGCCCCGGACATGCAGGGGCGCGGGATCGGCTCGCGGCTGCTGCGAGCCGTCGAAGAGCGGACGGATGCCGCGGAGGCGGAGCTGTTCACGGGCTCGCTCAGCGAGGCGAACCTGCGGCTCTACCAGCGCGAGGGCTACGCCGAGACCGAGCGCGTGACCGAGGACGAAGGCATCGAGCAGGTGTTCCTCCGCAAGCGGCTGCGGTGACCAGCAGGACTAGGGTGAGCGCGTGGTGCCCATCGACAACCTGCTCGGCTTCCTCGTCGCCGCGACGATCCTGATCGTGATCCCCGGACCGAGCGTTCTGTTCACGATCGGTCGCACGCTCGCGCTCGGCCGCGTCGGCGGCATCCTCAGCGTGCTGGGCAACGCGCTCGGCCTCATCCCGATCGTCGTCGCGGTGTCCCTGGGCGTCGGCGCGATCGTGGCACAGTCCGTCGTGCTGTTCACGATCCTCAAGCTCGCCGGCGCCGCCTATCTGGTCTACCTCGGCATCCAGGCGATCCGGCACCGGCACGACGCCGCGGAGCGGCTGCGCAGCGGAGCCCTTCCCCGGTCCCGGCGCCGCCAGCTGGCGGAGGGCTTCATCGTCGGCATCACGAACCCCAAGACGATCGCGTTCTTCGTCGCCGTCCTGCCGCAGTTCGTCGACCTGGCAGCCGGCTCGGTGCCGCTCCAGCTCTTCCAGCTCGGAATGCTCTTCGTGGTGCTCGCGTTCCTGTGCGACTCGGTGTGGGCGCTGGCGGCCGGCGCGGCGCGCGACTGGTTCGGCCGCTCGCCGAAGCGCCTGGCGGGGATGTCGGCCACCGGCGGCGGGCTCATGATCGGACTCGGCGGCGTGCTGGCGCTCTCGGGCTCGAAGCATTGAGCCTCGACGCGACCGACGAGCGGGCGTCTACAGGAAGATGTCGGGGAACATCCGGTCATCCGGCGTGCCGGGAACGGCCGCGTAGCCCGAGAAGTCGGTGACACCGGCATCCGCCAGCACGTCTTCGACGATGAGGGTCTGCCCGGTGCACTCCCGCGCCGGCTTGATCAGCACCTCGTACGCCGCGTCGGCGTAGATCTCCGGGGTGCGGCTCGCGGCCATTACCCGGTCGCCGCCCAGCAGGTTCTGCACCGCCGCCGTCGCGATCGTGGTGCGCGGCCACAGGGTGTTCGCGGCGATCCCGTCGGACGCGAACTCGGCGGCCAGCCCGAGGGTGACCATCGTCATCCCGTACTTCGCGAGCGTGTATCCGGTGTGGGCGCCGAGCCACTTGGGGTCGAGATTGAGCGGCGGCGACAGCGACAGGATGTGCGGGTTCGCGCTATCGCGCAGGATCGGCACCGCGGCGCGGGAGAGCAGGAAGGTCCCGCGCACGTTGACGTCCTGCATCAGGTCGTACTTCTTCGCCGCGAGGTCCAGCGAGCGGGAGAGGTCGATGACGCTCGCGTTGTTGATGACGACGTCGATGCCGCCGAACTCGCCCTGCGTCTTCAGCACGGCCTCCGTGATGTCATCGTCGTTGCGGACGTCGCCGACGATCGGCAGGGCGTTGCCGCCCGCCGAGCGGATCTGCTCCGCCGCCGAGTGCACGGTGCCCTCGAGCTTCGGGTGCGGGGTGTCGGTCTTGGCCATCAGCGCGACGTTCGCGCCGTCGGCGGCCGCGCGGAGGGCGATCGCGAGGCCGATGCCGCGGCTGCCGCCGGACATCAGGATGGTCTTGCCGGCGAGGGGCTTGTCGGTCATGCGTTTCTCCGGTCCTGCTTGCGGGCGGATGCCGCGGCGAACGCCGCGACCCGCGCCTGGGCGTCGGGGGTGTCGAGCGAGGCGCCGATGGAGCGCGCCTCTTCGGCCAGCTGGTCGGCGAAGGAGCGCCCCGACGAGTCGCGCACGAGGCGCTTCGCCTGTCCGTACGCCTGGGCCGCGCCGGCGAGCCAGAAGCGCGCGACCGCCTCGGCGCGGGAGCGCACCTCGTCCGGGGCGACGACCTCGGCGACGAGACCCCAGTCGAGGGCCTCCTGTGCGCTCAGCATCCGGTCCTGCAGCACCAGCTGCAACGCGCGCCGCTCGCCCACGGCCTTCGCGAGCTGCGCCGAGACGGACAGGTCGGGGGTCAGCCCGATGTTCGCGTAGAGGCTGCCGATGCGGGAGTCCTCGCCGATCACGGCGTAGTCGCCGGTGAGCAGGATGCCGAGGCCCCCGCCCGCGGTGGTGCCCTGCGCCGCGACGGCGACGGGCACCGACGATTCGGCGAGCGCGCGGATGCCGGAGTTGATGACCCCGGCGAGCTGCGTGATGTCGGATCCCGTGGCGCCGGCGGCCATCGACATGACGTCGCCGCCCGCGCAGAAGTTGCGCCCCTCGGCCTCGAGCAGAATGGCGCGCACGTCGTCGCGGGTGGTCGCCTCCACGGTGACCTCGGCCCACGCGTGCGCCATCCTGTCGTCGAAGGCGTTCATGCGATCGGGGCGATTCAGCGTGATGCGGCCGAGGCCGTCCTCGACGGTGAAGATGATGCGTTCGGTCATGCGAGTGCCTTTCTGCCGCACCGGATCGCGCGGGTGTGCCGGGTCGCGCGGGTGCGCCGGATCGCGCGGGTGTGCCGGGTCATCGGGGCGCCATGCGGATCGCGCCGTCGAGCCGGATGGTCTCGCCGTTGAGGTAGCCGTTGTCGATGATGTGCATGACGAGCCCGGCATACTCCTCGGGGCGACCGAGGCGGGAGGGATGGGGCACCTGCTCGCCCAGGGAGTCCTGGGCCGCCTGGGGCAGTCCCTTGAGCATCGGCGTCTCCATGATGCCGGGGGCGATCGTGCAGACCCGGATGCCGTAGCGCGCGAGCTCCCGGGCGACGGGCAGCGTCATGGCGTGCACGCCGCCCTTGCTGGCGGCGTACGCCGGCTGGCCGATCTGTCCGTCGAACGCGGCGACGCTCGCGGTGTTGACGATGACGCCGCGGTCTCCTTCGGTGGGCTCGGTCTTCACCATGACCGCCGACGCCTGCGAGAGCACGTTGTAGGTGCCGACGAGGTTGATGCGGATGATGCGCTCGAAGTCCTCGAGCGATCCGGGGCTGCCGTCGCGATCGAGCACCTTCGCCGGCGGGGCGATGCCGGCGCAGTTCACGACCACGCGCAGCGGTCCGGATGCCGCGGCCTGGGCGACGGCATCGCGCACCTGATCGACGCTCGTGACGTCCGCGGCGGCGAAGCGGCCGCCGAGCTCCAGGGCGATGTCGGCGCCCTGCGACGAGGGCAGGTCGATGATCGTGACCGTGGCGCCGGCTTCGGCCAGGCGGCGCGCCGTCGCCAGCCCCAGGCCGCTCGCGCCGCCGGTGACGAGGGCGCTCGAGCCTTCGATGTTCATGCGTTCTCCTTCGAACGGGGATCCAGTCCCAGCCTACGCGGAACCCAGTGCCAGCTCACACCGGGCCGCGGCCCTAAGCCGTGCGCCCGCGGCGGCGGGCAGGGCGTACGGGTCGCAGTCGAGCCCGCGCCCCACGCTACGCGGCAGGATGGAGGGGTGTCGATCCCCGCCGGAATCACCGACGTCCCCTCGGTCGTCCGATCGCTGGCGGGCGGTGACGAGCTCGTGGCGGTGTGGCGGAACGACTACGGCGGCCTCACCTTCCGGGCCGGCGCCCGCTACATCAAGTGGTGTCCGAGGAACCTCGAGACGTCGCTGTCCGACGAGGCCGATCGGCTGCGGTGGGCGCGCCCCCACTCCCCCGTTCCGCGCGTGATCGAGCACGGCGGCGATGCCGAGGCGGAATGGCTGGTGACGGCCGCCCTCCCCGGTGACAGCGCCGTCGCGCCTCGGTGGGTCGCGGATCCCGCGGCAGCCGTTCGCGCCGTCGGCGAGGGGCTTCGCGCCCTGCACGACGCACTGCCGGTGGCCGAGTGCCCCTTCGTCTGGGACGTGCCGAGCCGCATCGCGAACGCCGCGGCCCGCGGCATCCACCTGCCGCCTCGCTTCGAGCACCCGCCCTCGATCGATCTGGCCGTCGTCTGCCACGCCGACGCCTGCTGCCCCAACACCCTGATCGCCGAGGACGGCCGGTGGCTCGCCCACGTCGACCTCGGGCAGCTCGGGGTCGCCGACCGCTGGGCCGACATCGCGGTCGCCTCGATGAGCACCGAGTGGAACTACGGTCCCGGCTGGGAGGACGCGCTCATCGCCGCGTACGGCGTCGCCCCCGACCGCGAGCGCCTCGCCTTCTACCGCGACCTCTGGAACGCGACCTGACCCCGAATCCCTCTGCGCGAGACTTCACATCCGCACCGTCCCGGGCCCGACGAAGGTGCGGATGTGAAGTCTCGCGCAGGTGAGGCGGCCGGCGGGAGCGGGCGGCAGGCAGGGTCCGGAGCGAAATGTTTCCTTGCACCGACATTCCTGCAGGGCCACACTGAGCACCAGGCCGCTCGCCGCAGGACCCGGAATCCGAGGCCGTTCGGCTTCGCAATGCGCTGATTCACGCCACCAGGCAGGAGCCGTAGCAATGACCGTTTCTCCCCCCACGTCACAGCCCATCAAGCCCAGCGAGTCGACCCACGCCTTCACCGGCATAAGCGACACCAACCAGCTCAACCCGATGTTCGCCCGCGCCGGCGAAGCGACCGACTTCCCGCTCGACCGCATGCCGGACGGCGAGTCGCTGCCGGAGACGGCCTACCAGATCGTCCACGACGAGGCGATGCTCGACGGCAACGCGCGCTTGAACCTGGCGACGTTCGTCGGCACCTGGATGGACCCGTACGCGTCGAAGCTCTACGCCGAGACCGCGGACAAGAACATGATCGACAAGGACGAGTACCCGCAGACGGCGGCGATCGAGACGCGCTGCTGGACGATGCTGGCGAGCCTGTGGAACGCGCCGAGCGCCGCGGGTGCGATCGGCACCTCGACCATCGGGTCTTCGGAGGCGTGCATGCTCGGCGGCCTCGCCCTCAAACGCCGCTGGCAGCTCGCCCGCAGGGCGGCCGGCAAGTCGACCGAGAAGCCGAACCTCATCCTCTCCAGCGCCGTGCAGGTGTGCTGGGAGAAGTTCTGCAACTACTGGGACGTCGAGGCGCGCTACGTGCCGATCACCGACGAGCACAAGGTGCTCGACGGCTTCGAGCTCGAGAAGTACGTGGACGAGAACACGATCGGTGTCGTCGCGATCATGGGCGTCACCTACACGGGGATGTACGAGCCGGTGGCCCAGATCGCCGCGGCGCTCGACAGGATCCAGGCCGACACGGGCCTCGACGTCAAGATCCACGTCGACGGAGCGTCGGGCGCGATGATCGCCCCGTTCCTGCAGCCGGAGCTCGAGTGGGACTTCCGCGTCGAGCGCGTCGTCTCGATCAGCACCTCCGCGCACAAGTACGGCCTCGTCTACCCGGGCCTCGGGTGGGTCGTCTGGCGCACGATCGACGACCTGCCGAAGGACCTCGTCTTCGACGTCACGTACCTCGGCGGCCACATGCCCACGTTCGCCCTGAACTTCTCACGCCCCGGCGCGCAGGTGCTCCTGCAGTACTACCTGTTCCTCCGCCTGGGCTGGGATGGCTACTACAAGGTGCAGAAGGCGTCGCAGGACGTTGCGCTGTACCTCTCGGGCGAGATCGCGAAGATGGATGCCTTCGACCTCTGGAACGACGGCAGCGACATCCCGGTCTTCGCCTGGCAGCTCACGCCCGGGCACACCGACAAGTGGAACCTCTACCACCTGTCCGAGCGCCTGCGCCTGAAGGGATGGCTGATCCCCGCCTACCCGATGCCCGACGACATCTCCGACCTCACCGTGCAGCGCATCGTGGTGCGGAACGGCCTCAGCCGCAACCTCGCGGAATCCCTCATCGTGGACATCAAGGAGGCCGTGGACTACCTCGACCGCCTGGAGGCGCCCATGCCGACCGAGGGCCTGGTGTCCTCCTTCACGCACTAGAGAGGCGATGCGATGACCGAACCGACGATCCACGGAACCGTGCGGCATATCGACGGTGTGCCGCACCTCACCATCACGCGCCGGCTGGCGGGCTCCGCGGCGGAGGCGTGGCGGGATCTCACCGACTCCGACCGGCTCGAGCGCTGGATCGGCCGGTGGGAGGGCGATCCCTCCTCGGGGCACGTGGAGTTCTTCATGACGGCCGAGGCGCAGGATGTCGAGCCCGAGCGCTACGAGATCCTCGAATGCGACCCGCCCCGGCGATTCGCCGGCGACACCTCGTCGCAGGCGGGTGCGTGGCACCTGTGGTTCGAGCTGTTCGAGACGGATGACGCGACGATCCTCACCTTCGGTCAGCGGCTCGACCCGGGTGTGGACATCGCGTCGATGGGACCCGGCTGGGAGTACTACCTCGACCGGCTGGTCGCGATGCGCGAGGACAGAGACGTGGATGCCGTCGCCTGGGACGACTACTACCCGGCCATGAGCGAGCAGTACGCCGCGCTCGCGCGCTGAGCGGCGGTCGGCTCAGCCGGGACCGAGGATCAGGTTCCAGGTGCCGGCGAGCACCGCCGCCGCGACGGCGGCGAGCGAGATCGCGAGCCCGACCGCCATCAGCGCCCATTCCCGCCAACCGAAGCGCGACCGGCGCGCCCAGGTGCGCTCGCCCGGCCCGCCGAATCCGCGCGCCTCCATCGCCGTCGCGAGCTTCGATCCGCGGCGGATCGAGAGCACCAGCAGGGCGAAGGCCATCCCGAGGAAGCGCCTGATGCGGCCGCGGTCGGCCACCCCCCTCGCCCTGCGGGCGAGTTCCAGCGCCCGCCAGTCGTCGAGGAACAGCCCGGCCATGCGCAGCCCGGCGAGGGCGCCCAGCACGAAGCGCGACGGCAGGCGCAGGATCTGGGCCAGCCCGTCTGCGAGATCGGTCGGGTCGACCGTGACGAACAGCACGACCGACGGCAGTGCGATCGCGAGCACCCTGAAGAACGTCGCGACAGCGAGTTCCAGCGAGCCCTCGGTCACGCGCACGACGAACCACTCCACGTAGACCGTGCCAGAGGCCTCGCCGTAGAGCGCGATGGTGAGAGCGGTCAGGGGGGCCGCGAGCCACACGGGCCATGTGCGCGCCCAGAACTCCCGCCAGCCGATGCCGGCGAACGGGAACAGCAGGCACTCGAGCAGCAGGGCGACGGCCGCCGACACCCAGTCGAGCGTGAGCACGAGGGGGATGGCGATGAGCGCGCTGGCTCCGAGCTTCGCGACGGGGTTGATGCGCGCCACCGCACCCGTGCGGGCGCGCGCCTCGAGCAGCGTCATCCCGCGCCGCCGGCCGTCGGGCCGCCGGCGAGGGCCAGCCGCTCCGCGTGCAGCGCGGTCACGACGTCCTCGTCGTGCGTGATCGCGACGATCGCCGATCCCCCGTCGCGCAAGGCCGCGAGCAGCGCCACCAGTTCGGCCCACGTGCGGGCGTCCTGACCGAACGTGGGCTCGTCGAGCACGAGCACCTGCGGCCGCGTCGCGAGGGCGGCCGCCACCGTCAGCCGGCGCTTCTCCCCGCCCGAGAGCGTGTACGGGTTGGCCTCGGCGAGCG
Organism: Microbacterium sp.; assembly: GCA_036280835.1. Taxonomy (GTDB): domain Bacteria; phylum Actinomycetota; class Actinomycetes; order Actinomycetales; family Microbacteriaceae; genus Microbacterium. The sequence goes on along the minus strand of DASUQB010000048.1, from coordinate 1,072 downwards.
GCGCGAGGCGCAGCCGCTCCAGCAGGTCGTCCACGCGCGTCGCTGTCTCGGCCTCGCCCAGCCCGAGCGCCCGCGGCCCGACCAGCAGCTCCTCCCGCACGGTCCGCCCGAGCAGCTGGTGCTCCGGCTCCTGGAACACCATTCCGATGCGCGTCAGCAGTTGCTTCGAGGTCCACCGGATCGGGGCCGTCCCCGCTCCGTCCGCAAGCGCGGGCGCGGCGGCCAGATCCCCCGCGTGCGGTGGGAGCAGCCCCGCGAGCGTCAGCCCGAGCGTCGACTTCCCGGCGCCGTTGGCCCCCGTGACCGCGAGCACCGAGCCCGCCCGCACGTCGAGAGCGGGCACGGAGGCGACCGGCACCCCGCGCACGCGCGCGACGTCGAGGTGCTCGCCGTGCAGCAGGACCTCGCCGAGGCGGTTCCGTGGCGGGGCGGGGTGGGCGGGCGGGATGCCGGGCACCCACACTCCCGCGTCCGCCAGCGCCGGTCCTTGCCGGCCGAGCACGTCATCGGGAGCGCCGTCCGCGAGGACGCCGCCCTGCCCCAGCACGATGACGCGCGTGACGACCGGCAGCCACACGCCGACGCGGTGCTCGATGACGACGAGCGTCGCGCCCGACTCGGCGACGACCCTCCCGACCGCGTCGCGCACGTCCCGCACCCCCTCCGGGTCGAGGTTCGCCGTGGGCTCGTCCAGCAGCAGCAGACCCGGCCGCATCGCCATCACCCCGGCGAGGGCGAGCCGCTGCTTCTGCCCACCCGAGAGGGCCTTGGTCTGCCGGTCCAGCGGCACGTCGAGCCCCACCGCGTCGAGCGCCCGGCGCACGCGCGGCCAGATCTCCTCTCGCGGCACACCCAGGTTCTCGCAGCCGAAGGCCACGTCGTCCCCCACCCGGGCGAGGATCACCTGAGCGTCCGGGTCCTGCAGCACGAGTCCCGCGCGCCCACGAGCCTGGGCGGCCGGACGCCCGTCGACGAGCAGCTCGCCCGCGGACTCGCCCTCCTCGTGTCCGCCCAGCACGCCCGCGAGCCCGTGCACCAGGGTCGACTTGCCCGAACCCGAAGCGCCGAGCAG
>DASUQB010000047.1:0-6775 GCA_036280835.1 Microbacterium sp. | reverse complement strand
CCGGCGTTCTGGTAGCCGATCGACTTGGCGAAGGCGATCGCGTAGGCGTGCAGGTTCTGGCGGATGCCCTCGTCGAGGTTCGGCGCCGGGGCGATCTCGATGACCTTCTGGTGCCGGCGCTGCACCGAGCAGTCGCGCTCGAAGAGGTGCACGGTGTGCCCCGTGGCGTCCGCGAGGATCTGCACCTCGATGTGACGGGGGCGCAGGACCGCCTGCTCGAGGAACATGCGCGCGTCGCCGAACGCGCTTGCCGCCTCGCGCATGGCCTCGGCGAGGGCCGGGGCGAGCTCGCCCTTGGATTCCACTCGGCGCATGCCTCGGCCGCCGCCGCCGGCGACCGCCTTGGCGAACAGCGGGAAGCCGATCTCGTCCGCCTGGGCGACGAGGGCGTCGACGTCGTCCGATGCCTCGGTCGAGCGGAGCACGGGGACGCCGGCGGAGACGGCGTGGTGCTTGGCCGTGACCTTGTTGCCGGCCATCTCGAGAACGGATGCCGGGGGCCCGATGAACGCGATGCCGTTGGCGGCCGCCTTCTCGGCGAGCTCGGGATTCTCGGAGAGGAACCCGTAGCCGGGGTAGATCGCGTCGGCGCCGGACTCCTTGGCGACGCGCACGATCTCGTCGACGTCGAGGTAGGCCCGCACGGGGTGGCCCTTCTCGCCGATCTGATACGCCTCGTCGGCCTTCAGCCGGTGCAGCGAATTGCGGTCCTCCCACGGGAAGACGGCGACTGTCCGCGCTCCCAGTTCGTAGGCGGCGCGGAATGCGCGAATCGCGATCTCTCCACGATTGGCGACCAGGATCTTGCGGAACATGCGCACCTCTTGAGGCTCGGCGCGAGGCGTCTTCGTGCTCGGCGCGGGGCGGGGCTGAGTGTGCTCTCAGCCTAGGGGACGGTAACGTGTCTTCTTGTGCACGTACTCAGCGTCAGCTCCCTCAAGGGAGGCGTCGGAAAGACGACGGTGACTCTGGGCCTCGCATCAGCGGCTTTCGCCCGCGGGGTCCGGACGCTCGTCGTCGACCTCGACCCTCAATCCGATGTCTCCACCGGAATGGACATCCAGGTAGCCGGACGTCTGAATGTCGCCGATGTGCTGGCGAATCCGAAGGACAAGATCGTCAAGCAGGCGATCACCTCCAGCGGCTGGGCGAAGGTCCACCCCGGCACGATCGACGTGATGATCGGCAGCCCCTCCGCCATCAACTTCGACGGACCGCACCCGAGCGTGCGCGACGTGTGGAAGCTCGAGGAGGCCCTCGCCACCGTCGAGGCCGACTACGACCTCGTGCTCGTGGACTGCGCCCCCTCGCTCAACGCCCTCACCCGCACGGCCTGGGCCGCCAGCGACCGCGTCATCGTCGTGACCGAGCCCGGACTGTTCTCCGTCGCCGCGGCCGACCGCGCGCTGCGCGCCATCGAGGAGATCCGCCGCGGCCTCTCCCCCCGCCTGCAGCCGCTCGGCGTCGTCGTCAATCGCGTGCGCCCGCAGTCGATCGAGCACCAGTTCCGCATCAAGGAGCTGCGCGACATGTTCGGGCCCCTCGTGCTCTCCCCCCAGCTTCCGGAGCGCACGTCGCTCCAGCAGGCGCAGGGTGCCGCGAAGCCCCTGCACATCTGGCCGGGCGACTCCGCTCAGGAGCTCGCGGCCGACTTCGACGCCCTGCTCGACCGGGTCATGCGCACCGGCCGCATCCCGGTTCCGTCCGAGGTCGGCGGACGCACCGGCCCGTAGGCTCCGGCGCTAGGCCGTGCGCGCCGCGCGACGAGCCGACAGCTCGTCCACGGCATCCGGCGCCTGCGCGTCGAAGTCGACGAGCGTCGACTCCACCTCGCGCAGCACCTTGCCGACGGCGATGCCGAAGACGCCCTGGCCGCGGCTGACGAGGTCGATGACCTCGTCGTTCGACGTGCAGAGGTACACGGAGGCACCGTCGCTCATGAGCGTGGTGCCGGCGAGATCGCGGATGCCGGCGGCACGCAGCTGGTCGACGGCGGTGCGGATCTGCTGCAGCGAGATTCCGGTGTCGAGCAGGCGCTTGACGAGCTTCAGCACCAGGATGTCGCGGAAGCCGTACAGGCGCTGCGAGCCGGAGCCCTTGGCGCCACGGACCGTGGGTTCCACGAGTTCGGTGCGGGCCCAGTAGTCGAGCTGACGGTAGGTGATGCCGGCGGCGCGGGCGGCGACCGCTCCGCGGTACCCCACCTCGTCGTCCATGTCGGGCAGGCCGTCGGTGAAGAGGAGGTCTGCGGCGAACTGAGGTTCGCCAGGTAGTTCGCCAGCTCTCATGCTCGCGTCCTCCTCACAGGATCGGGTAGGTTCCACGCTAGATCAGCGACAACCCCTGGGCAACGACATCCGGCTTACGCCTAGGGCGTGTCGCGCCCGGAGCGGGAATTACTCGGTCCCTATCGATGCGAAGCGTCGTCAGGGTCCTAGGACACGATACGCCCGAGGGCGTTCTTCACGAAGATCGCACGCACATCGTCGAGGCGGTGGGCGAGTTCGGGCGCCAGCTCGCTGGCCTTCGCCCGGGATCCGGCATCCGTCCGTCGCAGCAGGGCCGACAGCGCCGACTCGATCAGCGCGACCTCCCGCTCGGCGCTCTGGCGCATGCCGCGCAGGTGGCGCGGCTCGATGCCGTGGCGGTCGAGCGCCACCAGCGCGCGCACGAGCGAGACCGCCTGCTCGTCGTAGCTGTCGGCCGCGGTGAGCACGCCGGTGCTGATCGCGTCGTTGAGCAGCTGGGGCGCGGCCCCGGATGCCGCGAGCAGGTCTTCCCTGCGGTACCGACGGGCCGCGGGAACGATCGAGGGCGGGGTCAGCGAGGTCGGCGTCGCCGGCTCCCGACCCGCGTCGACGTCGGCCAGGTAGTCGCGGATGACGCTCAGCGGCAGGTAGTGGTCGCGCTGGAGGGTGAGCGCGAGCCGCAGCCGGTCGAGGTCGCCGAGCGAGAACTTGCGGTAGCCGGATTCGGTGCGGGAGGGCGTGATGATGCCCTGCACCTCGAGGAAGCGGAGCTTGGATGTCGTCAGCTGGGGGAACTCAGGAGTCAATCGCGCGAGCACTTGACCGATGCTGAGAAGCCCCGCGGACGATGAACGTGCGCGGGCGGAAGCGGCCGGCATCAGCCGTCCGCGGCCTGGGCGAGGTCAGCGGGCGACGAGAAGAAGTTGAGGCGGAACTTTCCGATGCGCACCTCGGCCCCGTTGGTCAGCACGCCGCGGTCGGCGCGCTCCCCGTTGACATAGGTGCCGTTGAGCGAGCGCTGATCGATGATCTCGAACGTGTCGCCCGAGCGGGTGATCTCGGCGTGGCGGCGCGAGACGGTCACGTCGTCGAAGAAGATGTCGGCTTCGGGATGCCGGCCCACGGTCGTCACGTCGGTGTCGAGCAGGTAGCGCGCACCCGCCGTCGGCCCCGAACGGACGAGCAGCAGCGCCGACCGGGTCGGGAGGGCCGATATGGCCTCGATCTCGGTCGTGGTCAGCTCGCTGCCGAAGGGCACGAACGACAGATCGGAGTCATGCCCGAACGTCTGGGTGGTGTCGCTTGAACCAGCGCGAGCGTCCCCGGGGACGTCGGATTCGCGCTTGATGTCCCGCGACTCGGGACGGTACTCCGCATCTGACACGCTCAGCCTCCTATCCGCCCAGCCTATCCGATGGGTCTCTGCCGGATACCCGGCGGATGCCGGGAATCGAGCCTCCGAGTATGTTTCGCCGTGTGTCGCCTCGCGTGCCGCGACAGACGAATCCGCATACTGTGGCGGAAATCGACGCTATCGCGAAAGGACCCCACCGTGTCTAGCCCCTTCCACCCGATTCCCGCCCTCCAGGTGCGTGAGCGTGTGGAATGCATGTGCGAGCACGGCGGAGACTGCACGGCGTACGCGCCGGGTCACGGCATCCACCTCATCCAGGCGCGCCTGGCCTCGGCGACTCCCGCCGAGTGGGTCGACGCGATCGTCGAGCGGGTGCACGCCGAGGCCGGCGTCCTCCACCTCCGCACCCTGGACGGCGACGAGGTCGCCCTCTGGAACGGCGCGGGCGCGGCGAACGTCGTCACCCCGGGTGCGCCGGTGTCACTGCACGAGCGCTATCACGTGCTCGCCGTCGGCAGCGCGCGCTTCAACGTGCTGCGCGGCTGACGCTCACGCCATCGCGCTCATCGAGTTCTTCATCGCCATGCAGGCGTCCATGCAGGCCTGGCACGCCTGAGCGCACATGCGGCACACGTCGCTCATCTCGGCGTGCATCATGCACTCGTCCATGCAGGTCTTGCACATCGCGATGCAGGCGTCGAGCATCGCCATCATGCTCGCCATGTCCATGCCCATCGGGCGCATCATGGCGCGCATCATCGTGTTGCACATGTCGGCGCAGTTCATGCACATGGTCGAGCACGACATCATCGAGCCGTCCATGACCTGAGCGGCGCACACCGTGCATGCCTGCTCGCAGGCCGAGCAGGCGTCCATACACGCCTGCATGACGGCCATGTCCATGTTCTCCATGCCCTTCATCGGCATCATGCCCTTCGACATCATGCCCATCATCATCGAGTCCATGTTCGCTCCCTCGTTTCGTTGCTCGAGGGCGGCCGCCCCGCCCTCTGACCCGCAGATTACTCCGCGGCCCGGGCCGCGTCACCACCCCAGCGCGATGCTCAGCGTGATTTCACATGCCTGTCATACGGAGGGCGGCGCCGAGGGTCGTCACAGGCCGCCGGGCTAGGCTCGAAGGGATGTCTGCACACACCGAATCCCCCGCCCGCAGGCCGCTTCGCGGCATCCTCTCCCTCGTCGTCGCGGGGCTGATCGCCCTCGGCGGCCCGCTCGCCGTCGCCTCACCCGCCTCTGCGCACGACGAGCTCGTCTCCTCCGATCCGGCCGCCGACGCGGTGCTCACCGAGGCACCGGCCGAGGTCACCCTGGCCTTCAGCGCGGAGCTCACCACCGGCGCCGGTGCGACCGAGGTGCAGGTGCTGGATGCCGCGGGCACGGTCGTCAACGCGGGCGATGCCGTCACCGAGGGCACCACGGTCACCCAGCCCCTCTCCCCCGACCTCGCCAACGGCGCGTACCGCGTGCTCTGGAAGGTCGTCTCGGGCGACGGGCATCCGGTCTCGGGAGAGCTGACCTTCTCGCTGCAGGCTCCGGAGCCCGTGCCGACCGCGACCCCCACGGAGAGCGCGACCCCCTCCGAGGAGCCGAGCGAGGTCGCGACATCCGCGCCGCCGGCAAGCGAGACCCCCGCGCCGATCGAAGAGGCCGACGCGTCGTCGACGGTGCCGTGGGTGCTGATCGGCATCATCGCCGTGGCGATCCTCGGCGGGATCGCCTACCTGCTCGTCTCGCGGGCTCGGCGGCAGCGCGAGACCGAGCAGATCCGCGCGTCGCAGGCCTCCGCGATGGCGCCCGGCGCACCCGCCCCGCCGGCCGATTCGGCCCCCGGCGAACCCGAAACCGCACCGGACGCCGACCGATAGGCTGGGAGCATGCCTCACTACGACGTCGTCATTCTCGGCGCGGGCCCCGGCGGTTACGTCGCGGCCGTTCGCAGCGCCCAACTCGGCCTCTCCGTCGCGATCATCGAAGAGAAGTACTGGGGCGGTGTCTGCCTGAACGTGGGCTGCATCCCCTCCAAGGCGCTGCTCAAGAACGCGGAGCTCGCGCACACGTTCGCGCACAAGGCGAAGCTGTTCGGCATCTCGGGTGAGGCGACCTTCGACTACGGCGCGGCGTTCGACCGCAGCCGCGTCGTCGCGGACGGCCGGGTCAAGGGCATCCACTTCCTGATGAAGAAGAACAAGGTCACCGAGTACAACGGCCGGGGCACCTTCACCGACGCGAACACGATCCAGGTCGCCAAGGCCGACGGCTCGTCCGAGACGGTCACGTTCGACAACGCGATCATCGCGACCGGGTCGTATGTGCGCCTGCTGCCGGGCGTCACCCTCAGCGACAACGTCGTGACGTACGAAGAGCAGATCATGGAGCGCGACCTCCCCGGCTCGATCGTGATCGTCGGCGCCGGCGCCATCGGCATGGAGTTCGCGTATGTGATGACGAACTACGGCGTCAAGGTGACGATCATCGAGTTCCTCGACCGAGCGCTGCCGAACGAGGACCCCGACGTCTCGAAGGAGATCGCCAAGCAGTACAAGAACTACGGCGTCGACATCCTGGTCTCGACCAAGGTCGAGACGGTCGTCGACAACGGCGGCTCGGTGACGGTGACCTACACGGCCAAGGACGGGTCGAAGGGCTCGATCGACGCCGACAAGGTCATGATGTCGATCGGCTTCGCCCCGCGCGTCGAGGGCTTCGGTCTCGAGACGACGGGCGTCACGCTCACCGAGCGCGGCGCCATCGGGATCGACGACTACATGCGCACGAACGTGCCGCACATCTACGCGATCGGCGACGTCACGGCGAAGCTGCAGCTCGCGCACGTGGCCGAGGCCCAGGGCGTCGTCGCGGCCGAGACGATCGGCAAGGCTGAGACCATGACGCTCGGCGACTACCGCATGATGCCGCGCGCCACGTTCTGCTCGCCCCAGGTCGCCTCGTTCGGCCTCACCGAGCAGCAGGCCAAGGACGAGGGCCACGAGATCAAGGTCGCGACGTTCCCGTTCATGGCGAACGGCAAGGCGCACGGCCTCGGCGAGCCGGTCGGCTTCGTCAAGGTGATCGCGGATGCCGAGCACCTCGAGCTGCTCGGCGCCCACATGATCGGGCCGGACGTGTCGGAGCTGCTGCCCGAGATGACGCT
>DASUQB010000046.1:0-7434 GCA_036280835.1 Microbacterium sp. | reverse complement strand
CGCGGCGATGCTCGAGTACGTCGCCTCCCTCTGCGAGTCCGAGGGGGTCACGGTCGAGCCCGGCGTGCTCCCGCTCGTCGTCCGCGCCGGGGGCGGATCGCCGCGCGACACGCTCTCGCTGCTCGACCAGCTCATCGCCGGGTCCGAGGGTGACGTCGTCGCGTACGAGCGGGCCGTCTCCCTGCTGGGCTACACGCATGCCGAGCTGCTCGGCGAGGTCGTCGACGCCTTCTCCTCCGGCGACGCGGCCGAGGCCTTCCAGGCGGTCGACCGGGTCGTCCAGACGGGGCAGGACCCCCGCCGCTTCGTGGACGACCTGCTCGAGCGCCTGCGCGACCTCATCGTGATCGCGGCAACGGGACAGGGCGCCTCCGCCGTGCTGCGGGGCGTGCCGGCCGATGAGCTCGAGCGCATGTCCCGCCAGGCGAACATCTTCGGCTCAGACCGCCTGTCCCGCACCGCCGACCTCGTCAGCGCCGCACTCGACGCCATGACAGGGGCCACCTCGCCGCGCCTGCAGCTCGAGCTGATGGTCGCGCGCGTGCTGGCGTCGGCAGGGCGGTCGTCATCGGCGGCCGCTGCAGGGTCGGGCGCTCCGGCCGTCGGCTCCGCGCCCGTGGCCTCCGCTCCGGCGGCGGCTGCCGCGCCTGCGCCGGCGGCTGCTGTGGCACCGGCGGCAGCTTCCGCTCCTGCGGCGGCATCCGCGCCGGTGGCTGCTCCGGCTCCCACCGCGTCCCCGGTCGCCGACCTCGCCGAAGCGTCGGCGCGGGCCGCGGACACCGAGCGCGCCGACGAGTCGCCCGCGGCATCCACCCGCATTCCGGCGCCCGCCGGTCCCGTCACCGTCCAGCGGATGCGAGACGCATGGCCCGAGGTGCTCGCACGCCTCGAGGAGATCAGCCGTCCGTCGTGGCTCGTCGCCACGAACGCGCGCGTGCTGGCGTTCGAGGGCGACGTCCTCACCCTGGCGTTCCAGAGCCAGAGCGACGTCGCGAAGTTCAAGCAGCTGACGCGCGGGCAGGGTGTGAGCGAAGACCTCCGCAACGCGATCCTCGGGGTGCTCGGCGTCCGGGTGAAGTACCTCGCCAGGCACGACTCCGATGCGGCGGACGGTCCCGCTCCCAGCGCGCCGCCGCCCGCCGACGGCGCGCCCTCGCACGACGCCCCTCGCCCGGCGCCCTCGCCGCGAACACCGGCGATGGAGACCCCGCCGCGCCCCGGTCGCCCCGTGAGCGCGGCGAGCACAGCCTCGGTGACGGAGTGGGCCGTCGCCGCGATCCCGTCGGGCGCCGAACCGTCCGACGGCCCGCCCGCGGTCGCGCAGTTCGCCGTCGACGACGAGCCGGAGGACGCCGCCCCCGCGGCCTCTCCCGTCCGCGTCGCGACCCTCGCCCCGGTGCGCGAGGGCGAGGTCATCGCCGACGACGTCGAGCCGCTTCCCGAAGAGGACCGCGACGAGCCGGATGTCGACACCCTCGGCCCCGCGGCGCCGGCCCCCGCCGCCATCCGACAGGTGCAGAAGGCCGCCGCACGCACCACGGGTGTGCAGCGCTACGGCGAGCCCGTCGTCCGCCAGGTGCTCGGCGGACGCTTCGTCCGTGAAGAGCCCTACGAGCCGCCCACGAGGTTCAACTAGGCATGTACGACGGCATCGTCCAAGATCTGATCGACGAGTTCGGCCGCCTTCCCGGCATCGGCCCGAAGTCCGCCCAGCGCATCACGTTCCACATCCTGCAGACACCGTCCTTCGACGTGTCGCACCTCGCCCAGCTGCTGGCCGAGGTGCGCGACAAGGTGCGGTTCTGCGAGATCTGCGGCAACGTCTCCGAGCAGACCCGGTGCTCGATCTGCCGCGACCCCCGGCGCAACGCGACGCTCATCTGCGTCGTCGAAGACGCCAAGGACGTCGCGGCCATCGAGCGCACCCGCGAGTTCCGTGGGCTCTACCACGTGCTCGGCGGTGCGATCAGTCCCATCGCGGGCGTCGGCCCCGATGACCTCCGCATCACCTCGCTCATGCAGCGCCTCGCCGACGGCACGGTCCAGGAGGTCATCCTCGCGACCAACCCGAATCTCGAGGGCGAGGCGACGGCGACCTACCTCAGCCGCCTGCTGACGACGCTCGAGATCAGGGTCACGCGTCTCGCTTCGGGCCTGCCCGTCGGCGGTGACCTCGAGTACGCCGACGAGGTGACGCTCGGCAGGGCCTTCGAGGGCCGCCGCACGGTATGAGCGGGCGCGCTCGGGCGGCGACCGTCCGATGACGACGGTGCTGCAGCGGTACGACACTCGCGCGTGGCTGCTCTTCTCGGCGATGGCGCTGCTCTGGGGCGTGCCGTACCTCTTCATCAAGGTCGCGGTCGACTCGTACTCGCCGGTCGCGATCGTTAGCGGGCGCACCCTGATCGGCGCCCTGCTCCTGCTTCCGTTCGCCCTGCGCCACGGCGCGCTGCGCCCGGCGCTCGCGCACTGGCCGTGGGTGCTCGCCTTCGGCGCGATCGAGATGGCCGGGCCGTTCCTGCTGCTGGGACACGCGGAGCAGACGCTCCCCTCCGGGCTCACGGGGCTGCTCGTCGCGACCGTCCCGCTGTTCGCCGCGGTCATCGCGTTCACCCGCGGCGACCGCGAATCCCTCAAGCCGGCCCGCGTGATCGGCCTCGCCGTGGGGTTCGTCGGCGTCGCCATCATCGTGCTCGGTCCTGGCCTCGGGGTCGATGGCGGAATCGGCCTGGTCGCGATCGGCGAGGTCCTCCTCGTCGCCGTCCTCTACGCGATCGCGCCGTTCATCGTCGCCCGCAAGCTGGGCGCGGTGCCCGCGCTCGGCACCGTCACGATCTCGCTCGCGGCCGTGGGCCTGTTCTACCTCCCGGTCGTCTTGCTCACGCCGCAGCCCACGCCGACCCTCGAGGGCACGGTGGCGGTGGTGCTGCTGGGCGTGCTCTGCACCGCGGTCGCGTTCATCGCCTTCTTCGCGCTCATCGCGCGCGTCGGACCCGTCCGGGCGCCGCTCTTCACCTACGTCAACCCGATCGTCGCGATCGCCCTCGGCGTCATCGTGCTGGGAGAGGAGCTCACGCCGGCGCTGCTCATCGGATTCCCCATCGTGCTCGCCGGCTGCTGGCTCGCGGCCACGGGCGGCATCCGGATGCGGCGGCCTCCGGCCGGTATTCCGCCGATCGCCCCCGGCTGACCCGCCGGCCGCGTCATATGGGCTCGGGGGAATGCAGCCCTCCCTAAGATGGACGTTCGGGTGCGGCATCCGCCCCAAGGCTTCCCGGGGGTTCCGAACGTGGCGCTGATCGTCCAGAAGTACGGCGGTTCGTCTGTCGCAGACGCCGAGAGCATCAAGCGCGTCGCCAAGCGCATCGTCGACACGCGCCGCGCCGGTCACGATGTGGTCGTCGCCGTCAGCGCGATGGGCGACACCACCGACGAGCTGCTCGACCTCGCGAACCAGGTCGCGCCCATTCCCGCGCCGCGCGAGCTCGACATGCTGCTCTCCAGCGGTGAGCGCATCTCGATGGCGCTGCTCGCGATGGCCATCCACTCGATGGGCTTCGAGGCACGCTCCTTCACGGGCAGCCAGGCCGGCATGATCACGGATGCGCAGCACGGCGCCGCCCGCATCGTCGATGTCACACCCGTGCGCCTGCGCGAAGCGCTCGACGAAGGGGCGATCGTGATCGTCGCCGGGTTCCAGGGCTTCAACCGCGACACCCGCGACATCACGACGCTCGGCCGCGGGGGCTCCGACACGACGGCCGTCGCCCTGGCCGCGGCGCTCGAGGCGGATGTCTGCGAGATCTACAGCGACGTCGACGGCATCTTCACGGCCGACCCGCGCGTCGTCCCGAAGGCGCGCAAGCTCGACCGCATCTCCAGCGAGGAGATGCTCGAGCTCGCAGCCAACGGCGCGAAGGTGCTGTACATCCGCGCGGTCGAGTACGCCCGCCGCCACGGTGTGCTGATCCACGCCCGCTCGACGTTCTCGTCGGGTGAGGGAACACTGGTGTGGGGCGAGGACATGCGCCTGGACGGCGTGGCATTGAGCGCCGCCGGCGCAGACGGAGAGGGAGAAGCCATGGAAGAGCCCATCGTCGCGGGGGTCGCGACCGACCTCAGCCAGGCGAAGATCACGATCATCGGCGTGCCCGACGTACCCGGCAAGGCGGCCGAGATCTTCAAGATCGTCGCGCGCTCCGGCGCCAATGTCGACATGATCGTCCAGAACGTATCCTCCGCGGCCACCGGTGTCGCAGACATCTCGTTCACCCTGCCGAAGGCCGACGCGGCCACCGCCCTGCGAGCCCTCTCCGCCCACCAGGACGAAGTCGGCTTCGAGAGCCTGGTGCACGACGACCAGATCGGCAAGCTGTCGGTCGTCGGTGTCGGGATGAGGACGCACTCCGGAGTGTCGGCGACGCTGTTCGAGGCACTGTCGATCGCCGGCGTGAACATCGAGATGATCTCCACCAGCGAGATCCGCATCTCCGTCCTCGTGCGGGCGGACGACCTGGCGGAGGCGGCACGGCTCGTGCACACCGCCTACGGGCTCGACGGCGACGTCGAAGCCACGGTGCACGCCGGCACCGGCCGCTGAACGCGCTGCGGCATCCCTCCCCATCGGCGCCCGGGCGCCGGCGTTAGAATCGGCACGTACGCCGCGAGACCTGAGGATCCTGACTCATGACACACATCTCCGATACCGGACTCTCCGTGGCCGTGGTCGGCGCCACCGGACAGGTGGGCACCGTCATGCGCCAGATCCTGGCCGAACGCGCCTTCCCGATCCGGGAGCTGCGCCTCATCGCGACGGCCCGGTCGGCGGGCACCGCCGTGGAGTTCGCGGGCAAGACCGTGGTCATCGAGGATGTCGAGACGGCCGACCCGGCGGGCATCGACATCGCGCTGTTCTCGGCGGGCGCCACCGGCAGCCGTGCGCACGCCCCCCGCTTCGCTGAGGCGGGCGCCCTCGTCATCGACAACTCGAGCGCGTGGCGCATGGACCCCGACGTTCCCCTCGTTGTCAGCGAGGTCAACCCGCACGCGATCGACGAGGCGCGCAAGGGCATCGTCGCGAACCCGAACTGCACCACCATGGCCGCCATGCCGGTGCTCAAGGTGCTCGACGCCGAGGCGGGTCTCGAGCGCCTCATCGTCAGCACCTACCAGGCGGTCAGCGGCTCGGGCATCGCCGGCGCCGAAGAGCTGCTCGCCCAGGTCGAGGGAGTGCTCGCGCAGGGCGACACGCTGCGGCTCGTGCACGACGGCTCTGCCGTCGACTTCCCGCAGCCGGAGAAGTACGTCGCCCCCATCGCCTTCGACGTCATCCCCTTCGCAGGCAACCTCGTCGATGACGGCGACAACGAGACCGAGGAGGAGAAGAAGCTCCGCAACGAGAGCCGCAAGATCCTCGAGCTGCCCGACCTCCGCGTCGCCGGCACCTGCGTGCGCGTTCCCGTGTTCACGGGGCACTCGCTGAGCATCCACGCCGAGTTCGCCCGCGACATCACCCCCGACCGCGCCCGCGAGGTGCTCTCGAGCGCCCCCGGTGTCGTGCTCGAGGAGGTTCCCACGCCCCTGCAGGCGGCGGGTAAGGACCCCAGCTTCGTCGGCCGCATCCGCGCGGACCAGTCCGCCCCGGAGGGCAAGGGGCTCGTGCTGTTCATCAGCAACGACAACCTCCGCAAGGGCGCCGCGCTCAACGCCGTGCAGATCGCCGAGGTCGTCGCCGCCCGCCTCGCCGCCGCTGTCTGAGCCGGTCTGAGGTGCCGTCCACCCCGCCTAGACTTGAACGGTGACCGAAACCGTCGACGTGGTACTCATCGGTGGCGGCATCATGAGCGCAACCCTGGGTACCCTCCTGCATGAACTCCAGCCCGACTGGAAGATCGTGACCTACGAGCGCCTGCATGACGTCGCGCTCGAAAGCTCCAACGCGTGGAACAACGCGGGAACGGGCCATGCGGCCCTCTGCGAGCTGAACTACATGCCCGAGGGTCCGGACGGGAAGCTGGATCCGGCGAAGGCCGTCCAGATCAACGAGCAGTTCCAGCAGAGCCGGCAGCTGTGGGCATCCCTCGTGGAGGCCGGCATCCTGGACGCGCCGAAGACGTTCATCAACGCCACCCCGCACATGACGTTCGTGCAGGGCGAGAAGGACGTCGCGTACCTCAAGAAGCGCTACGAGGTGCTCCGGAAGGAACCGCTCTTCGCGGGCATCGAGTACAGCGAGGACTCCCGCGTCATCCACCAGTGGGCACCGCTGCTCATGAAGCGCCGCCGCAAGGGCGTCCCCTTCGCGGCGACCCGCGTGCCGGCGGGCACCGATGTGGACTTCGGCGCGCTCACGCACCAGCTCTTCGATCACCTCCGCGACAACGGCGTGCAGGTGTTCACGAACCGCGAGGTCCGCAAGCTCAAGCAGCAGGCCGACGGCACCTGGCTCATCAAGTCCCGCGATTCGATCGGCGGCACCCCGCGTCAGCTGAAGTCGCGCTTCGTGTTCGTGGGTGCCGGCGGCTGGGCACTGAAGCTGCTGCAGCGCTCGGGCATCCCCGAGATCAAGGGCTACGGCGTCTTCCCCATCGGCGGGCAGTGGCTGAAGACCAGCAACCCCGCGCTGGTGTCGCAGCACAAGGCGAAGGTCTACTCCCAGGCATCCGTCGGCGCCCCACCCATGTCGGTGCCGCACCTGGACACCCGCGTGGTGGACGGCGAGGCATCCCTGCTGTTCGGCCCGTTCGCGACGTTCAGCCCCAAGTTCCTCAAGAACGGGTCGATGTTCGACATCGTCGGGCAGGTGCGCCTCGAGAACCTGTGGCCGATGATGAAGGTCGCGATCGACAACCCGTCGCTGCTGACCTATCTGATCGGCGAGCTGCTGAAGAATCACCACGCCAAGGTCGACAGCCTGCGCACGTTCATGCCGACGGCGAAGGACGAGGACTGGGAGCTGCTGGATGCCGGGCAGCGCGCCCAGGTGATGAAGCGCGACCCGAAGAAGGGCGGCGTGCTGCAGTTCGGCACGGAGGTCGTCACCTCCTCCGACGGCACGATCGCCGGCCTCCTCGGCGCCTCGCCGGGTGCGTCGACGGCCGTCTCGATCATGCTCGGGCTGCTCAAGACGTGCTTCCCCGACCAGATCGAGGCGTGGGAGCCGCGCCTGGCCGAGCTCATCCCGAGCTACGGCACATCGCTCAACGTCGAACCCGCGCTCGCCCGCGCGTCCGTCTCGCGCACCGCCGAAGTGCTCGCCATCTCCGCCTGAGCCTGGCGTAACGCGGGGCCGTACGCTCACCCCTAGGGTGAGGGGATGCGGATCGCACGGGCACTGGGGGCCCTGGGACTCACAGCCCTCGCGGTGCTCGCTCCCGTGCCCGCGCACGCGGGCGTCGACGACTTCACGTACGACTCCTTCGAGGGCGACTACTA
>DASUQB010000045.1:0-2807 GCA_036280835.1 Microbacterium sp. | reverse complement strand
ACTCGCCGCGGTCCCACAGGCCGTCCATGTGGGGGAGGGCCTCGTCGATGAAGCCCTTCGCACGTTCCCAGACCGCTCGATCCGGGTTGGGGATATCGGCGAACACGGCGTAGTAGTCGGTGCCCAGCCGGTCGGAGACGTCGTAGCCGGCGACGCGCTCGCCGGGGACGGGGGTGTGGTCCATGCTGTGCTCCTCTTCGCGACTGGTACCAGGGTAACTGATACCCAGTACCGCGGAAACTGAAACGCAGTCCCAGCGCGCCCCGAATGCTAGTTTGGGTGCCGTACCGACTGGCCGGTATGCCACGTCGTGAACGACCCCGCCGCCGAGCGGCCGCGCGAAAGGAAAGAGCGGAGCGACATGCAGAGGTTCGAGGGCCGCGTCGCCCTGATCACCGGAGCGAGCAGGGGGATCGGGCTGGCGATCGCGCAGCGCGTCTGCGACGAGGGCGGCTCGGTGGTCATCACCGGTCGCAAGCAGGAAGGACTGGATGCCGCCGTCGAAGCGCTCGGCCGTGAACGCGCGACCGCCGTGGCCGGCCGGGCCGACGACCCCGAGCACCGGGCGGCGGTCTTCGCGCACGTCGCCGAGCGCCACGGGCGGCTCGACCACCTCGTGAACAACGCCGGGATCAACCCGGCGTACGGTCCGGCGCTGGAGGTCGACCTCGCGGCCGCGCGGAAGATCCTCGAGGTCAACGTCATCGCCGCCCTCGAGTGGACCCGCGACGCGGTCGCCGCCGGTCTGCAGCGCTCGATCGTGAACATCTCGTCCATCTCCGCCCTGGCCGCGAGTCCCGGGATCGCCTTCTACGGCGTCTCCAAGGCCGCGCTGATCAACCTCACCGTCCAGCTGGCGCACGAGCTGGCGCCCGGCATCCGGGTGAACGCGGTGGCTCCCGCCGTGGTCAAGACGGTCTTCGCGCGCGCGCTCTACGAGGGCCGGGAGCCGGAGGTCGCGGCGGGGTACCCCCTGCGGCGGCTGGGAGAACCGGACGACGTCGCCGGTCCCGTCGCGTTCCTGCTCTCGGACGACGCCGGCTGGATCACCGGTCAGACCCTCGTCATTGACGGCGGCGGCAGCATCCGCCCCGTCGGGTGAGGAGGCCGCGGTGAAGGACACGAGCGTCGCGGACGACGTCACCCGCGCGGCCGTCGAGCTCTTCGCGACGCAGGGGTACGCCAACACGAGCGTTCAGCAGATCGTCGAGCGGGCCGGCGTCACCAAGGGCGCGATGTACCACTACTTCGAATCCAAGGACGACCTTCTCTTCGCGATCTACGAGCGGATGCTGTCGCTGCAGAAGTCTCACCTCGACGAGATCATCGCCCGCGGCGGCGAGGTCGATGAGGTGCTGAGGGCCGTGTGCGTCGATGTCGTCGAGACGTCGATCGAGTTCCTGCCCGAGGGCACCGTGTTCTTCCGCAGCCAGCACATGCTCAGCCGGCCCCGGCAGCAGGAGGTCGTGCGGCGGCGCCGCGCCTATCACGACGAATTCGCCGCGCTCGTGCAGCGGGGCCAGGACGAGGGGGTCTATCGCAGCGACATCCCCCGCGCGGTACTGATCGCCAACTTCTTCAGCGACGTCCACTACCTGTCGCACTGGTACCACCCCGAGGGGCAGGAGGACAAGACGCTCGTCGCCGAGCAGCTGACCGACCTCTTCCTCACCGGGATGAGGAGGAGGGATGCCGATGCCTGACACGATGCGCGCGCTCATTCAGGGCGGCGCCCCGTGACCGGCCTCGAGGGGCGCGTCGCGATCGTGACCGGCGGCGCGCGCGGGCTGGGGGAGGCGTACGTGCGGGCGCTGCATGCCGCCGGAGCCCGTGTCGTCATCGCCGACGTCCTGGACGAGCCCGGACGCGAGCTCGCCGGAGCGCTCGGCGAACGCGCGACGTTCCTGCACCTCGACGTCGCGGAGGAGCAGCAGTGGGATGCCGTCGTGCGGTCCACGATCGAGCGGTGCGGCGCCGTCGACATCCTCGTGAACAACGCCGGCATCGCCAACGCGGCGCCCATCGAGCACTTCACCCTCGAGAAGTGGAACGCCGTGATCGGCGTCAACCTGACGGGCGTCTTCCTCGGCTGCCGCGCGGTGGTGCCGCAGATGAAGGCGCAGGGTCGCGGCTCGATCATCAACATCTCGTCGGTCGAGGGCCTGCGGGGAAGTCCCGGCCTGCACGGCTACACCGCCTCCAAGTTCGGCGTCCGCGGGCTCACGCAGGGTCTCGCGGTCGAGCTCGGACCGAGCGGCATCCGCGTGAACTCGGTGCACCCGGGGCTCATCCTGACCGACATGACGACCCGCATCGACCCGGCGCGCCTCGACATCCCGCTCGGACGACCCGGCGTCCCCGCCGACGTGGCCGGCACCGTCGTCTTCCTCGCCTCCGACGCCTCCGCGTTCACCACGGGCGCCGAGTTCGTGGTGGACGGCGGCATGATCACAGGCATCCCGCACCGCTGATCCGTCCGCCGCCGGAATGCGGTGCGCCGCCGATGCGGCGGGCCGGTGGGATGCGGTGCGCCGCCGAATGCGGTGGGTCGGCGGGTCAGGTGCGCAGCTCTGCGCGGCCGAGGCTCGAGAGGTGCACCTCGTCGGGCCCGTCGGCGATGCGGAGGGAGCGGATGCCGGCGTAGAGCTCGGCGAGGGGGGTGTCGGTGGAGACGCCGGCGGCGCCGTGCACCTGGATGGCGCGGTCGATGATCGTCTGCACGGCCCGCGGCACGGCGATCTTGATCGCCTGGATCTCGGTCATCGCGCTGCGGTTTCCGACCGTGTCCATGAGCCAGGCGGTCTTGA
>DASUQB010000044.1:0-18675 GCA_036280835.1 Microbacterium sp. | reverse complement strand
CGGGTCAGGTGCGCAGCTCTGCGCGGCCGAGGCTCGAGAGGTGCACCTCGTCGGGCCCGTCGGCGATGCGGAGGGAGCGGATGCCGGCGTAGAGCTCGGCGAGGGGGGTGTCGGAGGAGACGCCGGCGGCGCCGTGCACCTGGATGGCGCGGTCGATGATCGTCTGCACGGCCCGCGGCACGGCGATCTTGATCGCCTGGATCTCGGTCATCGCGCTGCGGTTTCCGACCGTGTCCATGAGCCAGGCGGTCTTGAGGACGAGCAGCCGCAGGGACTCGAGCTGGATGCGCGCCTCGGCGGCCCACTCCCGCACGACCCCCTGGTCGGCGAGGCTGCGGCCGAAGGCGTGGCGCTCGCCGGCGCGCCCGCGCACGAGCGACAGCGCGCGCTCTCCCATCCCGATCGCGCGCATGCAGTGATGGATGCGGCCCGGCCCGAGCCGCGCCTGTGCAATCGCGAACCCGGATCCCTCCTCGCCGATCAGGTTCGCGGCGGGCACGCGCACGTCGTCGAACGCGATCTCGGCATGGCCGCCGTGGTCGCGGTCGTCGTAGCCGAACACCGTGAGCGGCCTGACGATGCGCACGCCCGGTGTCTCGCGCGGCACGAGGATCATCGACTGCTGGCGGTGGCGCTCCGCGTCGGGATCGGTCTTGCCCATGACGATGAAGATCGCGGCATCCGGGTTCATGGCCCCGGTCGACCACCATTTGCGACCGGAGACGACGTAGTCGTCGCCGTCGCGCCGGATGCGGGTGCTGATGTTGGTGGCATCGGAGGATGCGACGTCGGGCTCGGTCATGCAGAACGACGAGCGGATGTCGGCCCGCAGCAGCGGGGCGAGCCACCGTTCCTGCTGCTCCGGCGTGCCGAAGTCGTTGAGCACCTCCATGTTGCCGGTGTCGGGCGCCGCACAGTTCATCGCGATCGGCGCGAGGCGCGGGCTCCACCCGGTGATCTCGGCGATCGGGGCGTACTGAAGGTTGGTGAGGCCCGCGCCGCCGTGATCGCCGGGGAGGAAGAGGTTCCAGAGTCCCCGCTCGCGGGCCTTCGCCTGCAGATCCCGGACGACGGGCCAGCCGCCCCACCGCGCAGGCTCGGCGGCGAGCTGCTCGTCGAGCACCGCCTCGGCGGGCAGCACATGCTCATCGAGGAATACCCGCGCCCGATCGGTCAGCCTTCGTGTGCGTTCGTCGTGCGCGAAGTCCATCAGCGCACCTCCCGTCCTCGCTGCGCGAGCGGCTCGACGAGCGCGCCGATCCGGTCGAATCCCTCGCCGACGGTGTCGCCGGCCTGGAAGCGGTAGTGGATCCCCTCGAGGATCACGGCGAGCTTGTAGGCCGCGAACGCGCGGTACCAGCGCAGATCCGGCACGCCGATGCCGGCCCGCTCTGCGTAGACCTCCACGAGCTCGTCGAAGCCCGGATAGCCCGCACGCGGGTCGACGGCGGTGGGCACCGCTCCGGCGAAGCCGCCGGGGAGGCTCGCGATGTCCCAGTAGAGGGCGAAGATCCCGAGGTCGACGAACGGGTCTCCGAGGGTCGCCATCTCCCAGTCGAGGATCGCCGATATGCGCGGCTCGTCTCCCTCCCCGACCACCAGTGCGTTGTCGAGCCGATAGTCGCCGTGCACGATCGCGGCGCGACGCGATGTCGGCATACCGTCCCCGAGCGAGGACTCCAGCGCGTCGAGGGCGGGGGTCTCGCGGGACCGGGAGGCGTCGAGCTGGCGGCGCCACGTCGTGAGCTGCCGAGCCAGATATCCCTCGGGCCGGCCGAAGTCGGCGAGGCCCACGGCGGCGGGATCCACCGCGTGGAGGTCGGCCAGATGACCGACGAGCTCGGTGCTGAGGCGATGGAGGCCGGCGGCGGTGTACGGCCCGTTCTGGCTCGTCCTGGCGAGGACCGTGCCGGGCGCCTTGTGCATGAGGAGGAAGACGGTGCCGGTCACTCGGCTCTCCGCCGTGTCGTCGACCGCGTCGACCGCGACCGGAACCGGCACGGTCGTGTCGGCGAGGGCGGAGATCACCCGGTGCTCTCGCCGCATGTCGTGGGCGCTGGAGAGGACATGACCGAGCGGGGGACGACGCAGGACGAGCGGCACGCGTGCGCCGTCGACCGCATAGGTGAGGTTGCTGCGTCCCCCGGCGATCACGGCGGCGGAGAGCGGACCCGAGGCCAGTTCGGGATGCGCCCGGGCAAGCCAGTCGGTCAGTCCCGCGACATCCAGCCCCGGTACATCGGTCATCGGCGACCCGCCTCTCCTGGACGCTCCATCGTGAACGGGGCGCCGCGCGACCAGGATACCGGATGGTCGGTATGTCGCCGGTAAGCGGCGGCGCCCCCAAGTGGAGACGGCGACGGCGGCACCGGTCGACAACGGCGCCGATATTCGGAGGTCGGGCCGCGGGCCGCTGCGCGGCGATTACGATTCGGACATGAGCCGCGGACGCACGATCTCCCGATGGCTCCTTGGTGCGGGTCATCTCCTCGCCGGGGTCGGACGCCCCGCGTTCGCCCGCCGATACGCGACGGCGCCGGCTTCCGCGTGGCTTCCGCTGCCGGTGGGCCGGCTCGCGCCCGGACCGGGTTGAGGCCCATGTTCACCATCACCGAGTCCGTCTCCATCGCCCGGGCGCCCGAGGACGTGTTCGACTTCTTCACGGACGGCCGCAACCGGCCGCAGTGGGACCCCACGGTGGTCTTCGAGAGGCTGACCTCGCCGGAACCGGTCGGGGTGGGCACCACGATCCACAGCCGGATGCGCACCCTGGCGGGCGAGAGCGATTTCCATTGGCGGGTCACGGAGTTCGACCGCCCGACCCGCCTCGCGATGGTCAGCACCGCCGGCATCCTGGCGACGTCTGTGCTTTTCGCGTTCTCCGCCGCCGACGAGGGGTGTCATGCCCGCGCGACGATCGACGGACGCCCGGCCGGGATGCTGCGCTTCGTCGAGCCGATGATCGGCGAGTCCGTGCGATCCACGCTCGCCACCGGCCTCCTGCGGGCCAAGGCGATGCTCGAACGACGGGCGGACTGAGGGGGCGCTCCGATGCGGTCGAGTACGCCGGCTGCTCAGCGGCTCTGCCCGGCCCCGGGCTGCAGGACCCACGGTAAAATCGCGTGATAACGGATCATCGGGCGCCCCGTTGAAGACAGTGTGAGGAGTGCTGCCATCGACGTCGCTGATCGATCCGGAGACAGGCCCCGAGCGACCGAGGCCTGGTCGAACATTCCTCGCCTGATCCACATCTCGCGGCCCGTGCTGTGGATCAACACCATCGGCACCGGTGTCGTCGGCATGTGGCTGACGGGCCAGCTGTTGGACGTGCAGGCCATCCCGATCATCCTGTGGCTGACGCTGCCGTTCAACCTGCTGATCTACGGGGTCAATGACATCTACGACCAGGACACCGATGCGCTGAACCCCCGGAAGGGGTCGATCGAGGGCGCGCGCATCGAGCCTCAGGAGGTGCGGCTGATCGCGTGGTCGGTCGCCGTGCTGAACCTCCCCTTCCTCGTGTACTTCGTCTTCGCGCTTCCGCCGCTCGCGGTCGCCCTGATCGTGCTGTACACGGCCGTGTTCGTGTTCTACTCCGCACCACCGCTGCGCTTCAAGACGCGCCCGTTCCTGGACTCCCTGAGCAACGCCGCCTACGCGCTGCCGCTCCTGATCATGCCCGTCGCGCTCGGCGAACCGCCTGTGTGGCCGGCGGTGGCCGGACTGCTCGCCTGGAGCGTCGCCAAGCACGCGTTCGACGCGGTGCAGGACATCGAGGAGGATCGCGAAGCGGGCATCACGACGACGGCGGTGCGGCTCGGACCGCGCGGGACGGCCGTGTGGAGCGGGGCGTGGTGGCTGGCGTCCACGGTGCTCTTCGCACTCGTCTCTCCGCTCGTCGCCGCCGTCAACGCGGTGATCGCCGGCATCCTGGTCGTACGGCTGCTGCGTCGGCCGACCCCCGCGACCGGACGGCGCCTCTACCCGCTGTCGGTGGCGTTCCCCTACATCGCGGGGTCGTTGGCGAGTGGGCTTCTCCTCGCCGCCATCTTCCTCGGGACGTACCCGTGACGGGGCGGTCGAGCGTGGCCGGGGGAGGGGCGTCGTGAGCCGGATCGTGGTCGTCGGGGCGGGGATCGGCGGGCTCGCGGCATCCGCGCTGCTCGCTCAGGCGGGCCACCGGGTCACCCTGCTCGAGTCCTCGCCGACGCTGGGCGGCAAGAGCCGGCGGCTGACGATCGACGGCGAACGGATCGACACGGGCCCGTCGCTCGTGACCTTCCCGGGCGTGTGGGACGAGCTGCTGCGCCGCCTCGACGGGGGACACCGCCCGATCGCGCACGTCGGCGGGCTCGACCTGGTGCGACTGCCCGAGGTCGGCCGCTACTACTTCGACGGGGAGAGCGTCGCGCTGCCCGTGCCGCCGGAGCACCCCTGGCATCCGGCCTGGCAGCGGTTCAGCGAGCTGCACGCGCCTCTCGCCGACGACGTCACCGCGCTGCTGCTCGCCGATCCCCTCGACCGGGCATCTCTGCCGGCTCTGCGTCGCCTGCTCGCCGTCTACGGCACGCGGCTGACCACTCGCGCCTACCTCGAGAGCCTCGAGTGGCTGCCGAACGGCCTCCGCGAGGTCATCGCCATCCATACGCTCAATGCCGGTGTCTCGCCGTCGCGCACGCCCGCGCTCTACGCGAGCATGCCGGCGATCATGGCCGAGAGCGGCGCGTGGGTGCCCCACGGGGGCGTCTATGAGATCGTGCTCGCCCTCCAGCGACTCGCGGATGCCGCGGGCGTCGACGTGCGCACGGGGGAAGCCGTGACGCGCATCGAGCGCGGTCGGGTCTCGACCGCCCTCGGCGCGTACCCCGCCGACCTCGTCGTCAGCGCGCTGGACGCAGACCGCCTCGACGGGCTGCTGGGTCGGTCCGGCCCACGCAGCCCCCGGGCGCTGTCGTGCTCCGCCATAGCGATCCACGGCGTGCTGCGAGAGCCGCTCCCGGCGGGCGTCGCCGCGCACAGTGTCATCCTCCCGACGAAGCCCGCGGCGCTCTATCGCAGCCTCGCCGCCGGCGACGAGCCCGCAGACACGATGGCGTTCGTCAATCACTACCGCGCCGGTGAGATCTACCCGAATGACCGGAGCACTCTCGGCATCCTGCTGACCGCCCCGGCGGACGGAGGGGAGTACACCCTCGAGCACCCCTTCGTGCGCCGGGAGATCGAGCGCATCACGGCCACCATGGGCCTCGATGCCTCACTGACCGACGGCATGGTCGAGAACGTGGTGCTCGATCCGCAGTACTACGGCTCCTTCGGCGAATCGCACGGGGCGCTCTACGGCGCCGCCCGTCCGCTGTGGATGAGCGGGCCGCTGCACCGTCCGGCCTACCGGGATCTGCGGATGCCGTGGCTCTGGCGGGTGGGGGCGTCCGTGCATCCCGGCGGGGGCATACCCGCCGTGCTCGGGGGAGCGATGATCGCCGTCTCGAAACTGCTGTCGAGGAATCCCGCCTGACTCGCGGTGGGCCGACCGGCGGCCGCGGGACGTCAGGCCTCGGGCGGTCAGGCCTCGCGCCGTCAGGCCTCCGGAACGAAGAGACCGACCGTCTGGGCCACGAGGGCCGGACGATGCGAGCCCTCCAGCTCCACCGTGGTGTGCAGGTTCACCCGGTATCCCTGCGGTCCGGGCTCGACCGCCGCGATCTCCGTCACCGCGCGCACGCGGGACCCGGCGGGCACGGGCTGGAGGAAGCGCACCCGGTCCAGTCCGTAATTCACGACCATGGCGACACCCGTCACCTTCAGCAGCCCCGCCGTCAGCCGCGGCAGCAGCGAGAGGGTCAGGTAGCCGTGCGCGATCGTCGTGCCGAACGGGCCGGATGCCGCCCGCTTCTCGTCGAGGTGGATCCACTGCCGGTCCTCGGTGGCATCGGCGAAGGCGGCGATCCGCTGCTGGTCGATGAGCACCCAGTCGCTCGTCGCCGAGCGGCCGACCGCCGCTTCGAGCCCGGCGGGGGAGTCGACCACGATGGTCATGCGCGGGGTCCGCCGGCCACGTACAGCACCTGACCCGACGTGAAGCCCGCCTCTTCGGAGCAGAAGAACGACACGGCGGCGGCGATGTCGTCGGGCCGGCCGGCGCGGCCCACCGGCAGCTCGGCGGCGCGCGCGGCGATGAAGTCGTCCATCGTGACGCCGATGCGCTCCGCCGTCTGACGGGTCATGTCGGTCACGATGAATCCGGGTGCGACGGCGTTGGCGGTGACACCGTAGCGTCCGAGTTCGAGGGCGAGGGTCTTCGTCAGGCCCTGCATGCCGGCCTTGGCGGCGGCGTAGTTGGCCTGGCCGCGGTTGCCGAGGGCCGACGTGCTCGAGAGGTTCACGATCCGACCCCAGCCCTGCGCCACCTGGTGCGCCTGCACGGCGCGCGACATCAGGAAGGCACCCCGCAGGTGCACCGACAGCACCGAGTCCCAGTCCTCCTCGGTCATCTTGAACAGCAGGTTGTCGCGGATGATGCCGGCGTTGTTGACGAGGATCGTCGGTGCGCCGAGCTCCGCCTCCACGCGGGCGACCGCAGCCTTCACCGAGGCGGCATCGGCGACGTCCGCTCCGACGGCGAGCGACCGGCCGCCGGCATCCGTGATCGCGCTCACCGTATCGGCGCAGTGCGCCTCGTCCAGGTCGAGCACGGCGACGGCGTGGCCGTCGGCGGCGAGGCGCTTCGCGGTCGCTGCGCCGATGCCGCGGGCGGCGCCGGTCACGATGGCGGTTCGGGTCATGCGGGGTCCTTTCGGAGGGCTCAGAACTGGATCAGCTGACGGAGCTCGCCCCCGGCGGCGAGCCGGTCCATGGCGTCGTCGATGCGCTCGAGGGGCAGGCGCGACGACACCAGCCGCTCCAGCGGCAGGCGGCCGGCGCGCCACAGCTCCACGTACCGCGGGATGTCGCGGCTCGGCAAGGCCGAGCCGAGGTAGCTTCCGACGACCGTCCGCGCCTCGGCGGTGAGCTGCAACGGCGACACGCTGGCGCGCGCATCGGGGGCGGGCAGCCCCACCGTGACGGTCGTGCCGCCGGGCGCGGTCAGCGCGAGGGCGGTCTCGAAGGCGCGCGCGGCGCCCGCCGCCTCGATCACGACGGGGGCCCGGATGCCGCGCGCTGCGGCATCGGCGGGGCTGAGCGCGTCGGCGGCGCCCAGCTCGCGCGCGAGGCCGAGCTTGGCATCGACGGCATCCACGCCGGTCACCTCGTGACCGAGCGCGACGGCGACCAGGAGCGCCGCCATGCCGACCCCGCCGAGGCCGACCACGATGACGGGCTGGCCCGGTGCCGGCCTGCCCGCGTTGAGCACGGCGCCCCCGCCGGTGAGCACGGCGCACCCCAGAAGCGCCGCGACCTCGGCGGGCACGTCGGGGTCGACCGGCACGACGGACGTGCGGCTCACCACGGCATGCGTCGCGAAGGCGGACACCCCGAGGTGATGGTGCACGTCCTGCGCCGATCCGTCGGCAGCGGGGCGGTGCAGGCGGATGCCGCCGCCGACGAGCGTGCCGAGGGCGTTGGCGGCGCTTCCCACCTCGCACGGCAGTCGTCCGTCGGTGAGGCATCCGGGGCACGAGCCGCAGCGCGGGAGGAACGTCATGACGACGCGATCGCCGGGCCCGACATCCGTCACGCCCTCGCCCGCGGCCTCGACGATGCCGGCGGCCTCATGCCCGAGGAGCATGGGCGTCGGGCGCACGCGCGCGCCGTCGACGACGCTCAGATCGGAGTGGCACACCCCGGCCACTTCCATGCGCACGAGCAGCTCGCCGGCGGCCGGCGCATCCAGCTCGAGCGTCTGCACGGTGAACGGGCGTGATTCGGCGAACGGAGCCGGAGACCCGGAGCGTTCCAGAACGGCACCGGTGATCTGCACGTGACCTCCTCGTCGACGTCGCATCGAAGCAGCGTCAGGTCAGCGTACCGACCGTGCGGTATGCCCCGCGAATCGAGCCGCCCGATGCGCGGGACCCGCCGGACGCGCCGCTCAGTCGAGCTGCGCGCGGACGCGCCGGGCGATCTCCGCCGTGGGCATCGACCGCGGGAACACGGCCACCACGACGTCATCGTCGGCGGCCGGCTGGGCGTCGGGGTGCACGCCGAAGCGGCGCATGACGTCGTCCATGGCCCGCCGCAGCACGGTGACCCGCACGCGCTTGCCCCGCAGGAGCTGACGGAGCACGTGATTGTGCGTCGCGGTCACGAGCGCCGCGAAGCCGACCGCGTCGAGCGGGTCGAGACCGGGCAGCGCCTGGCGCAGGTACTCGTCGAAGAGCCGCTCGTACCGGAACACCGTGATGATCTCGCGCTCCCGCAGCACCGGCACCTGCCGCACGACCTGATAGCGCCGGCGGGCCACATCGGGGTTGGCGGCGAAGTGCACGAAGACCCGGTTGGATGCTTCGCATACGGCCACCCACGGGTTCTCGTGCGGCTGGGCGAGGTACTCCCGCAGCTGCGCGAGGAGCAGCTCGTGGTCGGCGAAGACGACGTCATCCTTGCCGCCGAACTGGCGGAAGAACGTCGACCGCGAGACGCCGGCGGCCTGGGCGATCTGCTCGACGGATGTCGCATCGAAGCCCTGCTCGAGGAACAGGTCGATCGCGGCCGCGACGACGGCCGTGCGGTCGGGGCCTGCGGGGGTGGCGACTTCGCTCATGACACCCGAAGCCTACTGCCGTGGGACCGGATGCCGCAGGCCGGACGATCGCAACGCCCGGACGGGTGACTGTGGCGTTCGAGCTCCCCTGTCAAGGGCGTTGAGGGCCGGGTCGGGCGCGCCTTGACTGGGGCCATGACACCGCTCTGGAAATCCTCCTACGACCCGGTCGCCGGTACGCCGTTCGAGGCCGGTGCGCGGCACGACGTCGTGGTGGTCGGTGCAGGCATCACGGGCCTGCCGACCGCGCTGATGCTGGCGCGGCAGGGCATGGACGTCGCCCTTGTCGAGGCCGGTGAGGTGGCGCAGCTGGCCACGGGAGGCAACACCGGCAAGGTGTCGCTGCTGCAGGGCAAGGTGCTCTCGAACATGCGGCGCCACCACCACGCCGCCCTCGTGCGCGCCTACGTCGACGCGAACCGCGCGGGCGCGGACTGGCTGACCGCCTTTGCGGATTCGGCCGGGGTTCCGTTCACCCGCAGCACCGCGTACTCCTACGCGCAGGGAGGGGACGGCGTCGAGACGGTGGATGCGGAGGTCTCCGCCGGTCGGGAGGCCGGGCTGGCCGTGCGCCGCGTGCGGGGCGACGAGGTGCCCGTGCCCTTCCCGCTGGCCGCCGCGGCGGCGCTCGATGATCAGGTGGCCATGGACCCGGCGGTGGTCTCGGGGGCGCTCGCCCGAGCCTTCCTCGCCGCGGGCGGGACGCTGCACACGGGGACACGCGTGACCGCGGTGCATGCGTCGGGCGACACCCGCGTCGAGACCGCGCGGGGGCCGCTCTTCGCGAGGCACGTCGTGCTCGCCACGGGCATTCCCACGGATGACCGCGGCCTGTACTTCGCAAAGGTCACTGCGGTGCGCTCGTACTGCATCTCGTTCCGCACGCGCGGCACGGTGCCCGACGGCCTCTGGCTCTCGGTCGACGGGGAGACGCGCTCGATCCGCCGTGTGACGCCGGGTGACGGCCCCGCATCCGCCCAGCTCATCGTCGGCGGAAGCGGGCACCCTGTGGGGCGCGCGGACTCCGAGCGCGGCATCCTCGATGAGATCTCGGAGTGGACCCGCCGGCACTTCCCGGACGCCGAGGAGACGCACCGGTGGTCGGCGCAGGACTACCACTCCCACAACATGGTGCCGTTCGTCGGCGCGATGCCCCGAGGGCTCGGGCGCATCCGCTTCGCCACGGGGTACGGCAAGTGGGGTCTCTCGAACGGGCCGGCGGCGGCCCTGCGGCTCGCCGCCGAGATCACCGGCACGAAGCTGAAGGACCGCGAGAAGTGGATGCTGATGCTCGGCACCCGCCTGACGATGCCGGCCGACCTCGCCCGGGGCGCGGCCGAGAACGCCAAGATCGCCGGGGCGGCGGCGAACGGCTGGCTCGGCGCCGAATCGACCCCCGTGCCCGTCCCCCGCCCGGCGGAGGGCGAGGGGACGGTGGCGCAGCGGGCGGGCCACCCCGTCGCCGTCTCGACGACCGGCGGCCGGACTCGGGCGGTGAGCGCGGTGTGCACGCACCTGGGGGGAGTGCTCTCGTGGAACGACGCCGAATGCACCTGGGACTGCCCGCTGCACGGGTCCCGCTTCGCCCCCGACGGCACCCGGCTCGAGGGCCCCGCAGACCGCGACCTGCCGGCCATGCCGCGCACGTCCGGCGACTGAGCACCCGGCCACGTTCCCCCGGGTCGGGGGCACACAGGCACAGGGAGTAGGCTCGTTTGTCGGTCGATCTCTCGACATCGAGACGCTTTCGGCGTCGACATCCCCCATTCGTCCCAGCGGAGGATTGCACGTGGATCTCTACGAGTACCAGGCACGCGACCTGTTCGAGAAGTACGAGGTGCCCGTTCTCGCGGGTCTCATCGCCGACACGCCGGAGGAGGCGAGGGCGGCGGCCGAGAAGATCGGCGGCGTCGTCGTCGTCAAGGCGCAGGTGAAGACCGGAGGCCGCGGCAAGGCCGGCGGCGTCAAGGTCGCCAAGACCCCCGACGAGGCCTACGAGGCCGCGCAGGCCATCCTCGGCCTCGACATCAAGGGCCACGTGGTCAAGCGCGTGATGATCGCTCAGGGCGCCCGCATCGACAAGGAGTACTACTTCTCGGTGCTGCTCGACCGCGCGAACCGCGCCTACCTGTCGCTCTGCAGCGTCGAGGGCGGCATGGAGATCGAGGAGCTCGCCGTCGAACGCCCGGAGGCGCTCGCCCGCATCACGGTCGACCCGCTCACCGGCATCGACCGGCAGAAGGCCGTCGAGATCGCTCAGGCCGCCGGGTTCGCGCCCGAGCTGGTCGACAAGGTCGCCGAGGTCTTCGTCAAGCTCTACGCCGTCTACAAGGGCGAAGACGCGACGCTCGTCGAGGTCAACCCGCTGGTGCTGACCGAGGAGGGCGACATCATCGCGCTCGACGGCAAGGTGACGCTCGACGAGAACGCCGACTTCCGCCACGCCGGCCACGCGCTGCTCGAAGACAAGGACGCGGCCGACCCCCTCGAGGCCAAGGCCAAGGAGAACGACCTCAACTACGTCAAGCTCGACGGTCAGGTGGGGGTCATCGGCAACGGCGCGGGGCTCGTCATGTCGACCCTGGATGTCGTCGCCTACGCGGGCGAGAACCACGGCGGCGTGAAGCCCGCCAACTTCCTCGACATCGGCGGCGGCGCGTCGGCAGAGGTCATGGCCGCGGGCCTGGACGTCATCCTCGGAGACCCGCAGGTCAAGAGCGTCTTCGTCAACGTCTTCGGCGGCATCACCGCCTGCGACGCGGTCGCCAAGGGCATCGTCGGCGCTCTCGCCGAGCTCGGCTCGACCGCGACGAAGCCGCTCGTCGTGCGCCTGGACGGCAACAAGGTGGAGGAGGGCCGTGCGATCCTGCGCGATGCCAACCACCCGCTCGTGACCCTGGCCGACACGATGGACGAGGGCGCCGACAAGGCCGCCGAGCTCGCCAACGCCTGAGCCACCGAGACCCGGAACTAGGAAAGAACAGACATGTCGATCTTCCTCAACAAGGAATCCAAGGTCATCGTCCAGGGCATCACCGGCGGCGAGGGCACCAAGCACACGGCGCTCATGCTGAAGGCCGGCACCCAGGTCGTCGGCGGCGTCAACGCCCGCAAGGCCGGCACGACGGTGCTGCACCGCGCGGCCGACGGCTCGGCCGTCGAGCTTCCCGTCTTCGCCACGGTGGCCGAGGCCATCGAGAAGACCGGCGCCGACGTGTCGATCGCGTTCGTGCCGCCCGCCTTCACCAAGAGCGCGATGGTCGAGGCGATCGACGCCGAGATCCCCCTGCTCGTCGTGATCACCGAGGGCGTGCCGGTCGGCGACACCGCCGAGGCCTGGGCATACGCGCAGAGCAAGGGCGACACGACCCGCATCATCGGCCCGAACTGCCCCGGCATCATCACGCCCGGTGAGTCGCTGGTCGGCATCACGCCCGCGAACATCACCGGAAAAGGCCCGATCGGGCTCGTTTCGAAGTCGGGCACGCTGACGTACCAGATGATGTACGAGCTCCGTGAGATCGGCTTCTCGACGGCCATCGGCATCGGCGGCGACCCCGTCATCGGCACGACGCACATCGATGCGCTGGCCGCGTTCGAGGCCGACCCCGAGACGAAGGCGATCGTCATGATCGGCGAGATCGGCGGCGACGCCGAAGAGCGCGCGGCCGAGTTCATCAAGGCGAACGTGACCAAGCCGGTCGTCGGCTACGTGGCCGGGTTCACCGCCCCCGAGGGCAAGACCATGGGTCACGCGGGCGCCATCGTCTCGGGCTCAGCGGGCACCGCTCAGGCGAAGAAGGAGGCCCTCGAGGCCGCCGGAGTCAAGGTCGGCAAGACGCCCTCCGAGACCGCCGATCTGATGCGCGAAATCGTGAAGTCGCTGTAGCTCCGACCGGACGAATCGAGAGCGAAGGCCCCGCGAATACGCGGGGCCTTCGTCGTTCCGTGAGCGCAAGATGAGAATTCTCTTGTTTTTCTTCGCCGGTGCGCGTTACAGTTTCGACCGAACGTGCGCGGCGCGAGCCGGGCGTGTTCTGGGGGAGGGATCTCCGCGGTAGACCGGGTGGAAGGAACCCAGTGGTCCGGAAGATCCCCGCACACGGGGTACGCCAGCAGCGTCGAGGCAGCAGCCAGGCGCCGGCAGGCGTGCCCGCGGCGGGGACCCGCAGGAGCCTCGTCGCCGTCGCAGTGAGCACTCTTCTCGTCGTCGGCCAGCTCGCCTGGGGCATGCCGGCGACGGCATACGGCCCCGAACCGGTCGCACCGGCGGCCCCGGTCGCGCCTCTCGTGCAGTGGACCGTGGCGACCACCGAGCCCGCAGGGACCGTGCCGGTCGAGTCGGTCTCGCCCGATCCGGGCGCTCCTCCGGCCCTCGTTCCCGCCGCTCCGACGGCACCGACGGCACCGACGACCCGTGTCACGGTCACCCGGCCCCTCACGGTCATCCAGGTTCCGGCCCCCGCGCCGGCGCCCGCTCCTGCCCCTTCGCCCTCGTCGCCGTTCGGCCCGAACTGCGTGCAGACGAACACCGGCGGGACGCCGGGAACGAGCGGCGGCGGAACGAACTCCTCGACGACCAGCACCAGCAGCACCAGCCTGACCTGCGGCCCCGGAACGGTGAAGCCCGGGACGATCGGCACGAACCCGACGCCCGCGCCGACCCCCAGCATCCCGGGTCTTCCCACGCCCACGCCGACCCCGGTGCCCACGCCGACGCCGCCGGCGCCGCCGACACCCACGCCGACCCCCGTCCCGACACCGACACCCGACCCGGTGCCGAGCCCTGACCCGACCGGTGAGCCGGCCGCGTCCGGCGTCGTCGTCGGCTACGCCGCGATGGTGTCGGTGCGCCCGTTCGACCCGTCGGAGCCGCCGCCCGCAGCCGAGAACAGCGCAGCGGCCGAGCACGCCGCGCCCGCTGCGGGGGAGAACGCGGCGGACGCCGCACAGCCCCACGCCGAGCCCGCGCCAGAGCCCGCACCCGCCCCCGTCGAGGAGCCGGTGACCGCGCCCGCTCCCGCACCGGAACAGCCGGCCGAGCCCGCAGCGGGGCAGCCGGCCACGCCCGGAGCGGAGCAGCCGGCCACGCCGGCCGAAACCTCGCAGACCGCTCCAGCCGACGCGGCGCCGGTCGACCCCGCGCCCGCGGCCGGTGCACCCGCGGCCTGGGCCGTCTCGGCATCCGGTTCGCTCTCGGTCCGTGTCGAGGGCGCCGATCTCGTCGTCGTCGCAGACGGCGTCGAATCCCGGCGGGCGCTCGCGTCGGTGACCGGGCTCGCGGTCTCCGCGGGCGGCACCGTCTCGATCGCCTCCGGCGTCGGCATCGCGGTCACGGTCAGCGGGGCCGGCGCGCTGAGCGTCGCGGGCGCCGGGCTGAGCTGGTCGACCAACGGATCCGGCGCCGGCAGCGTCTCGGGCGCGGCCGGATCGATCGCGTTCAGCGGCGTCGACGAGCTCGTCGCCGCGGGCGCGGGCAACCGCCTGCACGGACCGGGCGCCGACACGCAATGGCGCGTCACCGGCGAGGGCAGCGGCGTCGTCGCCGGCCAGCGCTTCCGCGGCTTCGGCGCCCTCGTGGGCGCGGCCGGCAACCGCGACACGTTCACCGTGACGGGCGGCGGCTTCATCGGATCGGTCGACGGCGGGGCCGGCGGCTACGACGTGCTGACCATGAACGGCCACCGGTCCTCCGTCGTCTCGACGACGAGCGGGCCGCACTCCGGCACGCTGAGCGTCGACGGCCGCACGATCGCCTACGACGGGCTCGAGCCGGTCGACCTCGGCACCGTCGACGACGTGGCCGTCGCGGCATCCGACGACGACGACATCCTCGAGGTCAGCGAGGACGCATCGATCCCGGGCAACATCCTGGTGCGCAGCCTCAACAGCCTCATCGAGAGCCAGTCGTCGCTTCCCACGGTCTCGTTCAGCGTCACCACGACGGGCGCCCGCACGGTCATCCGCATCGTCGGAACCCTGACCTTCTCCGGCGTGAAGTTCTTCTTCAGCGCCAGCCGCATCATCTTCGCCGCCGGGTCCGTGCTCGACGCCGGCGACGCCGACATCGAGCTGCAGGCCATCAGCACGAGCACCGACGCCGCCCCGGCCCTCGCCGAGGTCCTGCTGGAGGACGCGACGCTGCGCGGACGCAACGTCAAGGCCATCGCGACCGCCACGTCGACGGTGACACCCGGTGCCACCCTGGGGCTGGCCGTCGGCTCGGCGACCGCCGCCGCGAACGTGCTCGTCCGCGGCGGCTCGCGCATCGAGGCGACCGGCGACGTCGCGCTCGGCACGACCTCGACCGCGACGCTCGTCACCGAGTCGACGGGCACGGGCGCGGATGCCGCCGTCGACGCGGCGGTCGCGCACAGCACGGTCCAGAACACCGCGCGCACCGCGATCACGGATGCCGCGTCCGTCGCCGCCGGCGGTGCACTCGCGCTCTCGGCCAAGACCGTCACCTCGGCGACGACCCGCGCGGACGCCTCGGTGGCGACCGCCGGCGCGGGCGTCGCGACCTCGACCGTCACGACGCGCACGTCGGCCGTCATCGACACGACGGCCGCCGAGGGAATCACGTCCGGCGGGGCACTGACCGTCGTCGCCGACTCACACCACGCGCTGCTCACCACGGCCACGGCGAGCCCGGGCGGCGCGACGGCGAACGGCAGCGCGCCGAGCACCACCACGGCGACACCCGGCCAGCCCGGCGGCTTCGCCACCGCCCCGACCGGCGCCGTCGGCGTCGCGGGCGCGCTGGCGTTCTCGAACCTCGACCAGGAGACGATCGCCTCGGTCGCCCCGGCGGCCCCCGTCGCCATCGCCGCCGGAGGAACGGGCGTCGGCGTGACGGCCGTCGCGTCGGGCTCCGCGGCCGCGGAGGCCGACGGCTCGGCGGTCGGCGGCTCCGCCGCGGGCGTCGGCGTCGCGGTGGCGGTGAACGTCGCCCGGGTGCTGACCAGCGCGCTGATCGGCGGCGCACAGTTCACGGCCGCGGCCCTGCAGGCGATCGCCACCTCGGCGCCGCGCACCGTCGCCGAATCGAACGAGTACCGTACGAAGGCCACGTCCGGCGCCGGTGGGGCGAGCCTCGTCGGAGGGGCCGGCGCCCTCGCCGTGAACATCCCGACCTTCCGCACCGTGGCAGCGATCACCCCGGGGGCCTCGCTGAACGCCGCCGGCGCCGATGTCACGCTCGACGCCCGCGGATCGCACACCAGCCTCTCCCAGGCGCTGCCGGGGTCGCAGGCCGGGGCCACCACGGGCATCGGCGCGAGCGTCGCCCTGAACATCGTCAACGACACCGCCCTGGCCGAGGTCGGCGACGGCGCGAGTGTCACCGGGGTCGACGACCTCACCGTGCGGGCCGACTCGACCAGCCCGGTCACGACCGAGGCGCGCGGCGGAGTCGCCGCCGCAGACGTCGCCATCGCGACCGTCCTCGCCCTCACGATCTCGAACGTCCGGACCCTCTCCAGGCTCGGCACCGGCGACCCGCTCGTCCTGACCGGCGGATACACGGGCACCGCCACGCAGCGGGTCCCGGTGTCGACGATCGCGGCGGGCAACGTCGATGCGCAGACGGGGGCGGCCGTCGGCATCGTGATCGCGCTGACCTTCGCCGACCACCTGGTGCGCGCCGAGCTCGCCCGCGACGTCACCGCGGCCGGTGCTGTCGCGCTCACGGCGACCGGCGCCGTGTCCACCTCGACGCAGGCGTCATCGTCGGCGACCGGCGCCCCCGGCGACGGCGCGCAGGCCACCCCCGCGCAGCAGGCCGCCGACGTGCGGGCCTACGCCGACGGCCTGGCGCCGGATGCCGGCGCCGCCGGCGACGGCACGGGCGGCTCCGGATCGACGCCGAACCCCGCACCGCCCAGCACCCCGCAGGGCACCGTCACGGTCGCGGCGGCGCTGGCGCTGAACATCCACACCTCGGTGGCGGACGTCTCGGTCAGCGACATCCAGATCACCGCGCTGTCGGTCGCACTGGAGGCGCGCGCGAACGTCTCGTCGTCCTCGGCGGCCACCGGGGCGCCGTCGGACCGCGGCCCCCCGAGCGGCACCACGATCGCAGCGGCCGTAGCGATCAACGTCACGGATGCACTCGTCCGTGCGGAGGTCGGCCCCTCCACCACCATCACCACAGGTTCCCTGACACTCGTCGCCGGGATCGCCGCGCAGAACGCGTCCGGCGTCGCCGACGACACCCACCGGGTCACCGCCACCGCCACCGGCGGACTCGGATCGGGCGGAGATCTCAGCGTCGCCGGGTCGGTCGCCATCGCGATCGCGGGCCTTCGCACCACCGCCGGTCTCACGGGCGCGACGCCCCCCACGGTCACCCTCACCGGACCGTCCCCGATCGTGTCGATCACGGCCGCCTCCTCTCTCGCGACCTCGGCCACCGCCTCTCTCGCGGACGCGGGCCCCGGCACGCCGACGACCGGCATCGGCGCGGCCTTCGCCCTCGCGAGCGTCGACCACGAGACGTCGGCCGCTCTCGCCGATGGCGCGGCGCTCACCGGCGCCCGCGATCTCACCCTCACCGCGTCCGGCCGCGACACCACGAGCAGCGAGGCGCACGGCTCCGCGCGGGCCAGCGGCGTCGCGATCGCCCCGTTCACCGCCGTCACCCTGACGCGGGTCACCGTGGCCGCGCGCATCGGCACGGGCACGCCCCTCGCACTGACGGGGTCGCTGACCCTCGACGGGCAGCTGCGCGCGACCGCGACCAGTGCGGCCCGGGCCGCCGCCGGCACGGCGACCGACACCGCCGTCGGCGCGGGGCTCGCCCTCACGATCGCGACCCCGGGCGTCTCGGCGGTGCTGGCCCGCGATGCAGAGGCGGGGGCGGATGTCGCGCTCCGCGCGTCGAGCGTGACCACCTCGTCGGCCGTGGCCGAGGCATCCGCCGCCGGGGCGCCGGAGAACCCGGCCGACTCGGGCGACGCGGCCGCTCCCGGCGGCGCGGCCGGATCGGGCGTGGACGACTCCGTGGCGGCAACACGCTCGCACGCCGATGCCCTGTCGACGGCGAACGGCGGCGCAGCGGCCGGAGCGGCCGCCACGCCGAGCGCCTCGTCGTCGCAGGGGAAGATCAACGCCGCGGCCGCCATCGCGATCACCCTGGCGACCGTCACCGCCGAGGCCGCGATCGCCGCGGGCGTCTCCGTCGCGGCGGCGGGAACGGTGCTGATCGCGAGCGCGGCGAACACCGATGCGTCCGCGTCGGCGGACGGCTCGGCATCCCAGGGCACGGACGCCACGATCGGCGCCGCCGTCGCCATCACGCTCGCCGACGTGCTCAACCGGGCCGTCATCGCCTCGGGCGCGACCGTGAACGCAGGGGCGCTCACGGTCTCGGCGACGGTCGCGGTCGACGGCGCCGATGCCGCGTCGACCTTCGGCGCCCAGTCGGCGGCCGGTGCCGGTGGCGGCAAGGTGTCGGTGGCCGGCTCGTTCGCGCTCGCGATCGTCAGCCACACCACCGAGGCCTCGGTGCAGGGCGCGATCACCCTGGCAGGCGGCGCGGCGGCGATCACGGCGGCGAGCAGCGTTGCGAGCACGGTGAAGGCCCTGCCGCACGGCGACGGCGTCGTCACGACCGAGATCGGGGTCGGGGCATCCGTCGCCCTCAACCTCGTCACCGACCGCACGACGGCCGAGATCGCGGATGCCGCGGCGCTGGCCGGCGCGGCGGCGCTCACGATCGCCTCGACGTCGACGAACGTCGCGATCACCGAGGCCCGGATGGGCGCCAAGGGCGGAGAGGTCGGCGTCTCGCCCGCGGTCGCCGTGACGCTCTCGACCGTCACGACCATCGCGAGGGTCGGCAGCGGCGCGCCCGTCTCGGCATCCGGCGCCGTCACCGTGACCGCAACGCAGAGGGCGACGGCCACCACCACCGCGACCGCGGCCCCGCTCGGCGCGTCGGACGCGGGAATCGGACTCAGCATGGCGTTGAC
>DASUQB010000043.1:0-4650 GCA_036280835.1 Microbacterium sp. | reverse complement strand
TGAAGATCGAGCGCGGCCTCCGCAAGCGCGTCGACGCCGGCGAAGAGCTCGACGCGGTCGACGCGCAGCTGCTCGAGCACGCGAAGCTCGTGCAGTACGCGGTGATCTTCGACCGGATCTTCCGGTTCTCCATCACCGGGTCGCGGGTGCGCAACTACGACGGGCTCGGCGGTCAGCTGCTGTTCGCCTGGCTGCACCAGCGCGGCGTGCTGCACTGGACCGACACGGCGCTGACGTTCGACTGGCCCGAGGTGCCGGAGGCGGTCGTCGCCCTCGGCGACGCGATCGACGAGCTGTACTGGCGCTCGATCGACCGGCCGAAGGTGGCGCACTGGCTCGCGGCCTACGAGCTCGTCCGCGGCACGCTGACCCCGAACCCCGCCTCGGCGTGGGCGCGGGGGCTGCCCGACGACGTGCTCGCCGGCGCGCCGAAGGGGTACACGGACGCGGTGCTGGACGACGAGTTCCCGCTGTCGATGTTCTTCGAGGCGCTCGAGAAGAAGATGCGCCCCGTGATCGAGTCGACGGCGGGCATCCGAGCCTCGGATGCCTGATCGGCCCGTGGTCTCCGACCCTCTGGAGGGGTCGGTCTCAGGACGCGTGGTCGTCCTGGCCGGAGGAACGAGTGCGGCAGGGCGCGCGGTCGCGCGCGCCCTGCTCGCCTCCGGCGCCCGGGTCGTCACGGTGGGCAGCCACCAGGACAAGCTCGACGCGGTCGCGGCGGCCCTTCAGCAGGCGCAAGGACCGGAAGCGGTTCGGCGCCCGGGAGCACCCGACCTCCACACCGAGCTGTGCGACCTGACCTCCGAGCCGCAGGTGATCGCGCTCGCGCAGCGGGTGCAAGACCGTTTCGGCCGCGTCGACGGGCTCATCCACCTCGTGGGCGGCTGGCGCGGAGGGGGTGGCCTCGCGGGGCAGTCCGACGAGGATTACCGAGCGCTCGAGGCGGGCCTCACGGCGCTGCGTCACGAGACCCGCGCGTTCGATGAGTCCCTGCGGGCATCGGATGCCGGGCGCCTCGCGATCGTGTCGTCCACGGCCGTCGCCCGTCCCCTCGCGGGCGGCGCGAACTACGCGGCCGTGAAGGCCGCGAGCGAGGCCTGGACCCGGGCGGTTGCGCAGGGCTTCACCAAGGCGGCGCGAGACGCGGGCACCGACCAGACGGGCGCCGCGGTGATCTTCCGGGTCAAGGCGCTGGCGGGACTCGAAGAGAGGCTCGCGGCATCCGTCGTCGATCTCTGGTCGCAGGATGCCGCGGGGCTCAACGACG
This sequence comes from Microbacterium sp., assembly GCA_036280835.1. Classification (GTDB taxonomy): domain Bacteria; phylum Actinomycetota; class Actinomycetes; order Actinomycetales; family Microbacteriaceae; genus Microbacterium. Next base: position 3,380 of record DASUQB010000043.1, on the reverse strand, counting down.
GCATCATCGAACTCGCGCCCGACGACTGAGCTCGATTTCCGGCCCGGCGGTCGACGCACCGCACGACGCGCAGATTCCGCCCGTTGTCAATGCGCTGCTCCGGAGCATCAACCTCGCTACTCTTCGAGGATGAGCAACACCGGCAAAGCCGCCGCCAATGCGGCCCAGAACTCGACCGTCTTCCGCACCCTCGCCCGAGTCGGGTATGTGGTCCTCGGCGTCCTCCACATCCTGATCGGCGTGATCGCGATCTCGGTCTCGACCGGCTCGTCGAACGAGGACGCGGATCAGGGCGGTGCGATCCAGCAGATCGCCGAGGCGCCCGCCGGCATCCTCCTGCTCTGGATCATCGTGATCGGGCTCTTCGCCCTCGCGATCTGGCAGATCGCCGAGGCGTTCCTCGAGCGCAACCCCGACACCAAGAAGAAGTGGGGCTACCGCGCGAAGTTCATCGGCACGGCGGTCGCCTACATCGCGATCGCGATCACCGCGCTCGTCTACGCCATGGGCGGCCAGTCCGACTCGTCGCAGTCGACGCAGTCGTTCAGCGCACAGCTCATGTCGACCCCGGGCGGCGTCGTGCTGCTCGTGCTCTTCGGCCTGGTGATCGCCGGCATCGGCGTGGCGTTCGTGGTGCGCGGGTTCACCCGCGCGTTCGAGAAGCACCTCTCCCTGCCCGCCGGCACCACCGGAAAGGGCATCGTGACGTTCGGCATCGTGGGCTACGTCGCCAAGGGCATCGCCATCGGCGTCACGGGCATCCTCTTCATGGTCGCGGCCTTCACCAACGACCCCGCCGCGGCCGGCGGGCTGGATTCCGCGCTGCACTCCCTCGCCGATCTGCCGTTCGGCCCCGTGATCCTCTGGATCGTCGGCGCCGGGCTCATCCTGTACGGTCTCTTCTGCTTCGCCCGCGCCCGCTACGCGCGGATGTGACCTGCGGATGCCGGAGATCACCACATCCGACGGCGTTCGCCTGAACTACCTCGAATCCGGTGACCCGAGCGGCCGTCCGGTGCTGCTCGTCGCCGGCTTCAAGGCGGCCGCGACGAGCTGGAAGCCGCAGTTCGGCGCCCTCGAGAAGGCGGGGTACCGGATCGTGGCGCTCGACCGGCGAGGGCATGGCGCCTCCGGCATCGGCCCCGATGGCGGGCACACGATGGACCGGCACGGCGCCGACATCGGCGACGCCATCCGGGAGCTGGAGCTCGCCGACGCGACGGTCATCGGCCAGTCGATGGGCGGGAACTCCGTCTGGGCCCTGCTCTCTCGAGGTGGCTCCGCAGGGATCCGCGACGTGGTGATCATCGACCAGACGCCGAAGATGCTGAACTCCGAGGATTGGCCCTACGGGTTCTACGACTACGACGCCTCGAATGCGACGACGCTCTTCGCCACCGGCGTCCCCGACCCCGGTCGGCACTCGCTGGCCTCGAAGGGACCCGTGCGCGTCGCGCGGCTGCTCCGCGGCATGGACCTGAAGGCGGCCAAGACCCCCTTCACTACGGCGGAGCTGGCGCTGCTCAACGATCACGCGTCCCGTGACTGGCGACCGGCAGTGGCGGCGTCACCGGTGCCGGCGCTCTTCGTCGCCGGGACGGAGAGCGACTTCTGGCCCAGCGAGCACGCCGCCGCAGCGGCCGCCCTGTCGCCGCTCGCATCGTCGGTCGTCATCGAGAAGGCCGGGCACGCGACGAACATCGAGCAGCCCAAGGCCGTCAACGAGGCGCTGCTGGGCTGGCTCGCGCGCTGAGAGCCGACCGGGTCAGAAGCCCTTGCCGGGGTTGAGCGTGCCCCGCGGGTCGAGCGCGGCCTTGATGTCGCGGTGCATCGCGAGCACCCGCTCCCCCAGCTCGGCGCGGGCGCCCGGCAGCTTGAGCAGTCCGACGCCGTGCTCGCCCGTCACCGTGCCGCCCAGTTCGCTGCAGTCCCGCACGATGCGGTCGAACGCCTCCTTCGCCCGCGCCTTCGCATCGTCATCGCCGACCGGCGCGATGATGAGCGGATGCAGGTTGCCGTCGCCCGCATGGGCGATGGTGGCGATCACGACGTCGTGCGCGGCCGCCGTGTCCCGGATGCGAGTCAGCATCTCGGGCACCGCGGCCCGCGGGACGCAGATGTCCTCCGTCAGCACGGGACCGAGGCGCTCGAGCGCGGGATAGGCGAGCCGCCGCGCGAGGAAGAGCCGGTCCACCTCGTCGGGCGACGCGGACTGCTCGACGGCGAGCGCCCCGGCATCCGCCATCATGGTCGCGAGGGACTCCGCGCGCTCCGCTCCGACCACGCCCAGGTCGTCGACCGTCGAGAGCAGCAGCGCCGCGGCGCCGTGCGGGAGCCCGAGGCCCTGCCACTCGTCCACCGCACGCAGGCACCGCTCATCGATCAGCTCGAGCGCCGACGGGATGATGCCCGCCGCCGTGATCGCCGCGACGGCGGCACCGGCATCCTCGAGCGAGGCGAACGATCCGACGACCGCGCGCTCCTCGCGGCCCCCGAGCGGAAGCAGCTTGAGCGTGAGCTCGGTGATGATGCCGAGCGTGCCCTCCGACCCCACCATCAGCGCGGTGAGGTCATAGCCCGTCGCGCCCTTGGCGGTGCGCCGGCCGAGCCGCACGACCTCCCCGTCTGCCAGCACCACCGTCATGCCGAGCACATAGTCCCGCGTCACCCCGTACTTGACGCAGCAGATGCCGCCCGCGTTCGTGGCCGCATTGCCGCCGATCGTGGAGATGCGATAGCTGGCCGGGTCCGGCGGATACCAGAGTCCGTGCTCGGCGACCGCCTGCCGGAGGTCGTCGTTGAGCACGCCGGCCTCGGCGACGACGTACCTCTCGGCGGCGTCGACGGTCAGCACGCGCGTCATCCGCTCGAGCGAGACGACGATCGCGCCCGCGAGCGCGTTGGCGCCGCCGGAGAGCCCGGTGCCGGCGCCGCGCGCGACCACGCTCAGCCCGCGGGCGGCGGCGAAGCGCACGACGGCGGCGACGTCATCCGTCTTCTCGGCCAGCACCACGGCGAGCGGCCGGTGGAACTCCGCCCACTCGGCATCGTCGTGCGCGTAGTGGTCGAGCCGCGCCCCGTCGTGGATGAGCTGGCCGGACGGGAAGAGCTCGAGCAGGGCCGCGGTGACATCGGCCGCGCCATCGGCGTCGGCGACGGGATCACGCATGGACCGACTCTAGCCACGCGCCGTCGCCGCCGGGCGCGTGGACTCTACGACGAGCGGGCAGGCCGGTTCGCGGCATCGGCCCCCTGCCGGGTGTCCGCCCCGTCGGGGGCACCTCCGTCGGAGGGAGCGCCTTCCTCGTCCGGAACGCCTTCCCCGTCCGCCGGCGGCTCGGGCGCCGCGCGATACTCCTCGGACAGCATCCGGTAGGACC
>DASUQB010000042.1:0-4950 GCA_036280835.1 Microbacterium sp. | reverse complement strand
CGAGACCCGCAGAACCCCCGGATGCGCCGCATGCGCGACGTCGTCGCCCGGCGGGTGGACTCCGGCAAGCCGCTCCTCGCCGTGTGCCTGAGCCACCAGATCCTCTCCGACCGGCTGGGCATCGACCTCGCCCCGCTGACGCGCCCGCATCAGGGGCTGCAGAAGCGCGTCGACGTGTTCGGCAGCCGGGCCTCGATCGGCTTCTACAACACCTTCACCGCCCGCGTGGTGCCCGGAACGACACGCGTCGCCCTCGCGGAGGTGGCCGCCGATCCGATCACCGGCGACGTCTACGCGCTGCGGGGACCGTCGTTCTCGTCGGTGCAGGGCCACCTCGAGTCGATCCTGTCGCACGACGGCATGGAGACCCTCGAGTCGCTCATCGCCCAGGCCCTCGCCCCCGTGTCGGCCTAGGCGGAACGGACCTCACAGCCCGGCTCGCGCCGCGAGCAGCCGTCGCTCCGCCTCGTTCGCCGTGAGCTCCAGCGCCTGCAGGTCCTCGTCGGTGGCCTCGCGCGTGCGGCCCAGGCCCCGGAGCATCTCGGCGCGCACCGCGTGCCACAGGTGAAAGGCCGAGAGGGCGTCGCGCAGCTCATCGATCTCGGCGAGCGCCGCCGCGGGGCCCTCGACCCGTCCCAGCGCGACGGATCGGTTCAGCCTCACCACCGGCGAAGCGTCCCACCGCACCAGCACGTCGTAGAGCGTGAGGATCTGGAGCCAGTCGGTCGCGCCCGGCGTCGCGGCGTCCGCGTGGCACGCGGCGATCGCGGCCTGCAGCTGGAAGCGGCCGGGGCGCTTCTCCTCCGCGCAGCGGGCGAGCTGAGCGCGCGCATCGGCGAGGAGTGCCGCATCCCACGCGCTGCGGTCCTGGGCGTCCAGCAGCACGAGGTCGCCGTCGCTCTCGCGCGCGTCGTCCCTGGCACGGTGGAAGAGCAGCAGCGCGAGCAGCCCGCGCGCCTCCGGCTCGCGCGGGAGCGCGTCGCTGACGACACGGGCGAGCCAGATCGCGTCATCCGCCACGTCGCGGTCGGTGGCGGCATCGGCCCCGGCCACGAGATGCGCCTGGGTGTACATCGCCGACACGACGGTGAGCACGGTGTCGAGCCGCTCCGGCAGCTCATCGCCCTCCGGCACGCGCAGCGGCACGCCCGCGGCCCCGATCTTGCGCTTGGCCCGTACGATCCGCTGCGCGATCGTCGGCTCGGGGGTGATCGTGACGCGGGCGATCTGGGCCGTCGTCACGCCGCAGACCGCTCGGAGAGTGAGCGCGAGCTGCGCCGGCGCATTGAGCGCCGGGTGACAGCAGCCGAACAGGAGCGGCAGGCGCTCGTCGGGCTCCACCACGGGTGACTCCCGGGTCAGGAGCGCGAGCTTGTCGCGATAGACGCGCTCCCGGCGCAGACGGTCGAGCGCGTTGTGCCGGGCTGCCGTCGAGAGCCACGCCGCGGGGCTGGGCGGGATGCCGCGCAGGCGCCACTCGCGAAGCGCCTCGGCGACGGCATCCGCCACCGCCTCCTCGGCCACATCGAGGTCGCCGATGCGCGCGGCCAGTGCCCCCACGAGGCGGGCGTTCTCCGCTCGCACGACGCGGGCGAGGGCGAGATCGGATGCCGCGGCCGGGCCTCGCCGGCCGCCACCCGCTGCCGCGGCATCCATTCGCTCACTCCTCGAACTGGCTGTAGTCCTCGACCATCGGACGGATCTCGACGGCGTTGCCCGGCAGCTCCAGGGACGGCCAGGTCTTGGCGATCGCGATGGCCGCGTCGAGGTCGGGCACGTCGATGACGCTGAAGCCGCCGATCACCTCCTTGCTCTCGGCGAACGGACCGTCGACGACGACGGCGCCGGAGTCGCCGTGCTTGACCGTCGTCGCTGTCGCGACGGGCTGGAGCTCGGCGCCGGAGTCCGTGATGACGGCGGCGTGCTCGCCGAACCACTCGTAGATGCGGCCGTAGACCTCCTGCGCCCGCTCCGGGGGGACGGCGGCGTCGAGATCGGGCCGGCTCGTGAACATGATGACGTACTTCATGGTTCGTCTCCTTCGGTCGATGTGAACCTTGCACCCCTACAGCGAACGGGCAAGTCCGAAATCGACATCCGCCCGAAAATTCTGCGCGAGAGGGCACAGCTGCACCGTTCCAGGCCCCGGAAAGGTGCATTCGCGCCCTGTCGCGAGCCGTCGAGAACGACGAGACCGACGAGCCGGGCTAGTTGAAGAGCTGGACCGGGTTGAAGATGTCGGCGATCAGCAGCAGCGCGCCCATCCCGATCAGCAGCACCACGACCACGAAGGTGACGGGGACGAGCTTCGTCGCATCGACCGGCTTGGGCGGCGGGCGGTTGAAGAGCTTCGCCCACGCGCGCTTGATGCCCTCCCACAGCGCGACGGCGATGTGGCCGCCGTCGAGGGGAAGCAGCGGGATGAGGTTGAAGACGAACAGGGCGATGTTCAGCGAGGCCACGAGCCCGAGCATCGCGGCGAAGCGGCTCATGACGGGAGCGTCCTGGGCCGCGACCTCGCCGGCGATGAGCCCCACGCCGACCACGCTCAGGGGCCCGTTGGGGTCGCGCTCGCCGCCCGTGAAGAGCGATTCGGCGATCTGGTAGAGCTTGACCGGCAGCTGCACCACGATGCCCACGACGGCTCCGACGTTCTCGATCGCCGCCTGCGGTCCCGCGGCGATGGGCTGGCGCACGAAGTCCACCACCGGCGCCACGCCGACGAACCCGACCTCCACGGTGACGGGATCGCCGTCTTCGTCGAAGACCGGCTGCCCCCTGTCGTCGTACGTCGGGCGCTCCGCGAGGAGAGGCGTGACCTGCAGCGCCACCTGCTCTCCGTCGCGCTCCACCACGACGGCGAGCGGCTGACCCGGCGAGTGCCTGATGATCGCGGACGCCTCGTCGAACGTCGACACCTCCGCGCCGTCGATCGACACGATCCTGTCGCCGGGCAGCATCCCCGCGGCGGCGGCGGGCGCGACGGGATCGGATGACGTGCACTCCGTCTGCGTCGAACCCGCCGGAGCGACGCACTCCGACACCGTGCCGACGGTGGTCGTGCCCTGCTGGATGCCGATGGCGCTGAAGAGCACCGTGAACAGGAAGATCGCGAACAGCAGGTTCATCACCGGTCCGCCGAGCATGATGATGATGCGCTTGTAGACCGGCAGCGTGTAGAAGACCCGGTCGTCGGCGCCTTCGAGCGTGTCGTCGTTCGCCGACCGGGCGTCCTGCACCATCGTGGCGAAGAAGCCCCCGCCCGCGCGGCCCTCTCGGTGACCCGCCGCGGCCCGAGCGGCCTCCTTCGGCGAAGGCGGATACATGCCGGCCATCGAGATGTAGCCGCCGAGCGGGATCGCCTTGACGCCGTACTGCGTCTCCCCGTGCGTGCGCGACCACAGGGTGGGGCCGAACCCGATCATGTACTGCCCCACGCGCACGCCGAACTTCTTGGCGGGCAGCAGGTGACCGATCTCGTGCAGTGCGATCGACACCGCGAGCCCCACGACGATGACGGCGATGCCGATGAGGTAGGGGACGACGTTCACACGCCTACGGTACTCGCGGTTGCTTTGAGAACGCCCAGGTTCCGACGCCGTCGCCGGGCCGGACCGATCCGGGCCCATCCCGGGCGGGCGGCGCCGCGTGTGAGAACATTGTTGCGCCATGCCGACCGACGATGCCGCCGCGCGCCTCCCTCCCGTTCTCCGCCCCGAGCGGCCGCCGCAGCGATCGCTCGAGGAGCTCGCCGTCCGTTTCGACGGGGAGCTGAGGGGTGCCGGCGCGGGCGTCACGCTCACGGGCATCACGCTCGCGACCGCCGACCTGCGCCCCGGCGAGGCGTTCGTCGCGATCCGCGGCGTCAACCGGCACGGCGCCGAATTCGCGGATGCCGCGGCGGCCAAGGGCGCGGTGGCGATCGTGACGGATGCCGAGGGCGCCGGCATCGCGGCATCCAGCGGTCTTCCGCTCGTCGTCGTCGAGGATCCCCGCGGCGTGCTCGGGGCGCTGTCGGCGTGGGTCTACGGCACCGGCCCGGACGACGACCTCCCCCTTCTCTTCGGCACCACCGGCACGAACGGCAAGACGAGCGTCTCGCACGTGCTGGAGGGTCTGCTCTCCCAGCTCGGCGTGACGACGGGGCTCTCATCGACCGCCGAGCGTCACATCGCCGGCCAGGTGATCGTGTCGCGGCTGACGACGCCCGAGGCATCCGAGATGCACGCCCTCCTCGCGCTCATGCGCGAACGCGGCGTCGAGGCGGTGGCCGTCGAAGTGAGCGCGCAGGCGCTGTCCCGCCGCCGCGTCGACGGGATCGTCTTCGATGTCGCCGCCTTCACGAACCTGAGCCACGACCACCTCGACGACTACGCCGACATGCGCGAATACTTCGAGGCGAAGCTGCCGCTGTTCCGCCCCGACCGCGCACGGAGGGCCGTCATCTCGCTCGACTCGGCCGCGGGACGGGACGTCGTGGCGCGCGCCGAGGTGCCCGTCGTCACCGTGGGCACCCCGGCGATCGCCGCCGATCCCGCTGCGGCCGGGGCGGCGGACTGGGTCGTGACGATCGGCGAGGAGCGCCAGACCGGCACGCAGTTCACGCTCGCCGAGCGCGGCGGCCGGTCGCTGACCTCCGTCGTGCCGGTGATCGGCCCGCACATGGCGGCCAATGCCGGCCTGTCCATCGTGATGATGCTCGAGGCCGGGTACGCCTGGGACGACATCGTCGCCGCGCTCGACCGCGACGGCGGCATCCGCGCCTACCTTCCCGGCCGCACCGAGCGCGTCTCGGGCGACCGGGGTCCTGCGGTGTACGTCGACTTCGGCCACTCCCCCGATGCCTTCGAGAAGACCCTCGCGGCCGTGCGCCGCGTCACTCCCGGCAAGGTCGTGATGCTCTTCGGCGCCGACGGCGACCGCGACGTGACGAAGCGGCACGACATGGGA
>DASUQB010000041.1:0-18846 GCA_036280835.1 Microbacterium sp. | reverse complement strand
CATCCGTCGGCGAAACCCCCCGGAGCGGGATTCACGAACCTCTCCGTTCGAATCAAGAAAGCAGCACTATTGTGACGCGCACGTACACCCCCAAGGCTGGCGAAGCCCAGCGCGAGTGGCACATCATCGACGCGACCGACGTCGTGCTCGGCCGCCTCGCGAGCCACGCCGCCGTTCTCCTCCGCGGCAAGCACAAGCCGACCTTCGCCAACCACATGGACATGGGCGACTTCGTCATCATCATCAACGCCGACAAGGTCGCGCTGACGGGACAGAAGCTCCAGAAGAAGAAGGCCTACCGCCACTCGGGCTACCCGGGCGGCCTGAAGTCGGTCACCTACGAAGAGCTGCTCGCCAAGAACCCTGAGCGGGCCGTCGAGAAGGCCGTCCGCGGCATGCTCCCCAAGAACAGCCTGGGCGCTCAGCAGCTGCGCAAGCTCAAGGTCTACCGCGGCGCCGAGCACCCCCACGCTGCTCAGCTGCCGAAGACCTTCACCCTCGACCAGGTCGCCCAGTAAGCGCCTCCCAGACTGACTAAGGACACACTCGTGGCGAAGATCGAAGAATCCACCGACACCCCTCAGACGTTCACCACCGAGACCCCGGCCGACCAGGCCGTGGAATCGGCTCCGCGTCCCGTTCTCAGCGTTCCCGGCGCAGCCGTGGGCCGTCGCAAGCAGGCCATCGCCCGCGTGCGCATCGTCCCCGGATCCGGGGTCATCACGGTCAACGGCCGGTCGTTCGAGGACTACTTCCCCAACAAGCTGCACCAGCAGCTCGTGAAGGACCCCTTCACGGTGCTCAACCTCACCGACGCGTACGACGTCATCGCGCGCATCTCGGGCGGCGGCCCCTCGGGCCAGGCCGGCGCGCTGCGCCTCGGCATCGCCCGTTCGCTGAACGGCATCGACGAGGAGAACAACCGTCCGACCCTGAAGAAGGCCGGCTTCCTCTCGCGTGACGCTCGCGTCAAGGAGCGCAAGAAGGCAGGTCTCAAGAAGGCCCGCAAGGCTCCTCAGTACTCGAAGCGCTAGGTCTTCACCCTCCGATGCCGCTGTTCGGCACGGACGGCGTCCGGGGGCTGGCCAACGGCCCCCTGACGGCGGACCTCGCACTCACCCTGGCCCAGGCGACCGCTGTCGTGCTGGGCCAGGGGCGTACCGCGGAGGCGCGTCGCGCCGCGGGCAAGCGCCTCACGGCCGTCGTCGCCCGCGACCCCCGCGTCTCGGGCGAGTTCCTCTCCGCCGCCGTGGCGGCGGGGCTGGCGTCCTCCGGCGTCGACGTGCTCGACGCGGGCGTCCTTCCGACGCCTGCCGCGGCATACCTGATCGCCGACATCGACGCGGACTTCGGCGTCATGGTCTCGGCCTCTCACAACCCCGCACCCGACAACGGCATCAAGATCTTCGCGACCGGGGGCGTCAAGCTGCCCGATGTCGTCGAGCGGCGCATCGAGGCGGCGCTCACCGCCCCGAAGCTGCAGCCCACCGGCGGCGGCGTCGGCCGCATACGCCGGTTCGCGGATGCCGAGGACCGCTACGTCGTGCACCTCCTCGGGTCCCTCCCGCACAGCCTCGACGGCCTGCACGTCGTGCTCGACTGCGCGCACGGCGCGGCATCCGGCGTCTCGCCCGAGACGTTCCGCGACGCCGGCGCGCGCGTGACCGTGATCGGTGCCGACCCCGACGGCATGAACATCAACGACGGGGTGGGCTCGACCCACCTCGATCAGCTGGCCGTCGCCGTGCTGAAGCACAGGGCGGATGTCGGCATCGCCCACGACGGCGACGCGGACCGCTGCCTCGCGGTGGATGCGGCCGGACGCGTCGTCGACGGCGACCAGATCATGGCGATCCTCGCGGTCGCGATGAAGAACCGCGGTCATCTGGTCGACGACACCCTCGTCGCCACGGTGATGAGCAACCTGGGCCTTCACGTCGCGATGAAGCAGCAGGGCATCCGCGTGCTGCAGACCGCCGTCGGCGACCGCTACGTGCTCGAGTCGATGACGGAGGGCGGCTACTCCCTGGGCGGGGAGCAGTCCGGCCACGTCATCATGAGCGAATACGCCACCACCGGCGACGGCCTGCTCACCGGGCTGCACCTGATGGCCGAGATGGCCCGGTCGGGCAAGAGCCTCGCCGAGCTGGCCTCGGTCATGACCGTGTTCCCTCAGGTGCTGGTCAACGTGCGCGGGGTCGACCGCGCCGGGGTCGGCTCGGACGACGCGCTGGCGGCCGAGGTCGCCGCGGTCGAGGCCGAGCTGGGGGACACGGGCCGCGTGCTGCTGCGCGCCTCCGGCACCGAGCCCCTCGTGCGCGTGATGGTCGAGGCCGCCGACGGCGACACCGCGCAGGCGTACGCCGATCGCCTCGCCGACGTCGTGCGCGAGCGCCTGGCGCTCTAAGCCTCCGCGCGGGCCGGCACGAGGGAGCGGCGCATCGTCCGCTCCGCCCACGCCGCGAACGATCCGTAGCAGAGGAACGCGACCGCCAGCAGCGCGACGAATCCCGCCGCGGCGGGGCGCTCCCAGTGCACGTCCTCGCGTCGGATGAGGATCGCGACGATGATCAGCGCGACGCTGATCAGCTGCGCGCCGTACAGCACGCGGAAGCTGCTCCACCGCCGGTCGACGATCATCCCGACGTTGACGAACCCGGTGAGGCTCAGGATCGCGCCCATCGTGCGGGCGGTCAGGGGGGTCAGGTCCCATCCCCAGACCTCGAGGAACATCCCCGGCAGCGCGAACATGGTCAGCCCGGTGATCGTGGCGACGGCGCCGACGGCCACGAGGCACCACGCGATGGCCGCGGGGATGACGAGGTCGAGGGATGCCGGCACGCGCGGATCGGCCGGGCGCTGGACGATCGCGGCCCACGCGACGAGGAACGGCGTCGTCGCGTAGAGCACGGCCCAGGCGACGAACGAGACGTTCACCGTGAACTTGTCGGAGTGGAGCACGGTGGCGATGCCCAGGAGCGAGGCGAAGACGAAAACCGGAAGGAAGCCCCGGCGCACGCGATGCCAGTCGCGGGTCAGCAGCACGGCCGCGAAGAACACGATCCCGCCCACGTACGCCGCGCCCAGCACCATGGCGGTCAGCGGGGGAGCGATCGGCCACGCGAACAGCTCGGCGGTCCGCCCGGGCATCAGCACCAGGATCACGGCGGCCACCGCGAGGAAGGGCAGCAGCACGACCGCCAGCCACCGTACGGCCAGCAGGATGCGATCGCTGCCGGCGAACGGTGAGTCCTCATGTGCGGACATGGGCGAGCACCTCCTCGAGCGGCAGCGAACGGCCTCGGGCCGACGCGACGTCGAGCTCGTCGCCTTTCCCTGCGGCGCGCAGCGCCTCGATCGCCGGTCCATGGAACGAGAACGCGGCGGCGTTGGACTGCCCGGTGCGCTGGCGGAGGGACTCTGCCGCCCCGGCGAGCTCGCCGGCCCTCGCCGCGTCGCCCTCCTGAGCGGCGACGGCGGTCAGCCCCTCGAGCCCATAGGCGACGCCCTCGTCGTGGCCGAGGGCCGCCGAGATCTCGAGGCCTTCCACGAAGTCCTTGCGCGCGCCGTCGAGGTCGCCTCCGAAGAGGCGAGTCCAGCCGCGGTGGTTCCGCGCGATGGCGATCCCCAGGGGCTCGCCCTCGGCGGTCGCGAGCTCGAGGCTCTCCTCGAAGTGGGATGCCGCGGCATCCGGCTCCCCTGCGATCAGCAGCACCCTGCCCATCGTCACGAGTGACATCGCCTCGCCCCAGCGGTCCTCGCCCGCGCGGAACCGGTCGAGGCTCCTCTCCAGCTCGCCCATCGCGCCGGGCACGTCCGGGGTCGCGGCCGCGAGCCGGGCCAGCGCGGACGAGACCCGCGCCAAGGCCTCGCCCGAGGCGTCGCCCGACTCGGCGAAGAGCTCGGCGCTGCGGGTCAGCCCCCCGACGAGGTCGACGTCCTGCTGCTGCCAGAAGGCGATCGCCCTCGTGAAGTAGAGCGCGATCGCTTCTGCGCGGTGCGGCACCTCCTCGCCGCGGGCGGCCGCCTCGTCGAGCAGCCGGTTCATCCACGTGCGCACCTGGCCGAGCAGTCCGCCGAGCCAGAGGTAGAGGTAGAGCGACCACGCGAGCTCTGCCGCGCGGTTCCACTCCCCCCGGTGGATCAGCCACCCCACGGCAGAGGCGAGGTCTGCCCGCTGCAGGGTCAGCGCCGCGAGCCACATGGGCTGATGGCCGTTGCGCAGGCCGACGCCCGCCCGGCGGGCGAGGTCCTCGAAGTAGGCCGCATGGGCGTCGCGCGTCGCGTCCCACTCCTCGGGGGTGCTGAGGCCGGCTGAGTAGGAGCGAACGGTCGCGAGCAGACCGAACACGTCCTCACCCGCGATGTCACGCTGGCGCACGAGACTCGACTCCACGAGAGCGTCGAGGGAGTCCAGCGCACCCTCGCCCACGAGCGCCTCGGCGGCGGCGAGGGTGAACGGCCCGGTGAAGACCGCGAGCCGGGCGAGCGCGGCGCGCGGGGCCTCGGGCAGCAGGTCGACGCTCCACTGGATGGTGCCGCTGAGCGTGCGCTGGCGCTCCGGCAGGTCGCGTGCGCCGCTGGAGAGCAGCCCGAGGCCGTCGGCGAGGCGCTCGAGGATGCTCTCGGGCGAGAGACTGCGCACCCGCGCGGCCGCCAGCTCGAGGGCGAGCGGCACCCCCTCGAGCGCGCGGCAGATCCCGATCACCGCCCCGACGTTGGCCGGCGTCAGCTCGAAATCGGGGCGCACGGCGCGCGCCCGCTCGACGAAGAGCGTGACCGACGGCACGCCCGTTGCCGCCTGCGGCGTCAGCTCGGCATCCAGGGCCGGCACTTCCAGGGGCGGCACCTCGAACGTGCGCTCCGCCCGCACGCGCAGCGGCGACCTGCTCGTGACGAGCACGGTGAGCTCCGGGAGGGTCGAGATGAGTTTCGTCACGTCGGATGCCGCGTCGAGCACGTGCTCCATGTTGTCGAGCACGAGCAGCAGCGGGCGCCCGGCCAGTGCGGTGAGGATCTTCTCCAGCAGCGGTCCGTCGCCGGAGTCGCGCACCCCGAGCTCGTGCGCGATGGCCGGCAGCACGAACTCGGCGGACCGGATCGACTCCAGCGCCACGAACACGACGTCGCGCCCCTCGGCGGCGAGCCCGCCGGCCACCTCGATGGCGAGGCGGGACTTGCCGATGCCGCCGGGGCCGATGAGGGAGACGAGCCGCACGTCCCGGCGCTCCAGCAGCTCGCGCACCGTGGCGATGGCGCCCGCGCGCCCGACGATCGCCGAGAACGGGGCGGGCACATGGCCCTCGCTGCCCTCGCCCTCCGCGGGGCGCTCCCCGACGGGCGCGGAGCGACTGGCGTCGAAGCGCTCGGCGAGCAGCACCGCGATGTCGGAGATGATCAGCTCCCTCAGCTCCCGCGCATCCTCGTACCGCTTGTACGAGGCCTGATCGTCGCCCCGCACGCGCTCGAGCAGATCCTTAAGGCGCGGCTCGCGGGCCGGCGCCGGGTCCTTCACGTAGATCAGCTTGGGGAGGCCGGCGCCGAGGTTGTACTCGTCCTCGAGGCCGGACACGTCCTCGCCGGGGGCGACCCAGCCGTAGCTCTCCGCGTAGATGCCCACGAAGACATCGCTCTGGGCGAGATAGGACCGATACAGGGAGCGCGGCGGATGCGGGCGCGCTCCGAGCTCGAACATGATCGGCGCGAGGTGCAGCGATTCGATCGCCTCGCGCGCCGCACGGCGCTCCGCCTCGAGTTCCCGGAGGGTCGAACTGACGAAGACACGGATGCGCTGGTCGGGAGTGCGGATGGGCACCGCAGGTGCGTCCATCTACGCAGTGTGGACCACGTGGGCCCGCCGCGTCCACCCCGGTGCGGGCGGGGCGTCAGGCCCGGGGCGCGCTCCATGAGAGCGACTCGATGTAGCGCAGCAGCACGCCCTCCCGCAGCGCCCACGGAGAGACCTCGAGCTCATCGACGTCCATCGCCTTCATCGCCTGGTGGAGCACCACGGCGCCCGCCACGATCTGGAACGTGCGGTCGGGCGTGATGCCCGGCAGCTCCTGCCGGGCCTCCGCCGGGATGCGGGCGAGCCGTGGGATCCAGGCCTTGAGCGACGCGCGCGGCAGCACCATCCGCTCGATGCCGGACCAGCCGGGCATCGGGTACCCGGCGAGCTTGGCGAGGGAGCGGATCGCCTTCGACGAGCCCACCACGTGGTCGGGGCGCGGCTGCGATGCGAACAGCGCCGCGACCGGCGCGAGCAGGTCCGCGGCGTGGGCGCGCAGCCGGTCGATGTCCGCGCCGGTCGGCGGGTCGACGGGCAGGTACTCCACCGTCATCCGCCCGGCGCCGAGCGGCACGGACTCGGCCACGGCCGGCAGCTCGTCCGACCCCGCGGCCAGCTCGAGCGACCCGCCGCCGATGTCGAACAGCATGATCTGGCCGGCCGACCAGCCGAACCACCGCCGCACCGCGAGGAAGGTGAAGCGCGCCTCGGTCTCGCCGCCGAGCACCTGCAGGGGCTGTCCGAGCGCCGCTTCGATGCGGGCGATCACGTCGGCCCCGTTGGTCGCCTCGCGCACGGCCGATGTCGCGGTCGCGAGCAGCTCGTCGACCTTCTCGTCGGCCGCCACCCTGCGCGCCTGCGAGACGGCGGCCTCGAGGGCGCGCACGCCCTCCTCGGTGATCGAGCCGTCGGGCTCGAGATAGCGCATCAGCCGGAGCACGGTGCGCTGGCTCGTCGACGCCAGCGGGCGCCCGCCCGGCAGCACATCCGCCACGAGGAGATGAACGGTGTTGGATCCGATGTCGAGGACTCCCAGGCGCACGCGTCGACACTATCGCGCGGTCGGCCGTCGCCCCGGCGATACGATGGGCCGGATGTCCACCGCCGACGCCGTGACCCCCAGCACCTCGGTGCTCTCCCCGTACCGCGAGATCGATCGGGCCGACTGGGCGCGGCTCGCGCCCGAGGTCGAGCAGCCGCTCAGCGAGACCGAGATCGTCCAGATCCGGGGGCTGGGCGATCGGCTCGACATGCTCGAGGTCGCCGAGGTCTACCGCCCCCTGAGCCGGCTGCTGAGCCTGTACGCGACCGCGACCAAGCGCCTCGGGGCATCCACGAGCGAATTCCTCCGGGAGCCCGACACGACGACGCCGTTCGTCGTCGGCGTGGCCGGTTCGGTGGCGGTCGGCAAGTCGACGATCGCGCGCCTGCTGCGCGAGCTGATGAGCCGGTGGTCGGACACGCCCCGGGTCGAGCTCGTCACCACCGACGGGTTCCTGTACCCCAACGCCGAGCTCGAGCGCCGAGGGCTCATGGAGCGCAAGGGATTCCCGGAGTCGTACGATCGCCGCGGCCTGCTCGACTTCCTCACCGAGGTGAAGAGCGGAGCCCCCGAGGTGCGCGCTCCCTTCTACTCGCACATGCGCTACGACATCGTCCCCGACGCGCACGTCGTCGTTCGGCGCCCCGATGTCGTCATCGTCGAGGGGCTCAACGTGCTGGCCCCGCCGCCGACGCCGAACGACGTCTCGGTGGGCGATCTGTTCGACTTCTCCATCTATGTGGATGCCGACACCTCGCACATCGAGCAGTGGTTCGTCGACCGCTTCCTGGCGCTGAAGCAGGGCGCCTTCGCGAACCCGTCATCGTTCTTCAACGTCTTCGCACACCTCGATGACGCGGAGGCCGCGCGCACGGCGCTCGGCTACTGGAACGACATCAACCTGCCGAACCTTCTCGAGAACGTGCTGCCCACGAAGCACCGGGCCACCCTCATCCTGCAGAAGGGCGCCGACCACTCCGTGGAGACGGTGCGGCTGCGGAAGCTGTAGGTCGCCCCACGCCCCCGACCCGCCCGGCGCCCACCGCGGGCGGTTCGTACAGCGTCCTCGCAATCCCGTCCGCTTAAGCTTGAGTCCATGTGTGGAATCGTCGGATACGTGGGCCCTCGCGACAGCCAGGCCATCCTCCTCGCCGGCCTCGCGCGGCTCGAATACCGGGGATACGACTCCGCAGGCGTCGCCGTGATCGACGGCACGGGCGAGCTCGGGATGCGAAAGCGCGCCGGCAAGCTGAAGGTGCTGCGCGAAGACCTCGACGAGCACCCCATGCCCGACGGCACCACGGGCATCGGCCACACCCGCTGGGCGACCCACGGCGGTCCCACCGACACCAACGCCCACCCCCACCTCGCCGATGACGACAAGCTCGCCGTCATCCACAACGGCATCATCGAGAACTTCGCCGAGATCAAGGCCGACCTGCTCTCCGACGGGTTCACGTTCCTCAGCGAGACCGACACCGAGGCCGCCGCCATCCTGCTCGGCCGCGAGTACCAGGCAGCGGGCGGAGACCTCGAGGCCGCGTTCCGCGCCGTCGTCAGCCGCCTCGAGGGCGCCTTCACCCTGCTCGCGATGCACGAGGATCACCCCGGCCTCGTCGTCGGCGCCCGCCGCAACTCACCGCTCGTGATCGGGCTCGGCGAGGGCGAGAACTTCCTCGGCTCCGATGTCGCGGCATTCGTCGAGCACACGCGCAGCGCCCTCGCCATCGGCCAGGACCAGATCGTCTCGATCACCCCCGAAGGTGTGCGGGTCACCGACTTCGCCGGAGCGGATGTCGAAGTCGAGCCGTTCGAGGTGCTGTGGGATGCCGCGGCCGCCGACAAGGGCGGGTGGTCCAGCTTCATGGCCAAGGAGATCAGCGAGGAGCCCGAGGCGGTCAACAACACGATCCTCGGTCGCGTCCGCGACGGCCAGGTGGTGATCCCCGAGCTCGACGGTCTCGACGACCTCCTCGTCGGCATCAACCGCGTCATCATCGTCGCGTGCGGCACCGCCGCCTACGCCGGCTCGGTCGGCAAGTACGCGATCGAGCAGTGGGCGCGGGTGCCTGTCGACGTCGAGCTCGCCCACGAGTTCCGCTACCGCGACCCGGTGATCGGCGACGACACCCTCGTCGTCTCGATCAGCCAGTCGGGCGAGACCATGGACACGCTGATGGCGGTCAAGTACGCGCGCGAGCGCGGAGCGCGCACCCTGTCGATCTGCAACACCCAGGGCGCCACGATCCCGCGCGAGTCCGACGCGATCGTCTACACCCACGCCGGTCCCGAGGTCGCGGTCGCATCGACCAAGGCGTTCGTCGCCCAGATCACCGCCCTCTACCTCTTCGGCCTGCACCTGGCACGCGTGCGCGGCACGCTGGATGCGACCGAGGGCGCGCAGGCCGTGATCGAGCTGGAGGGCATCCCCGGCAAGATCCGCCGCATCCTCGAGAGCGAGCAGGGCCGCATCGAGCAGCTCGCGCACTGGATGGCCGACACCCGCTCCGTCCTCTTCCTCGGCCGTCACGTGGGCTACCCGATCGCCATGGAGGGTGCGCTGAAGCTCAAGGAGCTCGCGTACATCCACGCCGAGGGGTTCGCAGCGGGCGAGCTGAAGCACGGTCCCATCGCCCTGATCGAGCCCGGACAGCCGGTCTTCGTGATCGTGCCGTCGCCGCGCGAATCGGCGGAGATGCACCGCAAGGTGGTCTCGAGCATCGAGGAGATCCGGGCGCGGGGCGCGCGGGTCATCGTGATCGCCGAAGAGGGGGACGTGGCGGTGCTGCCGTACGCGGACGAGGTGCTGCGCATCCCGCTCGCGGGCCGGTTCTTCGAGCCGCTGCTCGCGGTCGTCCCGCTGCACATCTTCGCGATGGGGCTCTCCACCGCGAAGGGCCTCGACGTCGACCAGCCTCGGAACCTCGCCAAGTCGGTCACTGTAGAGTAGCCGCGGCCCGCCCGGGCGGGAGGGGATGCATGTGATCATCGGCATCGGCGTCGACCTCGTCGACATCGCTCGGTTCGAGCGATCGATCGAGCGCACCCCGCGCCTGCTCGAACGGCTCTTCTCGCCGGGCGAGCGCGCCCTTCCGGTGCGGTCCCTCGCCGCCCGGTACGCGGCGAAGGAGGCGCTCATCAAGGCGCTCGGCGGCTCGGAAGGGCTGCACTGGTCAGAGATCGAGGTCACCCCCGAGGAATCGGGCCGCCCCTGGTTCACCCTCGGGGGCTCGACCGCCGACGTCGTCGCTGAGCGCGGCATCACCGCCATCCACCTCTCGATGACGCACGACGGCGGCTTCGCCGTCGCGTACGTCGTCGCCGAGGCGGCGGACGGGGCGGTTCTGTGACGCGCATGCCGGCGGGGGTGATGCGCGAGGCGCTCATCGACGTCTCCGCGATCACGGCGAACACCCGCCACCTCCGGAAGCTCACCGGGGCCGAGGTGATCGCGGTCGTGAAGGCCGACGGCTACGGCCACGGCGCCGCCCGCGCCGCGGTCGCCGCGCTCGAGGGCGGGGCCTCTCGCCTCGGCGTCGCCGACACCGCGGAGGGGATCGCGCTGCGCCGCGCCGGCGTCATGGCCCCGATCGTGGCGTGGCTGCACGCGCCCGGAGCATCGTTCGCCGAGGCCGCGTCGCTCGGCATCGAGCTCGGCATCTCGACGTTCGATCAGCTGCTGCAGGCGGCGGCCGCGGCATCCATGGATCGTCCCGTCGGGGTGCATCTGAAGCTCGAGACGGGTCTGTCCCGCAACGGCATCGCACCCGCCGATTGGGGCGTGGTGCTCGCCGAGGCGGCGCGCCTCGAGCGGATCGGCAAGGTCCGGGTCATCGGCCTCTTCAGCCATCTCGCCAACGCCTCCGCCGATGACGACCGCGCGGCGCTCGCCGAGTTCGAGCGCGGGGTCGCCGCGGCCGCGGCGGCGGGTATCGCCCCGCAGCTGCGGCACCTGGCGGCGACGCACGCCGCGATCTCGCTGCCCGAGACACGGCTCGGCTGCGTGCGCATCGGCGTCGGCCTCTACCGGCTGTCGCCCTTCGCCGACCGGTCTTCTTCGTCGCTCGGCCTGGTGCCGGCCATGACGCTGCGCGCGGCCGTCGCCGCGGTCCGCCGAGTGCCGGCGGGCCAGGGGGTGTCCTACGGCTACGACCACCGCACCTCCGCCGAGTCCACCCTCGCGCTCGTGCCGCTCGGCTATGCCGACGGCGTGCCGCGGCAGGCCTCCGGCGCGGGACCCGTGTCGATCGGGGGAGCGCGCTTCCGGGTGGCCGGGCGCATCGCGATGGATCAGTTCGTCGTGGATGTCGGTGACCACCCCGTCGCCGTCGGTGATGAGGTCGTGCTGTTCGGCGACCCGACCCTCGGAGCGCCGGCCGCCGACGACTGGGCGGAGGCCGCGCGCACGATCAACTACGAGATCGTCACGCGGATCGGCCCGCGCGTCGCGCGCAGGCAGGTGTCGTCGTGAGTGCGCCGGAAGCCGACGGCGCGGTCCCTCCGCCAGTTCCGGGCGATCGCGTCGCGTCCGGCGGCCTCGACGGGCTCGTCGGCCGCCACGTGCTGACGACGGTGGATGACACGGAGGCCTTCGGGGAACGGCTGGGGCGGATGCTGCGGCCCGGCGACCTCGTCGTGCTGACCGGGCCGCTCGGGGCGGGCAAGACGACGCTCACGCGCGGCATCGCCTCGGGCCTCGGTGTGCGCGGGCCCGTGCAGAGCCCGACGTTCGTCCTTGCGCGCACGCACCCGTCGCTCGTGGGAGGCGCGCCGCTCGTGCACGTGGACGCGTACCGGCTCGGCTCCGCGCGCGAACTGGACGATCTCGACATCGACGTGGACGGCTCGGTCGTCGTCGTGGAATGGGGCCGCGACATGGTCGACGGCCTGCGGGAGTCATGGTGGGAGATCGAGCTCGAGCGGCCGCTCGGGGGACGCGGGGCGGACACGGCGTGCGGCGGTCCGTCGCGTTCCGATCTCGAGCTCGACGCCGACGCGCCCCGCACCGTGACGGTGTCGCGCCGCCCGTAGCGTCTGACGACGCACCGACCGGCGCTGCACTTCTCTGCGAACGCGCCGCCTCTTCGCGCAGCGTGTGCAGGAAGGTGCCGCGCGGGCGACCGGGAAGATCAGGAACGGGTGGTGCCTCCGGTACGCACCCGATCGGCGACCTCCTCGACGGAGAGAAGCACGGCGTCGGGCCGCTCGATGTGGGCGAAGTGCCCGGCGTCGGGCAGGGTGACCTCGCGGAAGTCGGCGATCAGCCCGGCGAAGGCCGCGGCATCCATCGCTCCGGCGAACACGTCGCGTGCTCCCCGCACCGATCGCACGGGGCACGCGATGTCCTGCCACGTGCCCAGGTCGTAGCCGGCCGCGAGCCGGGCGGCGCGGGCGAAGGCGGCGGGGCGCACCTCGTCGGCGAACGCGGCGATGACCGACGGGTGGACCCTGCCGGCGAACAGCGGTGACGTCAGCACCGGCATGCCGACGAGACGACCGAGGAGCCGCACCACGATCGGCCCGGCGTCGCCGAGCACGGCCAGCGCCCGCATCGCGAGCAGCATGCCGGCGAATCCGGGCAGGCGCAGGCCGCCGCGCACGGGGCGGCGAGCGGCGTCGACGACGCCCGCCCCGCTCGCCGAGACGAGCGTGACACCGAGCGTGGGACCGGAATGCCGCGCCGCGGTGGCGAGGGCGAGCAGGCCGCCGAGGGAGTGCCCGACGATCCGCCACTCCGTGTGCCCGAGTGCACGCGCGACCTCGACCACGGCGTCGGACAGCTCCTCGACGCTGTTCACTCGTGCCGCGTCGCCGCTCTCGCCCCAGCCGGGCAGGTCGAGGGCGATGACATCGGCGAGGACCGCCTCGCGGGACTGCAGGGTGGATGCGGTGAGAAGCGGCGTCCACGTCGTCCACGACCCCGCCGCCCCGTGCAGCAGGATCGTCGGAGGGCCATCCGTCCCTGCTCGGGCGTGCACGACGACGTCCCCGATCCGGGTCGGGACCACGAGCCGTCGCAGGCCGAAGCGCGAGGCGTCCGTGCTCAGCGGGAGTGCGTGCGGGAGGGGCGAGCAGGACGGGGTCACTCTGTTTGTTCGTCGCGCGAGGGCGAACGGTTTGCGCGCCCGCCCGGCGAGCGGTGTCACGCCCACCGGAGGGCTCGCCCGCCCCGGCTACCCTGGAAGGGTGATCCTTGCTGTCGACACCTCGATCGGCTCGACCGTCGTCGTAGCCGGGCTCGACGGCGCCGTGCTGGGTGCGGCCACCAGCGAGACGCGGCTCGGCCATGCCGAGGCGATCGGGCTGCTGCTGGAGCGCGCCCTCGCCGAGGCCTCCGCCGGCCCCGCCGACATCACGCATGTCGTCGCCGGGATGGGGCCCGGTCCCTT
Source organism: Microbacterium sp. (assembly GCA_036280835.1). GTDB lineage: Bacteria > Actinomycetota > Actinomycetes > Actinomycetales > Microbacteriaceae > Microbacterium. The sequence continues at coordinate 5,627 of DASUQB010000041.1, read as the reverse complement.
CACCGGCCTCCGCATCGGCATCGCCGCCGCGCGGGTGTTCGCCCTGGCCCGCGGCGTGCCGCTGGTGCCGGTCGTGAGCCACGACGCCGCAGCCCTCTCGGTGCTCGCCGAACCGGGCGCCGGGGCCCCGGCATCCGCCTTCGCCATCGTCACCGACGCGCGTCGGCGCGAGATGGCCGTCACCGTCTACGACGGCCTCGAGGACGACGGGATGCCGCGCAGGATCGCGGCGCCCGAACTGCGGGCGAACGGCACCGACGTCAGCGTCGACGCCCTGACGCTCGAGGGCGATTCCCTCCGCACCATCGCCTCGATCGACCCCCCGGGCCTCGCGGCTCTCGCCGCCCGGGCGGTCGCCTCCGGTTCGGGCCTCGCGACGCCCGAACCCCTCTACCTGCGCGCGCCCGACGTGACGCTCGGCCACGCGCCGAAGCGGGTGGGCGCATGAGCATCCGACGCGCGACGCCCGAGGACCTCGAGCCCATCATGGCGCTCGAGAACGCCTCGTTCCCCACGGACGCGTGGTCGAGCGCCATGATGCGCGAGGAGCTGCGGAGCCCCCACGGCCACTACATCGTGCTCGAGACCGCGGGCAGGGTCGTCGGATACGCCGGCCTCCGGTCACCGCGCGGCGCGATGGATGCCGACATCCAGACCATCGCGATCGCCGAGGCCGCGCGCGGCCGCGGGCGGGGGCGAGAGCTGCTGCGCACCCTGATCGCCGAGGCGTCGTCGCGCGGCGCCCGCGACCTCTTCCTGGAGGTGCGGGCCGACAACCCCGTTGCGCAGGCGCTGTATGCGTCGGAGGGCTTCATCGAGGTCGGGCGGCGCCCCCGGTACTACCAGCCCGACGATGTGGATGCCGTCGTGATGAAGCTCGACGTGCCCGGCTGGGCGGCGCGGGGCGCGAGCCGATCGGAGGCGGGCGCATGCTCCTGAACACCCGAGAGCCGCTCGTGCTCGGCATCGAGACGAGCTGCGACGAGACCGGCATCGGGATCGTCCGCGGCCGCAGGCTGCTGAGCAACACGATCGCGAGCAGCATGGACGAGCACGCTCGCTACGGCGGGGTCGTCCCCGAGGTCGCGGCACGGGCGCACCTCGAGGCGCTGCAGCCGGCGATCGAGGCGGCGCTCGCCGAGGCGGGCGTCACGCTCCCCGAGCTCGACGCGATCGCCGTCACGAGCGGTCCCGGACTCGCGGGCGCGCTCATGGTGGGGATCGGCGCCGCGAAGGCCCTCGCCGTCGCGCTCGGCAAGCCCCTCTACGCCGTGAACCACCTCGTCGGCCACATCGCCGCCGACATCCTCGACGCGGATGCCCCGCCGCTCGAATACCCCACGGTCGCCCTCCTGGTCTCGGGCGGCCACACGTCGCTGCTGCTCGTGCGCGACCTCACCACCGACGTCGAGCTGCTGGGGGAGACCGTGGACGACGCCGCGGGGGAGGCCTTCGACAAGGTCGCTCGGCTGCTCGGCCTGCCGTATCCCGGCGGCCCCGAGATCGACCGCGCCGCGGCATCCGGCGACCCCGCGGCGATCCGGTTCCCGCGCGGACTCTCCCGCGCATCCGATATGGACAAGCACCGCTACGACTTCTCCTTCTCCGGCCTCAAGACCGCGGTCGCGCGATGGGTCGAGCAGCAGGGGGATGCCGCGATCCCGGTCGGGGACGTCGCGGCTTCGTTCCGCGAGTCCGTGGTGGACGTGCTCGTCACGAAGGCGCTGGACGCCTGCGCCCGCTACGACGTCCCGCGGCTGCTGCTCGGCGGGGGAGTGGTCGCCAACAAGCGCCTGCGCGACGTCGCCCTCGAGCGGGCGGATGCCGCCGGCGTGACCGTCCGCATTCCGCCGCTTTCGCTCTGCACCGACAACGGGGCGATGATCGCGGCGCTCGCCGCGGAGCTCATCATGGCCGGCCGGCCGCCGTCGACCCTCGGATTCGGCGCCGACTCGACGCTTCCCGTCACGGAGATCCAGGTCGACCCGATGCAGGCTCCGGTCGCGGCGGTGACGGCATGAGCGGGCCCGCCGAGCGACCCGTGGCGCCGCAGCCGGAAGAGTCCGCCGCGACCCCGCAGCCGCTGACCCGCCCGCCGGTCGAACAGCAGCCGGCGCTGCCGGCGCAGCCGCCGACGTACCGGCCGGTGCGGCAGGAGCCTGCGACGACGGATGTGGAGCTCGAGCACGCGGCGCAGCCGGAGGCGCGGGTCCCCGGCATTCCGTCCGCCTCCTTCTCGCGTCTGCCCACGGGTCCCGTCGACGCCGTGACGGCGTCCCACGAGGAGCCCGACCCGACCGGGCCGATGCCCCAGTGGATGATCTCGCCGCCCATCGCACCGCACCGGGGGCTCGGCGCGTGGGGCCTCGGCTTCTCGCTGATGGGACTCGTCGCGTCGTTGTTCGTGGGCTGGGGCTTCCCGCTCGCGCTCGTGGGCATCGTCGTCTCGGCGATGGCGCTCCGGCGGCCTCTGGAGAGCCGCGCGGTCGCCCGCTGGGGCCTCGCCCTCGGCATCATGGGGCTCGTCTACAGTGCGGGCTGGCTGCTGTGGGCCGCCATCCAGCTCGGGCTCTTCGGCTGAGGACTCAGCGGGGCACCCGGTCGGCCAGCACGCTGAGGCGCCGGTCTCCGATCCGCGTCAGAATCAGCGTGGCCGTCTCGGGACCACGCAGCGAGAGGCGGGTCCGGAGGGCCGCGGGGTCCACATCCACGCCCCGCTTCTTGATCTCCAGCGTGCCGATGCCGCGGGCGCGCAGCGCCTTGCTGAGCGCCTTCACGTCGTTCGGCAGCACCTCGCGTACGCGGAAGCTCGACACGAACGGGCTCGTCACGGCCGCGTCGCCCGTGAGATACGCCATGCCGGGCGCGAGCATGCCGGCATCCAGTGCGCGGCCCACCTCGCCGATGAGGCGGGCGCGGATGACGGAGCCGTCCGGCTCGTGGATGTAGGCGCCCAGTTCGCGGGGTTCGGCATCCGGGGCGTCCGCTGCGGCCGTGAGCTCCACGGCGTCGTCGCCTCGGACCACGAGTGCCGCCCGGCGGATGCCCGGTCGCCCGAGGGCCCCGAACCACAGCGCGAGCTCGACGACGGCCCCGTCGACGCTCACCCACTGGGCCTCGGCCTCGTCGGGCACCGCCGAGCGGTCGAAGCCGGGCCCCAGCTTGATCCCGACGGGTCGGCTCTCCGCGAGGCCGAAGGCCCAGTCGAGCGACGGCGAGTAGTCCCCGCTGCGCGTCAGCCGGGTCGTCTCGGTGTGTCCCGCTGTGCGCCGGGCGGGATCGAGCCAGACGGCATCCACCCCCGTCAGCTCGACGTCCTCGGCGCGCGCGTGCCGCACCTCCGCCGCCGGCCGCAGGGGCGCCAGGTTGTAGGCAGCGATGACCGCCGTCACCTCGTCGGCGTCGACCGCCAGCACGTCGAGTCCCACGCCGCACAGACCGAGGGCATCGCCGCCGATTCCGCATCCGAGGTCGGCGACCCTGTGGGCCCCGGCGTCGCGGAAGCGGCGGGCGTGCATCGCGGCGACCGAAAGCCGCGTCGCCTGCTCCAGCCCCGCGGGGGTGAACAGCATGCGACCGGCGAAGTCCCCGAACTTGGCAGCGGCCTTCGCGCGCAGCCGTGCCTGCCCGACGACCGCCGTGACCAGCTCGGGGGAGTGGCCGGCGGCGCGGAGGCGCGAGACCTCGCGGGCGACGTCTGCCGTCCCGGACACCTCATCGAGCAGCCGCAGCCCCTCGGGGGTCAGCAGGGCGGTGAGTTCTCCCATCTGCACCCGCCCCAGCCTAGGCGGCGCTCAGCGCGTCGCATCCTCCCTTTCCTCGCCCATTCGCGGGGTAGGTCCCAGAGCGTCGGCGCTCATGCACTCTCTCGTCGCGGGGGCGCCGAGGAATCCGGCTCGCCCTCATTCCCTTCGTCGTCCTCGCCCTCGAACATCAGTCGAAGCTTGGCGATGAGATCTGAACGGGATGCGGCGCCCACCCTTCGCCGGATGCGCGCGATGTGGTGCTCTGCTGTGCGTGGCGAGATGAACATCGCCGCGCCGATCTCAACGTACGTCTTGCCCGCCAGTACGAGCACGGCCACCTCGCGCTCCCGCGCGCTCAACAGGGGAGCCGATCGGGCGGGGTCCTGCGGCTCAGCACGCTGACCGGGATCGGGAGTTTCGAGGAAGTGCTCCCGCTGCTGAAGCTCGCGTGCGCACCCCAGCAGCCGGGAGATCGCCTTCCGGTCATCGATTCGGGCGGCTGCGTATCCCGCGAGGTCGGCACCGTCCCATCCGAGGCCGACGGAGGCGAGGCCCCTCGCCGACCGCTCCACGGCATCGACATCGACATCTCCCGCAAGGAGCGCCACCCAGCTCTGGCCGGCCTGCGCGGTGTGCGCAGCCAGCCGACTGTGCGGCGCCGCTGTCAGCAGCGCCTCGAGATGGCGCTTCAGCTCAGCCGGGCGGTCCTCATGGACACCTTGCAGAACCCCCGCCCAATACAGCTGCGCGGACCACAGGGGTGGGGACCCCATACCGCGCATGCGGGCGAGCGCATCCTCGAATCGTCGGTGCACGAGCAGGCCGCTTCCCAGTTGCGCGGCAGCGATGACGAGCTCCGCCAGCGGAAGCAGGGAGAACAGATCGAATTCCGTGTGCAGCACGCTCTTCCGTGCTCTGTCAAGAGCGGCCCTCAGTGCCTGGACATCTCCGTTCCGACGCGCGAGCGCGACATCGATCGCGTCGGCGAGATGGTGGTCACGAGGGCTCAGCGTCTGCGTGGAAGACCGCGCCGAATGCAGGAATCCGCGGGCGGCATCAGGCAGGCCCTGCCGAACCGCGACCCACCCACTCCACAGCAAGAGCCGGTTCCGCGCCCACCTGCCACCGTGCCCGCCCGCGATCGCGTCACGCAGGAGCGACTCTGCGATGTCGAGCTCGCCGAGATTGATCGCCGTCAGCGCTGCGATGACCGCGGGAAGCTCCGGAATCGGTGCGATGCACCGCGACGCCGTGTACGTTTCGGTCGCCCGCACCAGATCGTCGATAGAGCTCGCCGGTGTGCCGCTCAACGTTTCGCGAAGACCACGGGAGAGCAGATGGGTGGACACCTGCAGGGTAGAGGGGATCGTCCCTGCCGGAGGCGGGGACGGAGCAGGTTCGTCGCGTTCCCGATAGCCGGCTGCCACGTTGGCGATGAGGGCATGAACCTCAGCGGGTCGATCGGGCTGAGAAGCAGAGATGTAGACCGCGCGTGACATCTCCATCGATCCGCGAGCAGCCCACACAGCGGCGGCGAGGTCGACAGCCTTCTCTCGAACGGGAGAGCTCTCGTCCACGTCGAGGGCGTCCAGCAGACTGCCGGCGCGGTCGATATCACCGATCGCCCAGGCGGTCTCCGCTTTGCGGATTCCGACGGTCGTGGGGTCCGCGCCCGCCTCCTCAGCGCGTGCGTAGAGCGTTGCTGCGCGCTGAGGATCGGACGCGATGGCCGCATCGCCCTGCTTCAGAAGGGCGGCTGCGACTCGCGAACCGTCGCCGGCCGCCAAGTGCGAGAAGAGCAGGTCGTCCGTGAGGTCCAGGTGGCCCGTCTCGAACCCGGCACGCACGAGACGTTCGACGGGCATGGTGGCCCGCACCGCG
>DASUQB010000040.1:0-8729 GCA_036280835.1 Microbacterium sp. | reverse complement strand
TCACTCGCACGGCCATGGGCACGGAGGTCCGTGGCGCGGGGACCCCGGGCCGATGGCCCGCTTCGCCGCGCGGTTCCGGCTTCTCGAGGCGCTGGCCACGGCATCCGTCCCTCTGTCGGTGAGCGAGATCGCCGAGCGCATCGGCGTCGATCAGCCCCGCGCGAGCCGCCTCGTGCAGGCCACCGTCGCCGCGGGCCACGCGCGCCGCGAGGCGGACGAGAACGATGCGCGGCGCACGAACATCCTCCTCACCGAAGAAGGGCGCGCCCTCGTCGCCCAGGCCAGGGGCGCCCGCGTCAGTGCGGTCGAGACGGCGCTCGCGGATTTCTCCCCGGAGGAGAAGGCGCAGCTGGCGGCGCTGCTGGGTCGCCTCGCCCAGGCGTGGCCGCGCGAGCCGTAGCCGGCCGAGACCGGCCCGCTCAGTCCTTGAGGCGCTCCTGCGTCGCCTTCACGGGGATCAGCAGCACCAGCCCGACGAGCAGCACCAGCACGATGCCGAGGATGCCGAAGTAGGCGGCGCCCCCGACCGTGACGAAGATCGCGAACATGGTGGGCGCGAGGAACGACACCGCGCGGCCCGTCGTGGCGTAGAGGCCGAAGACCTCGCCCTCGCGCCCCGGCGGGATGATGCGGGCGAGGAATGTGCGCGAGGCGGACTGCGCAGGACCGACGAAAAGGCACAGGGCGAGTCCGGCCGTCCAGAAGACGATCTGTCCGCCGTCGTGCAGGAAGAAGACGAGCAGGCCCGAGATCACGAGCCCGATGAGCGCCGCGACGATGACCGGCTTCGCGCCGAGCCTGTCGTCGAGGAAGCCGACCGTCATCGTCGAGATTCCCGCGACGACGTTGGCGGCGATGGCGAAGATGATGACCTCACCGGCCGAGAAGCCGAAGACGGATGCCGCGAGCACGCCGCCGAAGGTGAAGACGCCGGCGAGCCCGTCCCGGAAGACGGCGCTCGCCAGCAGGAACCAGACCGTGTGGCGGCTCTCCCGCCAGAGCTTGGCGATGTCGCGTCCCAGACGCGCATATGAGGAGAAGAAGCTCACGCGCTCGCGCCTGACCCCGGCGCCGCGGTACTCCGGCACGGCGAACAGCACGGGCAGGGCGAAGACGCCGAACCAGATGGCCGACGCGAGCATCGACAGGCGCACCGCCATGCCGTTCTCGTCCGGGATGCCGAAGAGGCCCTGGATGAAGCCGAAGTACACGATGAGAAGCAGCACGATGCCGCCGACGTAGCCCATCCCCCACCCGAAGCCGCTGACGCGGCCGATCGATCGCGGGGTCGACACCTGCGACAGCATCGCGTTGTAGTTGACGCCGGCGAACTCGAAGAAGATGTTGCCCGCCGCGACCAGGAACAGCCCGAGCAGCAGGTACTCCGGGCCGGGCTGCACGAAGAACATCGCCGCCGTCAGCGCGACGACGATGTAGGTGTTGACCGCCAGCCAGAGCTTCCGGCGCCCCGAGGTGTCGGACCGCTGCCCGGTCACGGGTGCGAGAACGGCGATGAGGAGTCCCGCGATGGCGAGCGCCCAGCCGAGCTGCGCCTCCACCGTCCCGGTCGGGCCGAAGCTCTCGCTCGTCAGGTAGACCGTGAAGACGAACGTCGTCACCACCGCGTTGAAGGCGGCCGATCCCCAGTCCCACAGTCCCCACGCCAGCACGACCCCCTTGCGCGTGCTGCCGGGTGCGCCTGCACCCCCGGCCTCGGCCGCGATCGCGGTCGCCAGGCCGTCGTCCGGCGTGATGCCCGAGAAGTGCGGCAGGTTCGGCGTGGGGCGCGGGGGAGTCGAGTCGGGCGAGCTCATGTCGGTCACGCTAGGGTCCTTCGGTGAACGGCGGATGGCGCCGTGCCGCGCGTCGCCGCACTGCGATGCAGGGTCAGGCTACAGCGGTGCACGGGATCGGACCCGGTCCCTCTCTACACGCGCGACCTCGGGTGCCATGATGGACGCATGCCAGCCCACGTCGAGCGTGCCGAACTGCCCGGTATCGGTGTGCGCCACGACATCGTGACCGACCAGGGGCGCCGGCTCTCCGTGCTCAACCTGCGCGACGGCGGCCGCGAGCTCGCCCTCGCAGACGAAGACGACCCCGACCGCGCGAGCGAGACGATCGCCCTCACGGACGATGAGGCGACGGCACTGTCGGAGGTGCTCGGGGGCTCGCTGATCCTGACCCAGCTGGCCGGCCTCCGGGAGCAGGTCGCCGGCCTCTCCATCGAGCAGATCCCGCTCCGCGCCGACTCCCCGTATGTGGGCCGCCCACTGGGTGATACAAAGGCGCGCACGCGGACGCGATGCTCTATCGTCGCGATCGTGCGCGAAATCGAGGTGCTGCCCGCGCCGGGGCCGGCCGACATCCTCCGCAGCGGCGACACCATCGTCGCGGTGGGCACGCGCGACGGCCTCGACCACCTCGTGCGCATCATCGCCGGAAGCGGCTGACCGAGATGGACCACGGCGCGCTCGTCCTCATCGAGATCGGCGCGCTCATTCTCGGGATCGCGCTGCTCAGCCGGCTCGCATCCCGGCTCGGGATCTCGCCGATCCCGTTCATCCTCCTCGGCGGCCTCGCGTTCGGCGAGGGAGGGTTCTTCCCCTTCTCGCAGGGGGAGGAGTTCATCGAGGTCGGGGCGGAGATCGGCGTCATCCTGCTCCTGCTGATGCTGGGGCTCGAGTACACGGCGCAGGAGCTGGTCTCCAATCTGAAGGGGTCGCGGGTCGCCGGCCTGCTCGACATGCTCCTCAACGCCCTCCCCGGCGCTCTGATCGCGCTCCTGCTGGGCTGGGGGCCCGTCGCGGCCGTGGCGATGGCGGGCATCACCTGGGTGTCCTCGTCCGGGGTCGTCGCGAAGATGCTCGGAGACCTCGGGCGTCTGACGAACCGCGAGACGCCGGTCGTGCTGTCGCTGCTCGTGATCGAGGACTTCGCGATGGCGTTCTACCTGCCGGTGCTGACGGCCCTCCTCATCGGCATGGGGCTGCTCGCGGGCACCGTCTCGGTCGTGATCGCCCTCCTGGCCGTCGTCGTCATCCTCTACATCGCCCTGCGTCACGGCCGCCTCGTGTCGCGGCTGGTGTGGTCCCGGGAGGCCGACGTGCTGCTGCTGTCGGTGCTCGGGCTCGGGCTGCTGGTGTCCGGTCTCGCCGCCGGAGCCAATGTCTCGTCCGCGGTCGGCGCCTTCCTCGTCGGCATCGCGATCTCGGGGCCGGTGGCCAAGCACGCGCAGCGGGTGCTCACGCCCCTCCGCGATCTCTTCGCCGCAGTGTTCTTCCTGTTCGTCGGGCTCTCCACCGACACGGGCTCGCTCGTGCCGATGCTGGTGCCGGCCATCGTGCTCGCCGTCGTGACGATGGGCACGAAGGTGCTGACCGGCTATATCGCCGCACGGCGCGCGGGGATCGCCGAGCCGGGCCGGTGGCGCGCGGGCCTTGCTCTCACGCCGCGCGGCGAGTTCTCCATCGTGATCGCGGGCATCGCTGTGGCGGCCGGCGTCGATGCCTCGCTGGCCGCACTGGCGACGGCATACGTGCTGATCACGATGATCGCGGGCCCCCTGCTGGCCCGCATCCCCGACTCCCCGCGGTTCATGGCGGCGACGCGTCGGATCGAGGCGAACCGGCGCGTCCGCCAGGCGGCCTGAGCCCGGGCGGCCTGAATCCGGCGGAAGCGCCCGCGAGCGCGGCATCCACCGTTCTCAGGGCGCTTCGCCGTTCAGTACACCTCGGCGAGCAGGTCGGCGAACAGCGCGTCGGGGTCGCTCGGGAGCCCGCGCCGCTCGAACCAGCTCAGCACGTTGACGCAGTCGCGGTGCAGGAAGTCGAGGCCCTGCGGGTTGGCGGCGAGATCGACGATCTGCGGGAGATCGATCACCCACACCCGGCCGTCCTGCACGAGCATGTTGTACGGCGAGAGGTCGCCGTGGGCGTATCCGGCGCGCGCGATGAGGCGGAGGAAGTCCACCACCTGATCGCGCAGCCCGGCCAGCTCGCGCGGCCGGGCGTGCGACTGCTGCAGCCGCGGAGCCGCCTCGCGGCCCGACCCGACGAACTGCATCAGCAGTTCGGTGCCGCTGATCTGCACGGGGTAGGGCACCGGTGCGCCCAGGGCGTACAGGCGGCTGAGCGCATCGAACTCCGCGTAGGCCCAATGGGCGGCCGAGATGCCGCGCCCGTAGCTGGACCCGCGGTCGATCGCGCGCTGATCGCGGCTGCGCCGGACCGTGCGGCCCTCCTGGTACTCGCCCGACCGATGGAAGTCGCGGTGCTCGCTGCCGCGGTACCGCTTCGCGGCGAGGATGACGCTCGTCCCGTCGCCGGGCGCGACGTCCGGCACGGCGCGCTCGACGAGGTGGACGTCGGCCTCCTTGCCGGTCTTGAGGATGCCGAGCTCGGTGTCGACGGCCGCGGCCGACGTGACGAGCCATGACGGCCGGGGCTCGGGCCCGCGCTCGGTGGGCTGTGTGGCGGGCCAGGTGGACCAGCGCTGACCGGCGCCGGGCTCGTACTCGCTGAAGGCGAGCGCGAAGGATGTATCGAAGTGCGAAGTGTTCACGGGGTCTCCGGGAAGGGGAGGCCGCCGCGGTGCTTCGAAGAAGCGGTGGGATCAGGCGGTGCGGCCGGCCTCGAGAGGGATGGCGGTCGTGTGTGCGGACACGACGAAGACGGTCTTCACGACGGGCTCCCTTCGATCGAGGCGGATGCGGTGGCGCCCCAGTATAGGACCGGCCGCGGGCTCGCCGCCAGAGGGCTGAAGGGGCGGCCCACGGGCCCCGGGCGGAGGTCGCGCGCCGGGCGGCGGGACGCTAGAAGCTCGTGACGAGGTCGCCGAGCACCGCGCGCAGCTTGGTGGGGTCGGTGGCGTCGTAGTAGTGCGCGCCCGTGGCGCTCGAGATCGACTGCAGGGTGGCGACGTCGGCGTCGGCGCCGTAGGCCAGGGTGAAGACCAGCACCGGGGTGCCGTGGTGCAGGTGCCCGAGGTTCGCGAGCATCTCTTCGGCGTCGATCGTGGGGGCGTTCGGGGTGTCGTTCCTGCCGTCGCTGAGCAGCACCACCGCGGTGATGCGGTCGGGCGACCACGATTGCGCCTGCTGTGCCGCGAAGGTGTCGACGGCCTGGTAGAGCGGGGTGTCGCCGATCGACTGCAACCCGCCGAGCGCCCCGAGGAAGGCGTCGCGCGTGGTTCCGATGTCGGCGACGGGTGCCACCTCACCGGGCACCATGGCGCCGTCATCCGCCTGGCCGAAGGCGGCGAGACCGACCCTGTCGCCGGCGGTGAAGTGATCGAGCGCCATCGCGATGGCGTCCTTGGCGGCGCTGAGCTTGGTCTCGGATTCCGAGATGGGCTCGTCCATCGAGCCTGACACGTCGACGAGGAACAGCACCTGCGCGCGCTTGCGCACCTCCGGGAACGCGTCGTTCACGGCGGCCACGACGTCCTGGCCGGGAAAGGGCAGGGCGCCCTCGGGGTGCGGCGTGAGCTTCGCGACCGACGTGACGCCGGCGTCGAGGGCGCCGTTGAGGTCGCGGTAGCCGGAGTCGCGCACGATCTGCTGACCCTGCTTCGTTCCGGCGTAGCGGATGAAGTCCGCACCGGCGGCCGCCTCTCCGGCGTCGACCCAGTCGCCGGCGAGCACCACGGCGGGGTTGTCTGCGACGTAGAAGCCGTCGGCGGGGTAGATCGGCACGAGCTTCTCGGCCGGGGGCTCGACCGTGGTGCGCGTGACGCCGTCGCGGCTCGTGATGCCGCGGTTGTAGTCCCACACCGACTTCTCGTCGACGATCACCGCCGAGAGGAAGTCGGCGGCCGAGCCGGACTGCTCGGCCTGGCGGGCGTGCCAGAGGAAGTGCTCCGGCGTCGCCATGTAGTGGCTCGTCGCGAGCTCATGCTGCCGCACCTGTCCGGCCACGCCGGGGTCGGCGACGGATGCCGCGGTGATGGCGTCGAGCGAGCCGGCGGCCGCGCCGAACGAGGCGAACATGGCCGCCTCTCCGGATGTCGCGACCAGGGGGCTCGTCTTCCCCAGCTTGAAGCCGCCCCACTCCGGGTGCCCCGCGTCGGCCCAGAGCGTGGCATCGCCGGCGGCGTCGAACACCTCGTTCCAGGTGGGCGGCTCGTCGTCCCAGCCGATGGCGTGCGCCAGGGGCCCGGGCATGGCCAGCACGATGCTCGACGTGCCGATGCTCGTGGGCTCGGCCGGCGGCACGGCGGTCGCGCCCTGCGCGGTGGCCAGAGAGAGCCAGGTGCGCGCATCCGGAAGCCAGACCGTCGGCCGCTGCTCCGGCGCCAGGTCGGGGAAGCCCGCCGCGAGGGCCTCGGCGGCCACGCCGGACTTGTCGCGGACAGGGTCCACGACGACGCACGAGCCGTTGATCGAGCGCGGCCGGGCGTTGTATCCCGCTGCCAGGTTGGCGACCATCTCGGCGTTCTCGAACGACGACATCACGCTCACCCGGATGCAGGGCTCGGCGCCCGCGACGGCGGCGGGAGTGTCCTCGGGGAACGCGATGGGCTCGGGCGCATCCTCGACCGGTGCCTGCGGCTCGGCCTCCGTGCCCTGTTCGGCGGCCGCCATGTTCGCGACGATCAGGCTCGAGACGGTGCCGATGGCCCCGACGAGCACGACGATCCCGGCGATGCTCGTCCCCAGCAGAATTCGGCGCCGGCGCGCGATCCGGCGCAGCCGGCGCTGCTCCATCGCGCTCGGCGGTGCGACGACCGGGGGGTCGCCGAAGAAGGGCTGCGCGGTGCTGCGACGCACAGGCACGTGGCCGTCGGGCTCGGTCATCGAGTGTGTTTCCTCAGGTGGGGGGAACCTGAACCGGCGATCGGGTGTGCCGGATGAGCCGGTCTTCGGGAACCGGCCGAAGCCGAGCCTAACCGACTCTCCGAATCGGGGCCACCGGTCCCTGGGCCATCAGTGCGTGGCGGTGTTCAGCATCCCCACGAGCACCGCGGTCCACCAGCCGGCCTGCGAGATCACGGCGCTCCAGATGCACCAGAGCTGCATCGAGCGCGGGAGCGAGGAGAACCGCATCCGCGGAGGCAGCCGTGCCAGCTCGGCCGTCAGACGGGTCATCCCGACGCCGTTCAGCGCGACGCCCAGGACGGCGAGCATCTTGATGATCGTGAGGGGGTCGGCGAGGTTCGGCTGCAGCAGCGCCCCGCTGGTCAGCAGCCCGACGATACCCAGCCACGCGAGCGCCGACACCGCGCGCTCGGTCCGGCGGAGCTCATCGAGGGTGCGCCGCCGGGCGGTCCACAGCAGCCCGTGGAATTCGAGCACGACGGCGGCGCCGAGACCCAGGATCACCGACCCGAGGTGCACGAACAGGGCGGAGAAGTGCAGCCACTCGGGCGGCGCGACGGAGACGCCGACGAAGAGCGACGCGTACATGCCGATGAGCACGGCCCAGTACGCCAGGGCGCGGCGATGCCGGGCGGTGCGGCGTTGTTCGACCAGGGGGATCGTCACGGAGCGACATCGGCCTTTCGCGCGACGTTGACGGGGTTCGGGTACCCCGGAGGAGAGAGTAGCCGAACCGGCGAGATCGCTGCGCCGGGTGTGGGGAACGCGGTCAGCCCATGCCGCAGCATCCATACTTGAGTCGACCCATGTCAAGTTTGTTTTGACACGGGAGCGCGTCTTCGCTACGATTGAGCCAGTACGACTCAGGTTTCACCTGGGCGTCCCAGACTTCGTAAGAAAGCAAGGAGAAACACATGCCCCGTGCAGTGGGAATCGACCTCGGTACGACCAACTCCGTCGTGAGCGTCCTCGAGGGTGGCGAGCCGAAGGTCATCGCCAACGCGGAGGGCTTCCGCACCACGCCGTCGGTGACGGCGTTCACCAAGGACGGCGAGGTGCTCGTCGGCGAGACGGCGAAGCGCCAGGCCGTCACGAACGTCGACCGCACCGTCGCCAGCGTGAAGCGCCACATGGGCACCAACTGGACCTTCGACGTCGACGGCAAGAAGTACACGCCGCAGGAGATCTCCGCGCGCATCCTCGGAAAGCTCAAGCACGACGCCGAGGAGTATCTCGGCGACACCGTGACGGATGCCGTCATCACCGTGCCCGCGTACTTCAACGACGCCGAGCGCCAGGCCACCAAGGAGGCCGGCGAGATCGCGGGCCTCAACGTGCTCCGCATCATCAACGAGCCCACCGCCGCCGCGCTGGCCTACGGCCTCGACAAGGGCAAGGAGGACGAGCTCATCCTCGTCTTCGACCTCGGTGGCGGAACGTTCGACGTGTCGCTGCTCGAGGTGGGCAAGGACGACGACTTCTCGACCATCCAGGTGCGCTCGACCGCCGGCGACAACCGCCTCGGTGGAGACGACTGGGACCAGCGCCTCGTCGACTACTTCATCAAGCAGTTCAAGGACACCACGGGCGTCGACGTCTCGGGCGACAAGATCGCCCTGCAGCGCCTCAAGGAGGCCGCGGAGCAGGCGAAGAAGGAGCTCAGCTCCTCGATGTCGACCTCGGTCAACCTGCCCTACCTCTCGCTCACCGACAGCGGCCCCGTCTCGCTCAGCGAGACCATCACGCGCGCGAAGTTCGAGGACCTCACCAAGGACCTGCTCGACCGCACCAAGAAGCCCTTCGAGGACGTCATCCGCGAGGCCGGCATCAAGGTCAGCGACATCGACCACGTCGTGCTCGTCGGCGGCTCCACCCGCATGCCCGCCGTCGCCGACCTCGTCAAGCAGGAGGC
>DASUQB010000039.1:0-3922 GCA_036280835.1 Microbacterium sp. | reverse complement strand
CTTCCGCCTCTACGAGAAGCTCTCCGGCATGACCGGCACGGCCGAGACCGAGGCCGCCGAGTTCATGTCGACCTACGAGCTCGGCGTCGTGCCGATCCCGACGAACAAGCCGATGATCCGCAAGGACCAGGCCGATCTCGTCTACAAGAACGAGGCCGCCAAGTTCACTCAGGTCGTCGAGGACATCGCCGTGCGCCACGCCAGCGGCCAGCCCGTGCTGGTGGGCACGGTCAGCGTCGAGAAGAGCGAGCACCTGTCGCGGCTGCTGTCCAAGAAGGGCATCAAGCACGAAGTCCTGAACGCGAAGAACCACGCGCGTGAGGCGGAGATCGTCGCCCGCGCCGGTCGCCTCGGCGCCGTGACGGTCGCGACGAACATGGCCGGTCGCGGAACGGACATCATGCTCGGCGGCAACGCCGAGTTCCTGGCCGTGCAGGAGATGCGCGCCAAGGGCCTCGACCCCGTCGAGACGCCCGAGGAGTACGAGGCCGAGTGGGAGGGCGTCTACGAGCAGATGCGCGACCGCGTCGCCACGGAGGCGACGAAGGTCGTCGAGGCCGGCGGCCTCTATGTGCTCGGCACCGAGCGCCACGAGTCCCGCCGCATCGACAACCAGCTGCGCGGTCGCTCCGGTCGTCAGGGCGACCCGGGCGAGAGCCGCTTCTACCTCTCGCTCACCGACGACCTGATGCGCCTGTTCCAGTCCGGTGCCGCCGAGGCCATCCTGGCGCGCACGAGCTTCCCGGACGACGTCGCGATCGAGTCCACCATGGTGTCGCGCGCCATCAAGAGCGCGCAGTCGCAGGTCGAGGCCCGCAACGCCGAGATCCGGAAGAACGTCCTGAAGTACGACGACGTGCTGAACCGCCAGCGCGAGGCCATCTACTCGGACCGTCGCCACATCCTCGAGGGCGACGACATCGCCGACCGCGTTCAGCACTTCATCGAAGACGCGATCACGGGCGTCATCAAGGACCACACCGGCACCGGTCACAACGAGAGCTGGGACTTCGATGCGCTGTGGACCGAGCTCAAGACGCTCTACCCCGTCGGCGTGTCGATCGACGAGGTCGTCGCCGAGGGCGCGGGCCGGAAGGGCGGCATCTCCACCGACGGCCTCGTCCGCGAGATCCTCTCCGACGCCCGGATCGCGTACGAGCGCCGCGAGGAGACGCTGGGCGCCGCCGCGACGCGCGAGCTCGAGCGCCGCGTCGTCATGCAGGTGCTCGACCGCCGCTGGCGCGACCACCTCTACGAGATGGACTACCTGAAGGACGGCATCGGCCTGCGCGCCATGGCCCAGCGCGATCCGCTGATCGAGTACCAGCGCGAGGGCTACCAGATGTTCCAGTCGATGATGGGGCAGATCAAGGAGGAGTCGGTCGGCTACCTCTACAACCTCGAGGTCGAGGTGCGACGGACGGGCGAGGGCGAGCAGCCGGCTGAGGTCGAGGCCAAGGGCCTCGCCGTGGCGCCGGTCGACGGTCAGGGTTTGCAGTACTCGGCGCCGAACGACGCGGGCGAGGTCGAGGTCCGCAACGACCGCGGACAGGTGCAGCAGGCGGCCACCGCGCGGCTGCGGCAGGCCGCGGCCAGGGGAGCGCAGGCTCCGACCGCGGTCGCCGAGCCCGAGGCTCCCGTCGTGCGCGGCGCCTTCGGCCAGCGCACCGACGCGCCGGCGGGCGCCGGGGCGGCCCCCGCTGCGCAGAACAGGGCCCAGCGCCGCGCGACCGACAAGCGCAAGTAGCGGATGCGGGGCCGTTGACCGGCCCCGCATCATCTGCTTAGCGTGAGGCATGGCCAGCGCGGAGTTCCGGTATCGGCATCCGTCCGCGCGGGCGGCGCTGCTGGTCGCGCCCAGCCTGGTGCTCGCCGACCTCGTGCTCGTCGTGCTGTTCCCGCAGCAGCGCGACATCCCGCTCTTCCTCCCCGTCATCGCGACCGGGGGATGGCTCGCCTGGATCATGTGGGGGTACCCGCTGATCACGGTGTCGGATGCCGCGGTCACGGCGCGCAACACCTGGTTCACGCAGGTGATCCCGCTGCCCGCGATCGACCACGTCTCGGGCGGCAAGCGCCTGACGATCCGCACGCGCGACAGCCGGCAGCACATCCCGGCGGCGGTGCCCGGTGGCGGCTCGTTCCTGGCGACGGCCGTGCGGCGCACCGACGCCTACGGCAGCTTCCTGACACCGGTCGTGGGCGTCGACCGTCTGCGCATCGACGCGGACCGCGAGCGCACCCCGGCGACCGTCGTCGCCCAGGTCATCCGGCGGCGGATGGATCACCTGCCGCCCGGCTCGGGCGCGGGCGGCGCGGTGCCGGCCCCCGTCATCAACATGCCCGTGGTCTACGGAACGCTGATCGCCGCCGCCGTCTCCGCGGCGCTGTTCCTCATCCTCATGTGAGGCGGCGGGCCACCGCCGGTCGATTGGCCGCCTGGACCCCGGGATATCCTGAACCGATGAGCACCCTCCGCCCGCTCGACCAGTCGTCGAAGCTGAAGAACGTCCTGTACGAGATCCGCGGCAACGCCCTCGTAGAGGCCGCCCGGCTGGAGTCGGAGGGCCACTCGGTGCTCAAGCTCAACACGGGGAACCCCGCCACCTTCGGCTTCGAGGCCCCGTACCAGATCGTCCGCGACATGATCGCGTCGATCCCCCACGCGCACGGCTACTCCGACAGCCGCGGCATCCTGCCCGCACGCCAGGCCATCGTGTACCGCTACGAGGACGTCGAAGGGTTCCCGCGGCTCGATCCCGACGACGTGTTCCTCGGCAATGGCGTCTCCGAGCTGATCACGATGACCATGCAGGCGCTCCTCGACGAGGGCGACGAGGTGCTGATCCCCGCTCCCGACTACCCGCTCTGGACCGCGATGACGAGCCTCGCCGGCGGCACGCCGGTGCACTACCTCTGCGACGAGGAGAACGGCTGGCAGCCCGATCTGGAGGACATCCGCTCCAAGGTGACGCCCCGCACCAAGGCGATCGTCGTGATCAACCCGAACAATCCGACCGGGGCCGTGTACTCGAAAGAGGTGCTCGAGGGGATCGTCGACATCGCCCGCGAGAACTCGCTGCTGCTGCTCGCCGACGAGATCTATGACCGCATCCTCTTCGACGATGCCGTGCACATCCCACTCGCGACCCTCGCTCCCGACCTGCTGTGCCTCACCTTCAACGGACTCTCCAAGACCTACCGTGTCGCGGGCTACCGCTCGGGGTGGCTGGCGATCACCGGGCCGAAGGAGCATGCGAAGGGATTCCTCGAGGGCATCAACCTGCTCGCTTCGACCCGCCTCTGCCCGAACGTGCCCGCTCAGCACGCGGTGCAGGCGGCACTCAGCGGCGTGCAGTCCATCGACTCGCTGATCGCCCCCGCCGGCCGGCTGCACGAGCAGCGGGATGCCGCGTGGGAAGGCCTCGAGGCGATTCCGGGCGTCTCATGCCACCGCGCGCAGGGCGCGCTCTACGCCTTTCCTCGGCTCGATCCCGACGTCCACGAGATCCGTGACGACGCCAAGCTGGTCTACGATCTGCTGGTCAGCGAGCACGTGCTGCTCGTGCAGGGGACCGGCTTCAACTGGCCGACCCCGGACCACCTCCGCATCGTGACCCTTCCCGAGGCGCGGGTTCTGACGGACGCGATCGAACGGCTCGGCAACTTCCTCTCCAGCTATCGGCAGTGACCGCGGGGTGCGGATCGCATGCGGCCCGGCGCCTCGCCCCAGCCGGTCATGCGGTCCCGGGCAAGGTCGGCTAGCCCGTCCGCACGCGCGGGGCAACCCCGGTGCGTCGCGACGGGCGGCGGCGTAGCGTGCCGGCATGGCAATCGAACTGAATGAGCCCGCGCTGCGCCACGCGCGGTCGCTCGTGCGCGAAGGCAAGGTCGTCAAGGACGAGCGCGACGACTGGTCGGA
>DASUQB010000038.1:0-2804 GCA_036280835.1 Microbacterium sp. | reverse complement strand
CGCGCCGATGCCCGAAGCCGCGAGGACGCCGCCGCCCTCCTCTGCGGGGTAGCCGCTGCGACGCAGGATCGGCCACGTGACGGTGCCGAGCGTGACCGTGGTCGCGACGCCCGAGCCCGACACCGTGCCGAGCAGGAAGCCGGCGAGTGCGGTCGTGCGTCCAGGCCCGGTGCGCGAGCGGCCGGTGGCGGCGAGTGAGAGGTCGAGGAAGAACCGTCCCGCACCCGAGTACTCGAGCACCGCCCCGTAGAGCGTGAACAGCACGATGTAGGTGGCCGCCACGTCGAGCGGGACCCCGAAGATGCCCTGCAGTCCCATGTAGGTCTGCCCGACGATGCGCGGGACGCCGTAGCCCGCGTGACTGATCTGCCACGTCGCCGGCAGTTCGCCGCCGTAGAAGGCGTACAGCAGGAAGCCGATCACGACCGCCGGGAGGATCCAGCCGACCGTGCGCCGCGTCGCCTCGAGCACCAGCGCGATGGTCGTGACCCCGAAGAGTATGTCGAGGTCGTCAGGCTGCGCCGCCCGGCGCACGAACTCGTCGAAGTTGACGAGCGTGTAGCCGAGCGCGATCACCGACGCCGCGGCGAGCAGCCAGTCGGTGATCCCCGGCTGCTCTCGCTCCTCGCCCTCCTTGCGCCGGCCCCAACCGCGATAGGTGAGGAAGGTGAGCGCGAGCGCCACGGCGAGGAAAGTCGTCCGGTAGCGCTGCGCCGGCACCGGGTTGAGCACCCAGTAGATGGCGTAGACCGAGAGCCCCGCGCAGGCGACGTTGACGATCAGGGCGGGGAGGCCGTCGAGCCGGCGGCCGGGCTTCTCCGCCTCGTACTCCTCGGCGAGCTGCTCGGCATCGACGACGGCCATGAGTCAGTCCTCGACCTCGACGGTGACGTGGCGCGGCGCCCCGTCGTGGAGCGCGTAGCGCCGGCCGCCGACCTCCAGTGTGCGCCGCCCGATCGGCGTGGCGATCAGCGGCAGGCGCTCGAAGTGGCGGGGACGCGCAGGGGTCAAACGCATCCAGCCACTGCGCCGCTTCGTGCCCGCGAGCTCGTAGTAGTCGAGGACCGCCTCACTCGGCGAGGCGATCTCGACCATGCGGAACCCTGACTCGTCGGCCGTGAACTCCTCGCGCGCCGGGACCCGATAGTAAGAGTGGCGGTACTCGATCGCGAAGCGCCCCGACGCGGGCAGGCGCGCCTCGGCGAGCACGACGCCGTCCTCGTCGCGCACGACCACGGAGCGCCCGCCGCATCCGGCCAGGACGAACGCCCCGGCCAGGACGGCGAGCATGAACCCACCGGTCGCTACCCCTGCTCGTCGAAGTATCTCTGTGCCCCCGGGTGCAGCTCGATCGGCGCGATGACCTCCTTGGCCTTCTGCGGGTCGAGGTTCTTGGCCTCCGGATGGACCGCGACGAGATCCTGCTTGTGGTCGAAGAGCAACTTCGTCAGGTCGAACGCGAGTTGCTCGTCCATGCTCTCGTTGACCACGAGGTAATTCGGGACCGCGATCGTCGGGACGTCCTCCGACACGCTCTTGTAGGTGCCCGACGGGATCGTCGAGTTCTGATAGACGTCGCCGTACTTCTGCTTGAGCGCCTCAGTGAACTCGGTGGTGTCGAGCAGCGTGATCTTCTCGCTGGTCGTGAGATCGGTCACGGCGCCGGTCGGCAGCCCGCCCGACCAGAAGAAGACGTCGATCGAACCGTCCTTCATCGCCTGCACGGACTCGTCGACGCCGAGCCCCTCGCGCTTGATGCCCGTCTTCGGGTCGATGCCGGCCGCCTCGAGGATGCGGTCGGCGATCACCTCGGTGCCTGAGTTCGGCGCACCGACGGAGACCCGCTTGCCCTTCAAGTCGGCGATTGTCTCGATCCCCGAGCCTCGCTTGGCGACCACCTGCGTGTAGTTGTCGTAGATCTGCGCCAGCGCCCGCATCGGGACCTTCTCCTCGAAGGCCTCCCGCCCTTGGACGGCATCGAGCGCGGTGTCCCCGAGCGTGAAGGCGATGTCGGATGAGCCCTTCCCGATGAGGATCAGGTTGTCGACCGACGCCGACGTCGTCTCGGCCGTCGCGCGGTAATCCTCCATGTTGCTCGAGATCACCTTGGCGAGCCCGCCGCCATAGACGAAGTAGACGCCGGCCGTCCCGCCCGTCGCGATCGACAGCCGGCCCCCGCCGCCCTCGGATCCCGACCCGCTGCCCTCGCCGCCGCACCCTGCAGCGAGCGCCATGACGCCTGCCAGCGCCACCACCTGTCTGAGTCCGCGCATGGACCTCTCCTCTCGGTGTCGCTCCGTATGAAGCATTGCCCGATGGGGCGGTCCACTACACCGCCGCGAGACGGTCACGGCGGTTCCGCCGCGCTCGTGCCCGGCGTCCCGGCGGCCTGCGATGGCGCGCCGGGACGCTGAGGCCCGCGTGAGATCAGAGCACGATCAGTCCGTGATGTCGGCCCGGCTGGTCGAGAACGTCGGCACCGGCGCGCCGTCCTCGTCCTGCCGCCAGCCGCCAGGGCTCAGCAGCTTGGCCTTGAGGACGACGGTGTCGGCCTCGCCCACGGCGGTCGTGGCCGCGTCGCCGGTCAGCTGCAGCCCTGTGGCGTCGAAGACCGCCGTCGCGGGGGTGATGATCGCGACCCCGTCGCCGCCGACCAGCTGGGCGGCTTCGGTCGCCAGCGACTGCGGGACGTCGCACACGTCCTCGATCGAGATCGGGAGATCCTCGCCCGTCAGGCCATCCGCCGAGGCGGTGATGGTGGTCGTGATCGCGTAGAACGTGTTGCTGAAGGTCAGCGGCGGGTC
>DASUQB010000037.1:0-8186 GCA_036280835.1 Microbacterium sp. | reverse complement strand
TCGAGGACCGGGCCGACGGCAACGCCGCGGCCGCGGCATCCGCCGACGTCGTTCTCATCGGGGTGAAGCCGGCCATGGTTCCCGACCTGCTGCGCCAGATCTCGCCGCACCTGCGCCCGGGAGCCGTCGTGGTGAGCCTCGCGGCGGGCGTCACGATCGCCACGTTCGCGTCGATCCTCGGGCCGGATGTCGCGGTCGTGCGGTCGATGCCCAACACGCCCGCCGTGGTCGGCGAGGCCGTCACCGGCCTTTCAGCCGGCGCGGGCGCCGCCGGCGTCGACCTGGGCGTCGTGCGGGCGCTGTTCGAGACCGTCGGCACGGTCATCGAGGTCCCGGAGTCGCAGATCGACGCGCTCTCCACGATCTCGGGGTCGGGGCCCGCGTACTTCTTCCTCCTCGTCGAGGAGTTCACCAAGGCCGCGATCGGGAAGGGCTTCACCGAGGCCGAGGCACGCGTGATGGCCGAGCAGACCTTCATCGGCGCGGCCGCACTCCTGCAGGCATCCGGGGAACAGCCCGCCGAGCTGCGCCGCCGCGTGACGAGCCCGAAGGGCACGACCGAGCGGGCCATCGGCGTGCTGCAGGAGGCGCGCCTCGACGAGGTGTTCGCGAAGGCGACGGATGCCGCGCTCGCCCGCGCCCGCGAGCTCGCCGCCGGCTCCTGACGCCGAGCGCGCTGCCGCCCGCCGCGACACCCTGACCCCGCGGGCGGGCTGGGGACCCCCGCGGGACTGCCGACCCCCGCGGGGCTGCCGACCCCCGCGGGGCTGCCGTGTGCGGCGAGTCTGCCGGCTCCGCGGCCGCCGGCCCCGAGGGCCCCTGCACCAACTTCGGAGAAAGTCGCGAACTTCGGCCATAATCGCCGGAATGGTCCGAGATTCGCGACATTCTCCGAAGTTCGCGACGCTCTTCGGGGCTCGTGCGCGCCGGGGAGCGGCGGGGCCGAGACGGGCGACGGAAGGCGCGGCGGCAGCGCTAGCGGTCGAGGGCCGCGAAGCGCTCGATGTCGCTGTTGGTGCCCGACACGATGATGAGGTCGTGGTTGGTCACGACGGTGTTCGCCTCGGCGTAGCGGAAGGGCTTGCCGGGAGACTTCACCCCGACGACCGTGACGTTGTACTTCGAGCGCACACCCGACTCATTCAGACCCACGCCGCGGATGAACCGCGGGGGATACAGCTTCGCCAGCGCGAAGTCGTCGTCGAACCGGATGAAGTCCAGCATCCGCCCGCTGACGAGGTGAGCGACACGCTCGCCGGCCTCCCGCTCGGGGTAGATGACGTGGTTCGCGCCGACGCGGGCGAGGATCTTGCCGTGCGACTGCGAGACGGCCTTCGCCCAGATCTGCGGAACCTTGAGGTCGACGAGGTTCGCCGTGATGAGGACGGATGCCTCGATGAGCGAGCCCACGGCGACGACGGCGACCTGGAAGTCCTGGGCGCCGATCTGCCGCAGCGCGTCGATGTTGCGCGCGTCGGCCTGCACGGTGTGCGTGACCCGCTCGGACCACTTCTGCACGAGCTCGAGGCTGTCATCGATCGCCAGCACTTCTCGGTCGAGGCGGTCGAGCTCGCCGGCGCACGCGGCGCCGAAGCGACCGAGTCCGATCACCAGAACGGGCGCGTCGCCCCTGATTCGCTCAACCAACGATGGGCCTTTCCACAGGCAGCGAGTAGAGCTGCGAACGGGATGTCGCGGCCACGGCCGCGGCGAGTGTCACTGTACCAATGCGGCCCATGAAGATCGTCACGGCCATGACGTAGACGGCCGGGTCCGAGAGCTCCGCCGTCAGGCCCGTGGACAGCCCGACGGTCGCGAACCCCGAGATCACGTCGAAGAGCACGTCGGAGACCGGCGCCTGGCTGATCTGCGCGATCGTGATCGTCGAGATCGCGCAGATGGTGGCCCCCCACGCGACGACCGAGAGCGCGACGCGCTGCACGTCGCTCGGGATGCGGCGGCCGAACACCTCGACGGACTGACGTCCCTTCGCCTCCGACCAGACGGCGAGGGCCAGCACCGCGAGCGTCGTCACCTTGATGCCGCCGGCGGTCGACGCCGAGCCGCCGCCGACGAACATCAGCATCGACCCCACCACGAGGGACGAGCCGTGCAGTTCGCCGATGTCGATGACGGAGAACCCGCCGGATCTCGTCATGGCGGAGAGGAACAGCGATTGGAATGTCGTGTCCCAGGCATCCAGCCCGCCGAAGGTCTTGGGGTTGTTGTACTCGAGCACGACGAAGGCGGCGGCGCCGACGAAGAACAGCAGCACGGTGGTGATGAGCGTCACCTTGGCGTGGAGCGACCACTTGCGCACGTGCCACACGTGCCGCCAGAGCGTGTAGATCACCGGGAAGCCGATCGAGCCGAGGAAGACGCCCGCCATCAGCACGGTGAGCATGAAGTAGTCGTCGGCGAATTCGGCGATCCCGCCGGGGTTGGGGGCGAATCCGGTGTTCGTGAACGCCATCGCGGCGTAGAACGGCGCCTCCCACAGGGCGACGAGCGGGTCGACCCCGGCGAGGAGGAGCGAGGGGTAGAGCAGGACCGACAGCCCCGCCTCGATCACGAGGGTGGACAGCGCCACGGTGATGAGCAGCTGACCGACCTCGCCCAGCCGGACCGTCTGGCTCTCGTTCACGGGTCCGGCGTGGCTGCGCGCGGGGTTGGAGTCGCTCGCGGCGATGAGCTTCGCGCGAAGCCCCAGGCGCTTCGAGATGACGAGGCCGAGGATCGATGCCAGGGTGAGCACCCCCAGGCCGCCGATGTTCACGCCGACGTAGATGATCGCCTTGCCGAAGCCCGAGTAGTGCGTCGCGATGTCGACCGTCGACAGGCCCGTCACGCAGATCGTCGATACCGCGGTGAAGAGGGCGTCGGCGAACGCGGTGCGCTTGCCGTCGGCGGCGGCCGCCGGGAGCGACAGCAGCGCCGTGAAGATCAGGATGAGGGAGAGGAAGACCACGACCGCGAACCGGGCGGGCGAGGATGTCGTGCGGGAGCGAATCCAGTCGAACGCGTCACGTGCCCGTGCGCGCATACCTCGACGGGAACGCGCCTGGCCGGTGCCACCCGCCATGCGCCGCCCCTCTCGCTCCGAAGACGATGTCATGGTACTCCGGGCATCACCCGACTAACCTAAGCACATGGCCGACATCTTCGACGTGATCGCCGACGGAACGAGGCGCGACATCCTGCAGCTTCTGCTCGACCGCGCGACCGCGGGCGAGCATTCCGGCACGAGTGTCTCGCACATCGTCAGCCGCCTCGGCATCAGCCAGCCGACGGTGTCGAAGCACCTCAAGGTGCTGCGCGACGCGGGCCTGGTCTCCGTGCGCGAAGAGGGCCAGCACCGCTATTACAGCCTGTCGTCGGCGCCCCTGGAGGCGGTGGACGACTGGCTCGTGCCGTTCCTGATCGACGAGACGGATGTCGAGGATGACCTCGACGACGATGCCGCCAATCACGCCCTGCCCGACGGGGCGGCGCACGCCGCCGAGGTCGTGGGCCGCGCCGCGGCATCCGCGAAGCACGCGGTCACCTCCGCGCTCAAGCGACTCGGCGCCTGACGCGAGGAGCGTACCTCAGGAGCTGGGGGTCGGCGCGGGACCGGGTGTCTCCGTCGGGCTCTGTCCGTCCTGGCGATCCGGTCGAGCGTCTTCCGGCCGCTCCCGACCGGGTCCCGCTTCGGGCCCGGGGCGCTCCTCACCGCCGTGTCCCGGACCCGCCTGACCGGGGCGCTGCTCGGCGACGAGATCCCCTCGGCTGACCGCCGCGATCCCGAGCCCGGTGGCGATCCCCCCGCCGAAGGCGAGGGCGAGCAGCAGCGCGCCGCCCGCCGCGACGGCGGCGATCAGCCAGCCGCGCGAGACCCTGCGGTCTCGTTCGACGGGGGCGTCGGAGGCCACCGCGGCGGCGCGGGGCGTCTCTCCGGGGTCGGAGTCGGCGGGGCGGGCGGGCGGCTCGACGGGGGCGGTGTCCCGGGCGTCGGCATCGTTGTTGTTCGACATGCCGTCACCTTCCGCCCGCCGTCGAGGCGTGGGTGATGGGCGCGTTATGGATCCGCTGGGAATCAGCGGCGGCCGGCCTTGCGGCGGAAGAGCCACGCCCCCCACGCGACGGCGGCGGCGAGGATCGCCGCGCACCAGCCGAGTGCCCACCAGGGCTCCGCGCCCATCGGCAGATCGAAGAGCAGCCCCCTGATCGTCTCGATGACCGGCGTGATGGGCTGGTTCTCCGCGATCCACTGAAGCCACGTCGGCATGGTGTCGACCGGCACGAAGGCGCTGGAGAGATAGGGCAGGAACAGGATGACGAAGCCGTATCCGCTGGCCGCCTCCGGGCTGCCGGCGGCGAGGCCGATGGCTGCGAACAGGTATGTGATCGTCAGGATGTACACGGCGATCATCGCGATCGCGCCGACCCAGCCCCCCACGCTCGCGGTCGGGCGGAAGCCGACGAGCAGGGCGACGCAGATCACGACACCCGTCGCCAGGAGGTTGCGCACGAGGCTCGCCACGACGTGACCCGTCAGCACGGCGCCGCTGCGCAGGGGCATGGTGCGGATGCGATCGATGATGCCGCTCTTCATGTCTCCCGCGACATACACCGCGGTCGAGGCGGCTCCGAAGCCCGCGCAGAGCAGGATGATGCCGGGGACGACGTAGTTCACGTAGCCGCCCGACGGGTCGATCGCGTTGCCGAAGACGAAGGTGAACAGCAGCATCAGCATGATCGGCAGCATGATCGCCATCAGCAGCGATTCGCCGTCCCGCAGGGAGTGCGTGAGGCTCCGCTTCACGAAGACCGACTCGGCGGTGAGCCCCGTGATCCGGGGGCGGAGAAGTGTCGCGGTGGTCATCGCTGCTCCTGGAGGGGTGCGGGGCGTCCGGCGCCGGGGTCGGTGAGGGTGAGGAACACGTCGTCCAGGCTCGGGCGGCGCAGCGTCACGGTGCCGTGCGCGCCGCTCGCATCGAGCTGGTCGAGCGCACGGCGGAGGCCTCGCACGGTGCCGTCGGTCTGTACCTCTCGGAGCACGTCTCCGGCGTCGTCCTTGACCTCCACGGTCTCGACGCCGAGGGCGGCCTTCAGCTGGTCGGGCGTGCCGGTGGCGACGATGCGGCCCCCGTCGAGCACCGCGATGCGGTTGGCGAGCCGGTCGGCCTCCTCGAGGTACTGGGTGGTGAGCAACACCGTCGTGCCGGCGTTTGCGAGAGAGCGGATGACGTCCCACAGCTCCCGGCGGCTGCGGGTGTCGAGGCCCGTCGTCGGCTCGTCGAGGAAGAGCACGCTGGGAGCGACGACGAAGCTCAGCGCGAGGTCGAGGCGTCGCCGCATCCCGCCGGAGTACGACCCGACCCGCCGGGCGGCGGCATCCGCCAGCGCGAAGCGCTCGAGCAGGTCGGCCGCCCGTGCCTTCGCCTGCGCGGGGGACAGGCCCGAGAGCCGACCCATCATGACGAGGTTCTCCGCTCCCGTCAGCACGTCGTCCACGGCCGCCGACTGTCCGGTGAGGGCGATGCGCTGCGCGACCCCGATCGGGTCGCGGGCGACGTCGCACCCGGCGACGACGGCGGTGCCTTCGTCGGGGCGGAGGAGCGTCGTGAGGATGCTGATCGTCGTGGTCTTGCCCGCGCCGTTGACGCCCAGAAGGGCGAAGACCTCTCCCGGCTCGACGGTGAACGAGAGATCGTCGAGCACCCGATGGGCCCCGAAGGACTTCCCGAGGCCGGCGACCTCGATGGCTGGCCGCATGTGCGTCTCCTTCTGTGTTCGTCGTAAACTGTTTATGACAGTAACACACTGTTTACACGATAAACAGTCCTAGACTGAAGCCCGACGAAGGGCGGGCGATGGCCGACTCCAGCGAACTCGATCTTCCGCGCGGCGTGGCACTGGCGTGGGGCGTGAGCGCCGACCCCCAGCGGGGACCCAAGCGGGAGATGTCGGTCGAGAAGATCGTCGATGCGGCCATCGAGATCGCGGATGCCGACGGCCTGGGCGCCGTGTCGATGGCGGCGGTCGCGACGCGCCTCGGCTACACGCCGATGTCGCTGTATCGCTACGTGAGCGCCAAGGACGATCTGATGCTGCTCATGCAGGAGACCGCCACCGGGCTTCCCCCGGCGGACGTGCGGGACGTCGAGGGATGGCGGGAGCGGCTCCGCGTCATCTTCCGCGGGATGGTGGACATCTATCTGCGCCACTCCTGGATGATCGACGTGCCCATCACCGGATCGCCGACGACCCCGAACAGCTCCGCCTGGATGGACGTCATGCTCGAGGCGGTGGAGGGGACCCCCCTCTCGGACGAGGAGCGCATCGCCGTCGCGCTGCTCCTGACCGGTCAGGCGCGCTGGTACGGCACCGTTCTCGCGGGCTACGCGGCCACCGCGCGCGCCACGGGCCTGAACCCGGAGCAGATCACCGCTCGCGAGGCGGCGCTCTACGACGGGCTGATCTCCGCGGACGAGTTCCCGGCGCTTCGCCGCGCGATCGACGCCGGCGTCTTCCTCTCCCCGGCCGATCCCTTCCTGTTCGGCTTCGACCGCATCCTCGACGGCCTCGAGGCCTACATCGGCCGCCTGGCGGCAGGCGGTGCCCGCCCCGCCGGTGCGGACTGGGCGACGCTGGATGACGCCGACGTCGCGGCGGACAAGAAGTACAGGGAGGCGCAGAGGTCCGTGCGGGAGGCCGAGAAGACCCTTCGTGCGGCGCAGAAGCATGTGCGCCAGACCCTGCGGGAGGCTCGGGAGCGGGCGTCACGTCATCCGCTCGGGTGAGTGCGCACGATCCCAACAGCCACACGGGTTTACAGGCGTCGCATCCACACCATAGAGTGTGCTCAGCATCACACTGGGGAGGGGAAACCATGGCCGAGCTGCCCGATGTCCGCTTCCTCACCGTCGCCGAGGTCGCCGAGATCATGCGCGTGTCGAAGATGACGGTCTACCGCCTCGTGCACGCCGGCGAGCTCCCCGCCGTGCGCTTCGGCCGCAGCTACCGCGTCCCGGAGACGGCCGTGACCGATGCTCTCCAGCGTCCGATCGCCGACGTCGGTTAAGGGCCCGTTCCCCGTCCTGATAGACTGCCCCGAGGCATTTTCCGCTTTTGCCCGTTCCCGGGTGGCACGCACTTCCGCGTCGGCCGCCCAGACCCCGACTTAGTGAGGTTTTCCGTGGGTTCAGTCATCAAGAAGCGCCGCAAGCGCATGGCGAAGAAGAAGCACCGCAAGCTGCTTCGCAAGACTCGCCACCAGCGCCGCAACAAGAAGTAGCGGCCGGGTCGGTCCGCGAGGACCGGCAACGCACACAAGCGCCTGTCCGAGGACGGGCGCTTCGTGTTCCACCCGCACGCTCGCCGGAGCCGCGACAAGGAAGGGACGGCCATGGAGTCCATCACCGTTCAGCAGCTGCACGCCCGCCAGGGGATCCCTCTCATCGACGTGCGCGAACCCGACGAGTTCGCCGCCGGTCGGGTGCCCGGCGCCGTCAGCCTGCCGATGTCCCAGCTCGGCCAGCGCCTCGACGAACTGCCCGAGGGCGCATTCGATGTGATCTGCAAGGTCGGCGGCCGCTCGGCGCGCGTCGCGCAGGCGCTGACGGCGCGCGGCTACGACGTCGCGAACGTGGACGGCGGCACCGACGCGTGGATCGCCGCCGGGTACCCCGTCGAATCCTGAGGTTCGGCTGCGTCGAGCGTCCCGGGTGGGAAGCGCGAACCTAGGATTGTCGCGTGACCACCCTGACCCTGATCGGCAAGCCCGACTGCCACCTGTGCGATGTCGCGCACGGGGTCATCGAGCAGGTCGTCGCCGGCCTTCCGGATGAGGTGGCCGACCGCATCGAGGTGCGCGAACCGTCGATCCTCGACGATCCCGCGCTCTACGAGCTGTGGTGGGAGAAGATCCCGGTCGTGCTGATCGATGGAACCCTGCACGCCCACTGGCGCCTCGCTCCCGAACGCCTCCGCGACGCGCTCCTCGAGGCGCAGGGCCGATAGCCGCGACGAGCCGGGCTTCCGGGAAGGGTCCCGGACGAGGGGTCAGGGGGCGAGGCGCGTAGGGCCTCGGAAAAGATACGTGACCTCGCGGATGGACGACTCGCCGAGCATCAGCATCAGCACGCGTGCGAGGCCCATCCCGAAGCCGCCGTGCGGCGGAACGCCGTAGCGGAAGAAGTCGA
>DASUQB010000036.1:0-2375 GCA_036280835.1 Microbacterium sp. | reverse complement strand
CGTGGAGCGGCTCCCGGGCAAGC
This sequence comes from Microbacterium sp., assembly GCA_036280835.1. Lineage (GTDB taxonomy): Bacteria > Actinomycetota > Actinomycetes > Actinomycetales > Microbacteriaceae > Microbacterium. The sequence continues at coordinate 2,352 of DASUQB010000036.1, read as the reverse complement.
ACGGGCAGAACCGGCGCTTCGAGCAGCTCGTCGTCATGGTCGATGACACACCGGGTCAGCTGGGACGCCTCTTCGGCGAGCTCGGGGAACTCGACGTGAACGTCGAGGATCTGCGCCTCGAGCACTCGCCCGGAGCCCAGTTCGGGCTGGCGGAGATCAGCGTCGTCCCCTCGGCGGTGCGACGAGCCCAGGAAGGCCTCCAGGAACGCGGATGGCGGATTGCGAGCACCACGAATGACTGACCCCTCGCCCCGGACCCCGGAGACGTCGGCGCCGTACATCATCGCCATCGACGGCCCCGCCGGCAGTGGCAAATCCAGTGTGTCCAAGGCCGTCGCCCGCCGCCTCGGCCTCGGCTTCCTCGACACCGGCGCCGCGTACCGCGCACTCGCATGGCACGTGCTCTCGCACGGCGCCGACACGTCCGACTCGTCGGCGGTCGTCGACGCCGCCGGCGACTTCGACGTGCAGCTCTCGCTCGACCCCGACGACTTCTGGGTGAAGGTCGGCGGCACCGATGTCACCTCGGCGATCCGCGAGCCGCGCGTGACCGAGGCCGTGAGCGGCGTCGCACGCGTGCCCGCGGTCCGGCGGAGCATCAACGCGTTCTTCCGCGCCCTCGTCGTGGCGGCGGACGCCCGCGGCGTCGTCGTGGAGGGCCGCGACATCACGACCGTCGTCGCCCCCGACGCCCCCGTGCGCGTGCTGCTCACGGCGGCACCCGAGGTGCGGGCCGCGCGCCGCGCCAGGGAATTGACCACACAGGATGCGAAGGCCGTGGCCGACGCGCTGCACAGGCGCGATGCATCCGACTCGACGGTCGTCGACTTCCTCACCGCCGCACCCGGCGTGCAGGTCGTCGACTCGACCGACCTTGACTTCGATCAGACCGTTTCCGCGGTGATCGACGTCGTTGACCGCACGCTCGGCGTGCACGAAGCAGGAGGCCCCCATGGGCGCTGAAGAAGAAGAGTACGAGGGCGGTCCCGACCAGCTCGCCGACAAGCTGGCCGACCTCGACGACGAACTCGCCGAGCAGCGGGCGGCCGCGCTGCGCGCGGGGCTCGCCGACTACGAGCTCGACGAGGAGGATGCCGAGCTGCTGGCCGGCGTCGAGCTCGGCGAAGACGGCATCCAGTTCCTGCCCGCGCTGCCCGTCGTGGCCATCGTCGGCCGCCCGAACGTGGGCAAGTCCGCGCTGGTCAACCGCATCCTCGGTCGCCGCGAGGCCGTGGTCGAGGACACCCCCGGCGTCACCCGTGACCGCGTGACGTACAAGGCCGAGTGGATGGCGCGCCGCTTCTCGGTCGTCGACACCGGCGGGTGGGAGCCCGACGCCCGCGGCATCGACGCGTCGGTCGCCGCCCAGGCCGAGGTCGCGATCGACCTCTGCGACGTCGTGCTGTTCGTCGTCGACGCCATGGTCGGAGCGACCTCGACCGACGAGCACGTCGTGCGCCTGCTGCGCAAGAGCGGCAAGCCCGTCTTCCTCGTCGCGAACAAGATCGACGACGCCCGCCACGAGCCCGAGGCCGCCGCCCTGTGGGCGCTCGGGCTGGGCGAGCCGTATCCGGTGTCCGCGATCCACGGTCGCGGCGTCGCCGACCTGCTCGACGAGGTCATGAAGGTGCTTCCCGAGATCTCCGCGGTCGCGAAGCACGAGATCGGCGGCCCGCGCCGGGTCGCGATCCTCGGCCGGCCGAACGTCGGCAAGTCCTCCCTGCTCAACAAGGCGGCCGGCGAGGAGCGCGTCGTCGTGAACGAGCTCGCGGGCACCACCCGCGACCCCGTGGACGAGATCGTCGAGCTGGGCGGCAAGCTGTGGCGCTTCGTCGACACCGCCGGCATCCGTCGTCGCGTGCACCTGCAGCAGGGCGCCGACTTCTACGCGTCGCTGCGCACCTCGGCCGCGCTCGAGAAGGCGGAGGTCGCCGTCGTCGTGATCGACGTCTCCGAGTCGATCAGCGAGCAGGACGTGCGCATCATCGACCTCGTGCTCGAGTCGGGCCGCGCGCTCGTGCTGGCGTTCAACAAGTGGGACCGCCTGGCCGACGACGACCTCGACGGCGCCGACCGCCGCCGCTACCTCGAGCGCGAGATCGAGCAGGATCTCGCGCACGTCGCGTGGGCGCCCCGCGTCAACATCTCCGCGCGCACCGGTCGTCACCTCGAGCGGCTCGTGCCGGCGCTGGAGACAGCGCTCGAGTCGTGGGATCAGCGCATCCCGACCGGCAAGTTCAACGCGTTCCTCGCCGAGCTGGTCGCCGAGCACCCGCACCCGCTGCGCGGCGGCAAGCAGCCCCGCATCCTGTTCGGCACCCAGGCGGCCAGCCGCCCGCCGACATTCGTGCT
>DASUQB010000035.1:0-11038 GCA_036280835.1 Microbacterium sp. | reverse complement strand
AACTGCGTCGACGGCATCACCGCGAACACCGAGCGCCTCGAGGCGCAGGTCGCCTCGAGCGTGGGCGTCATCACCGCGCTCATCCCGTTCATCGGATACGCCGAGGCGGCGAAGCTCGCCAAGCAGGCGCTCGCGACCGGTCGCCCGGTCGCCGACCTCGTCGTCGAGTCGGGGCTCATGACCCGCGAGGACGTCACGCGGCAGCTCTCGCCGTCGAAGCTCTCGGGCGTGCGCCCGATCACGATGGCGATTCCGGTGATCGACATGCAGGGCGAGCCGAGCGAGTAGCCGAGCGGATGCCGCGTGCTGCGTCGTCGCTAGACGACGCGGCGCCGCTGCAGTCGTCGAGGCGCCGCCGCCTCCCCTACAGCGACTCGGGCCGCTGCGCGGGCGGCGGCACGATCGGGATCGCGGCCGTGACGGCCTCGAGTCCGGAGAGCCGCGCCGGCGAAAGCTGCTTCAGAACCTCGTCGCGGGTCATCAGCCCGCCCTCGACCACCAGGTCGGCCACGTTGTGGCCGGTCAGCAGGGCCGTCTTGGCGAGCGCCGCGGCCGCGGCATAGCCGATGAAGGGGGTCAGTGCGGTGATGACGCCGACCGAGGAGCCGACCATGCTGCCGAGGCGTTCCCGGTTGGCGGTGATGCCCTCCACGCAGTTCACGCGCAGCGTCCACATCGCCTGACGCATCCAGGTGATCGACTGGAAGATCGAGTGGGCGATCACCGGCTCGAAGGCGTTGAGCTGCAGCTGCCCGCCCTCGACGGCCATCGTGACGGTCATGTCGGCGCCCACGACGGCGAAGGCAACCTGGTTGACGACCTCGGGGATGACCGGGTTCACCTTGCCGGGCATGATGCTGGAGCCGGCCTGACGCGCGGGGAGGTTGATCTCGCCGAATCCCGCCTGGGGGCCGCTGGAGAGCAGGCGCAGGTCGTTGCAGATCTTGGAGAGCTTGATCGCATTGCGCTTCAGCGACGACGAGAACGACATGAACGCGCCGGTGTCGCTCGTGGACTCGACGAGGTCGACCGCTGTCTCGAGGTCGAGCCCGCTGATCTCCCGCAGGTGCTGGAGCACCGCCGCCGCGTAGTCGGGGTGGGCGGTGATGCCGGTGCCGATCGCGGTGGCGCCCATGTTGATCTCGAACAGCAGGTACGCGTTCTCGGTGAGGCGGTTGTAGTCCTCACGCAGGGTGGTGGCGAATCCGTGGAACTCCTGGCCGAGCGTCATCGGCACGGCGTCCTGCAGCTGCGTGCGGCCCACCTTGAGGACGTCGTGGAACTCCACGGCCTTGTCGAGGAAGGCCATCCGCAGCAGGTTCAGCTCTTCGAGCAGGCTGCGCAGGGTGAGCGACAGCCCGACCTTGATCGCCGTCGGGTACACGTCGTTGGTGGACTGGCTGCGGTTGGTGTCGTCGATCGGGGAGAGGAACGCGTAGTCGCCCTTCTCGCGACCGGCCATCTCGAGGGCGACGTTCGTGATCACCTCGTTGGCGTTCATGTTCGTCGAGGTGCCGGCACCGCCCTGGATGACGCCGACCACGAACTGGTCGTGGAACTCGCCGTCGATCACCCGCTGGGAGGCGCGGTCGATGAGGTCGGCGGTCTCGGGCTCGAGGGCGCCGATCTCGCGGTTCGCGCGGGCGGCGGCCTGCTTGACCATCGCGAGGGCGACGACGAGGTCCGGGTAGACGGAGATCGGCCGCTTGCTGATCGGGAAGTTGTCCAACGCGCGGGCGGTGTGGATGCCCCAATAGGCGTCGGCGGGGATCTCCATCGATCCCAGGGAGTCTGTTTCGATACGGGTGCGCGTCATCGCGTCCAGTGCCATGGTGTGTGGGTCCTTTTGGGTCGTCACGAAAGGCGGGTGCTTCGAGCCTATCGCCGGTCAGCCGACGATTCTGCCCGGGCACCCGCCCCCGTGGACAACCCCTCTGGGTTGACGGAGCTCATGTCCGCGTGCCGTTCAAGGCGTGCGCGGCGGCTTTCTCGAGAATCGCTCGAGGCGCTCCTCCGGGCTCAGCCGCGCCATTGCCTCCACCCACTCGGGAGAGAAGTAGTCGCCCGTCGGGGCATCGACGACCGGGACGACGGAGTGGGTGATCGTGTCGTCGTAGACGTGCACGAGGTGGAACGACTGCCCGGCGTCCATCCCGTTCACCGCGTCGCCCGGGCGCGCCAGGTTCATCGTGTAGCAGGTGGCGGCCGCGACGCTGACGGGCACCCCCGCGAACGTTCCGCTCGTCGAGTAGTGCAGGTGACCGGCCAGGATGCCGCGCACATCGGTGCCCGCGATCGCCTCCGCGAGGCGGCCCTGATCCCGCAGCTCGAGGATGTCGAAGAGCGGGATGTGGGACGGCAGCGGCGGGTGGTGAAGCGCGAGGAGGGTGCCCAGCGGGGCCGGCGTGCCCAGTTCTTCGCGCAGCCACCGCAGCTGCGCGTCGTCGAGATCGCCGTGGTGCCACCCCGGCACCGTGCTGTCGAGCGCGATGAGCCGCAGCCCGCCCAGGTCCCACACGCCGGTGACGGGTTCCTGTGTGGGCGGCAGATCGAGCATCCCCTCCCGGAGCGCCGGCCTCTCGTCGTGATTGCCCGCGACCCAGACGAGGGGCGCCCCCAGCCGCTCGGCCACGGGCTCGACCGCTGCACGCAGACGACGGTAGGCATCGGGCTCTCCGAGGTCGGCGAGGTCGCCCGTGAAGAGGATGGCGTCGGGGCGGATGCCGAGCGCCTCGACGGCGCGCAGCGTCTGCGCGAGGTTCGCCTCGGTGTCGTAGCGCCCGCCCAGAGGAGCGTTGCCCGCCATGAGGTGGGTGTCGCTCACGTGGACGATGGTGCGCCGCGCGGGCTCGTACTGGCCGAAGCGGGCGGATGCGGAGACCATGCGCCCCAGCCTAAGGGCGGCCCCCGACGCGCGCCGGGTCAGCGGGCGGCCCCCGTGCTCAGTGGTTGAAGAGGATCAGCAGCAGGCCGCCGAGCACGGCCAGACCCGCCAGCCCGAAGCAGAGGTACGCGGCCCACAGGGAGAGCTTCTTCTGGCCGTCGGTGAGCGGGCTCTTGCGCGCGGCCTTCGCCGCGGCCTTGGCGGAGCGCTGCGCGTCCTTCGAGCTGATGACCGTGATGGCATCGGTGAACTCCGCCGGGGTCACGACGGGCGCCTTGCCCGCGCGCACGAGCAGCCGCAGCCCGAACGAGTAGAAGCCCACGACGAGCACGGCGCCGACCATGGCGGCGACGAAGACCTGCACGAACGCGATCCAGTCGATGCTGAAGCTCACAGCGATCCCCTCCCGTCGCTGCCCCTGCGGGCGTCGGCCTTCGCCTTCTCCTTGGCCGCCTGCTTGGCGGTGGCGAGCTCGCGTGCGCGCTCATCCGCCGCCCGGCGCTCGGCCGCCTTTCGCGCTGCCTTCTCCTGCGCTGCCTGCTCCGCCTTGCGGCGCTCCTCCTCGCGCATGACGGCGCGCTGACGGCGCGTCGGCGGAGGGTTGCGCTTCACCTTCACGGCCCGCCCGGAGTCGGCCACCTCGCTCATCGCGTTGGACGCCGTGACGGCGTTGCGACGCGAGCGGAGGAAGATGCCCAGGATGACGATGACGGCCAGCACGGCATCCACGAGAACACCCCACGTGCCGAACCACACGACGATGAGGGCCGCCGCCGCGCCCACGGCGCCCGCCGCGGGAAGCGTCAGGAGCCATCCCACCATGATGCGGCCCACCATGCGCCAGCGCACCGTGGAGCCCCGGCGGCCGAGGCCGGAGCCGATGACGGATCCCGAAGCGACCTGGGTCGTCGAGAGGGCGAAGCCGAGCGCGCTCGAGGCGAGGATCGTCGCTGCCGTCGATGACTCGGCGGAGAAGCCCTGCGCGGGCTTGACGTCGGTGAGGCCCTTGCCGAGCGTGCGGATGATGCGCCAGCCGCCCATGTAGGTGCCGAGGGCGATCGTGATGGCGCACGCGAACACGACCCAGGTCTGCGGGTCGGGGTCGCTTGCGCTCTGGTAGCCGGCGGTGATCAGCAGGAGCGTGATGACGCCCATCGTCTTCTGGGCATCGTTGGTGCCGTGGGCCAGCGCGACGAGCGACGACGTGAAGATCTGGCCGATGCGGAAGCCGTCGCGCCCGTCGGGCTTGGAGTCGTAGCGCCGCGTCACGACGTACGCGATCTTCGTGGCCGTGTAGGCGATGATGCCCGCCGTGAGCGGGGCGATGATCGCCGGCAGGATGACCTTCGACATCACGACGCTGAAGTCGATCGCCGCGACCCCGACGCCCACCAGCGTCGCACCGATGAGGCCGCCGAACAGTGCGTGGGACGAGCTCGAGGGAAGCCCGAGCAGCCACGTCAGCATGTTCCAGGTGATGGCGCCGATGAGGCCGGCGAAGATGATCGCCGGGAAGATCGACGAGTCGATCTGATCCTCCCGGATCATGCCGCCCGAGATGGTCTTGGCCACCTCCGTCGACAGGAAGGCGCCGACGAGATTCAGCACGGCGGCGAGGAGCACCGCGACCTTCGGCTTGAGCGCCCCCGTCGCGATGGGGGTGGCCATCGCGTTGGCGGTGTCGTGGAAGCCGTTGGTGAAGTCGAAGAAGAGTGCCAGCACGATGACCAGCACGATGATCAGGGCTGCGGCTTCCACCGTTCGCTTTCCTTTGGTTCAGGAATGGAGAGGTGCCGACGAGATCGGCGTGACGAACGAACAGTTCACCGTGAATTAAGCATCCGGCAACCGGGCCGTAAGAATCCTCGCACCCCGCCCCCCATCGGTCAACTCGGACCGGCCCGCCCGTGAGTGCCTCGGCTAGCGTGGACCAGTGACCTCTGAGCACCCCGCATCCGTCTCCGCCCCCGTCGCCACCCGCACCTCCACGCTCCGCAGCCACCACGGCGACGCGTTCGACGACCCGTACGAATGGTTCCGGGCCAAGGAGGATGAGCAGGTGCTCGAGCACCTGCGGGCCGAGAACGCGCACACCGAGGCGGTGACGGCACACCTCGAGGGGCTCCGGTCGCGCATCTTCGACGAGATCAAGAGCCGCACGCTCGAGACCGACCTGTCGGTGCCCTCGCGCCGGGGCGACTGGTGGTACTACGGCCGCACGGTCGAGGGCCAGCAGTACGGCATCCAGTGCCGCGCCCCGCTGGCCTCGCCGGAGGACTGGACCCCGCCGCAGCTCGAGCCCGGCGTCGAGGTGCCCGGGGAGCAGGTGCTGCTGGACGGCAACACCGAGGCCGAGGGGCACGAGTTCTTCTCGCTCGGCAGCTTCGACGTGTCCAAGGACGGCACGCGGATGCTCTTCGGCGTCGACGTGGCGGGCGATGAGCGCTACACGATCCGGGTGCGCGACCTCGTGACCGGCGAGCAGCTCGCCGACGAGATCCCCGACACCTTCTCGGGTGCGGAGTTCACGCCCGACGGCTCCGGCATCCTGTACACGACCGTCGACGACGCCTGGCGGCCCGACACCCTCTGGCTGCACGCCGTGGGCACCGACGTCGCTTCGGACGCGAAGCTCTTCCACGAGCCCGACGAGAAGTACTGGCTCGGCGCCGGCATCACGCGCAGCGACAAGTTCCTCGTGATCTCGGTGGGCTCCAGCATCACCTCGGAGGCCCGCATCCTCGACACGGCCGACCTCACGGCCGAACCGCGGCTCGTCTGGCCCCGCACGGAGGGCGTCGAGTACTCCGTCGACCACGCGGTGGTCGACGGTGAGGACGTGCTCCTCATCGTGCACAACGACGGCGCGCTCGACTTCGAGCTCGTGCAGGTGTCCGCGGAGGACCCCCGAGGCGAGCGGCGTGTGCTGCTCCCCCACACGACGGGGCAGCGTCTGCTGGATGTCGACTGCTTCCGGGACTTCGCGGTGGTCGAGTACCGCCGCGGAGGACTGGCGCGTGTCGGGCTGCTCGACTACGCCACGGCGGATGTCGACGAGCTGCCCTTCGACGAGCCCCTCTACACCGCGGGCACCGGCGGCAACCCGGAATGGGCTCCCCCGCTCATCCGGCTCGGCTACGACTCTTTCGTCACGCCGGGCACCGTCTACGACTACGAGCTGTCGACGCGCGAGCTGCTGCTGCGCAAGCGCCAGCCCGTGCTCGGCGGCTACGACCCGGAGGACTACGACCAGGCGCGGGTGTGGGCGACGGCCCAGGACGGCACGCAGCTGCCCATCTCGCTCGTCTGGAAGCGCTCGTTCGGTGACGCCGGGGCCGCGCCGCGCCCGCTGCACATGTACGGCTACGGCTCGTACGAGCACTCGATCGAACCGCGCTTCTCGATCGCCCGGCTCTCGGAGCTCGACCGCGGCGTCGTCTTCGCGGTCGCGCACGTGCGCGGCGGCGGCGAGATGGGCCGGCAGTGGTACGAGGACGGCAAGCTGCTGCAGAAGCGCAACACCTTCACCGACTTCGTGGACTGCGCGCTGCACCTGATCGACGAGGGGTACACCTCGCCCGACCGGCTCGTGGCCGAGGGCGGCAGCGCCGGAGGGCTCCTGATGGGCGCGGTCGCGAACATCGCGCCCGAGCTCTTCGCCGGCATCCTCGCCGCGGTGCCGTTCGTCGACGCCCTCACGACGATCCTCGACCCGTCGCTGCCGCTGACCGTCATCGAGTGGGACGAGTGGGGCGATCCCCTGCACGACCCGGACGTCTACGAGTACATGAAGTCGTACTCGCCGTACGAGAACGTGCGGGCGGATGCCGCGTACCCGCGCATCCTCGCCGTCACCTCCCTCAACGACACGCGCGTGCTCTACGTCGAGCCGGCGAAGTGGGTCGCGCGCCTGCGCGAGGTGGGCGCCGACGCGCTGCTCAAGTGCGAGATGGTGGCCGGCCACGGCGGCGTCAGCGGGCGCTACAACTCGTGGAAGGAGCGCGCGTTCGAGCTGGCGTGGCTGCTCGACGTGCTCGGCCTGGCCGAGGCGGAGTAGCCCGCGACGCGGGGCGCGGAGCTAAATCCCGCCCCGGCCGGGCCGGCCGAGGGTTCCATCGAGCCGTCGACGCAATGATCGCCGGGGCAGGACGTTTCCGCGTAGAACCTCCTGGCTAGGGGATTCCTCCTGTGCGGGCGAGGGCGTCGGCGAATCCTCCTCAAGGTGCGCCGCCGCTGCGCTCTCCCCCGAATCGCGGCAGGGCGCATTTTCGATCTTCCCCGTGCGCAGAGTGGGGTATGCGCACTGCGGAGCTCGAGAGATGGATGCTGTCACACCACGGGATCGCCCACTCGTCGGTGGTGCGATCGCAGGGGTTCACCGAGCACGACGTGCGCCGTGCCATCTCGGCGGGGGTCCTCCGGCGTGTACGAAGATCGTGGCTCGTCGCGCCATCGTGCGATGAGCGACGTGTCTCGGCGGCCTCGGCCGGCGGAAGGGCGACGTGCGTGACGGCCGCCGCGCTGCGGGGGCTCTGGACGCCGGCTCACGAGCACACCCACGTCGCCGTTCCGTCGACGACCGCCCGGGTGGACCCTACCGGCCTGCGGGTGCATTGGTCCAACGGACCCGTCGTCCTGCCGGCGTCGACCGCGGAGGAGCATCCGATCAACATGCTGTTCCATGCGGCGAAGTGCCTTCCGCCGGCTGACGCGCTGGCGGTGTGGGAGTCCGCCTTGCGGCGCAAGGTGATCGAACCCGAGGTCCTTCGACGGGTGAAATGGCGAAGCCCGAGAGCCCGCGAGCTGGCCTCCGTGGCCTCGGTCCTGTCCGACTCCGGAGTGGAATCGCACTTCATGGACGTCATGCGGTCGGTGGGCGTGCAGGTTCGACAGCAGGTGTGGATCGACGGCCACCCCGTGGACGGACTCATCGGTCGAGCCCTGGTCATACAGCTCGACGGGTTTGCGCACCACAGCACCGCGCGGGACCGCCGCCGCGATCTCCGCGCCGACGCCAGGCTGACCCTTCTCGGCTACACGGTCATCAGATTCGACTACCAGCAGGTGCTCTTCGATCGCTCACACGTCACCGACACCGTGCTCACCGCCATCGCGCAGGGACTCGACAGGTGATATCGCTGGGGAAGGCAGAACGACCGTGGATCGTCCTGCATCGGCGATCGCTCCTGCATCGGCGATCGCGTGCGACGGGTCGACCGCGGCGGAGGCTCAGCCGAAGAGGGCCGCGGCTTCCTCGTAGCGGTACTGCGGCACCTTGTTGAGCTCTCCGAGCGCCTCGATGAAGGGCACCCGCACGATGTCGGTGCCCTTCAGGGCCACCATCTGGCCCCACGCGCCGTCGACGACCGCGTCCGCGGCGTGCAGGCCGAGGCGGGTGGCGAGCACGCGGTCGAAGCCGGACGGCGACCCGCCGCGCTGGATGTGGCCGAGCACCGTCGCGCGGGTCTCGATGCCGGTGATGCGCTCGATCTCGGGGGCGAGGATCTCGCTGATGCCACCCAGGCGCGGGCGGTTGAAGGCATCCAGCCCCTTGTCGCTGTAGGCCTCGTCCATGTCCTTGAGCGTGAAGCCCTCGGAGACGACGACGAGCGGGGCGCGCCCGCGGTCGTGGGCCTTCGTGACGAGCAGGCAGATCTCGTCGATCGTCATCGGGTGCTCGGGGATCAGGATGGCGTGGGCGCCGGCCGCGATGCCGGCGTGCAGGGCGATCCAGCCCACGTGGCGGCCCATGACCTCGGCGACCATGCAGCGCTGGTGCGAGTCGCCGGTCGTGCGGAGGCGGTCCATGGCCTCGGAGGCGATGTTCACGGCGGTGTCGAACCCGAACGAGTAGTCGGTCGCGCGCAGGTCGTTGTCGATCGTCTTGGGAACGCCGAGCACGTTGATGCCGTCCTTCGCCAGCCGGTCGGCCGCGGCGAGGGTGCCCTCGCCGCCGATGGCGATGATCCCGTCGAGCCGGTGGCCGTACATCGTCTTCGCGATGTTCTCGGCGCCCCCGCGCGGACCCTCGTAGGGGTTCGTGCGGCTCGTGCCGAGGATGGTGCCGCCGACCTTCGACAGGCCCTTCACCTCGTGCCGGGTGAGCGGGAAGAAGTCGCCGTCCACGACCCCGCGCCAGCCGTCACGGATGCCGACGAACTCGAGGTTGTAGGCGGTGGTGCCCTTCAGCACGACACCGCGGATGACCGCGTTCAGCCCGGGGCAGTCGCCGCCGCTCGTCAGGATGCCGATCTTCATGCTGTGGTCCTTGCTGTCGGGAATCGCAAACCGGCGACGCTGCCACAGACGACACTAGCGCCGGTGGCGACGGCGCTGCCACACGACGGAACCGCGACCTCAGGCGGCGCCGAGCGCCTGCCTCAGCAGGTGCATCAGCGCGCTGAGCTGCACCGACTCGCTGGATGTGGCATCCACGGCCTGTCCGTCGAGCGCGCGCAGGGCCAGGCCCTGCTTCTGATCGATGAGCTCGGCGATCTTCGTGTCGATCGTGTGCGCGGCGATGATGCGCCACGCGGTGACCGGCTCGTCCTGACCGATGCGGTGCACGCGGTCGATCGCCTGCGTCTGCTCGGCGGCGGTCCAGCTGAGCTCGGCGAGCACGACGTTCGACGCGGCCTGCATGTTGAGGCCGACCCCGGCGGCGGTGAGCGAGCAGACGGCGATGCCGACGCCCGGGTCGTTGTTGAAGGCGTCGATCGCGGCCTGGCGGGCCTGCATCGTCTGGTCGCCGCGCACGGAGATCGTGCGGAGGCCCGCCGAGGCGAAGTGGTTCTCCGCGGCATCCATCACGTCGATGTGCTTGGCGAAGAACACGACCTTGCCGACGGAGCGCTGCAGCTGCACCGCGTAGTCCGCTGCCAGCAGGGCCTTGGCCTGGCCGATCTTGCGGACCATGGTGAAGACGTTGTCGCCGCCGGCTCCGGCCGCCTTCGACTCCTCGAGCTCGTTGTGCGCGACGAGCCGGATGATGTCTTCGTCGGCGTCGTCGTACACGCGCCCGCGCTCGCCGCGCGCCTCGATGATGCGGCGGTACTTCGCGGCCATGCGCGAGCCGAGCTCGCGCTCCGCCTGGCGGATGCTGCGCCCGAACTCGTCGTCGAGCTGCACGGGCAGATCGGCGATGAGCTTGTCGGGGAGGTCGGCCGCGACATCCTTCTTCTTGCGCCTGACGATCCCCATCGAGATCACGGCGTCGCGCGCCTCCGGGTAGAACGCCTTGTCGGCGGGGGTCAGGCCGGTCTCGTCGAGCTTCTCCATGAGCTCGGGTCCCGGCTTGTCGCCGGTGGTCCAGCCGAGGAACCGCCAGATGGCGTCGAAGTCCTCGACGTCGTTGATCAGCGGCGTGCCGGTGAGCGCGAGCATCAGCGGATCCGGCGTGGTCTCCCGGATGCGCGTGGCCAGCGCCAGTACGTTCTGCGAACGCTGGCTGGTGAGGTTCTTGATGAAATGCGCCTCGTCGACCACCATGCCCCTGAGCCCCAGCGAGCCCAGCCACGAGAGGTGGCGGTCGAGGATCTCGTAGTTGACGATGAACACGTCGGCGAAGGCGTCGATCTCATCGCCGTCGCCCTGGATGACGGTCGCCCGTCGCTGCGGCGTCCACCGCTCCACCTCGCGCGCCCAGTTCATCTTGACGACGTTGGGCACGACGGCGAGGAGCGGATAGGCGCCCGCGACGGATGCCGCGATCACGGACTCGGCGGTCTTGCCGAGGCCCGGCTCGTCGGCGAGCAGGAAGCTGCGGTGGCCGAGGCGGACAGCCTCGAGGAAGCGCGACTGGTGCGGCATCACCTCGAGGCCCTTGGGCGAGAGGCGGTCGTACTCGGGCACCTCGGGCAGCTCCATCGACGCGGCGGAGCCGCCGGCACCGATCTCGAACGCCTTGTAGAGGGGCCCCATGAGCTCCCAGCCGTCGAGGCGACGACGCGGCGCCTCCTTGCGGACGGGCCGGGAGAGATCCGGTGCCAGGAAGGGGTTGGCGAGCTGGCGCGCCTCGACCGCGGGCGGGGTCACCTGGCGCTCGGCGAGCGCCGCGGGCACGACGCTCGTGACCTTGGGGGCCTCGTCGGTGATGATGAGCTCGTCGGGGGCGAGTTCGGCACCCGATTCGAGCAGCCAGTCCCTGCGCATGCG